>CAZVWV010000067.1:0-19803 GCA_964631745.1 uncultured Bdellovibrionales bacterium
TTGTGTTGTGTTTGAAAAATGGAGCATAAATCTCCAGTGGGGGAGGTGTATCTCGGGTACAAGTAAATTCCTTCCGGATATCATTTCAGCGGAAGAGGCTCTCGCCGGTCAAATCGCTGCGATACATGGTGCGCTAGCGCAGGTTAGATTGGAACTAGGCACATAACAATTGAATTCACGATATTTCGCGCCCCTACCCTTAGCATCCGCTTGTCGCGAAAATCGTGATTCAACAGAACGTTGTCTGGCTTAAGCAGCGCGCTTAACAGCTTGTTCTAAGAGCTCATGCATTAAAGTTTGATAAGGCTTCTTTTTCTTCTTAGCAAGTTTTCTAAGTTCAAAAATTAAATTTGGCGACATACGAAATGCCATCAATTGTTTTGGATTTTCGATCCGTGGGCGTCCCACAGGCTTAGCATTTGCCAGCTGCGCATCGGTTAGTTCAGGTATGTCGCTAAAGTCTATTTCGGAATCCGGTAAGTGCTTCACGCTCTTTGCGGGACGCTTGCCTCGCGCTAATGATACGGATCGTTTCTTTGCCATTGCTTAATCTCCTTACCGTAAAAACTACAGTTAAAATTTTTTTTATCGTCAGCTTCTCCAACTCTGATACGTCTTTGTTCCTTCTGAGAATGCGTTACGTCTTCTACTTCTAAAGCCGTATCATCACTAAATACCGATGTGGAGTACTCAAATGAGACGCCATGTTTAAAGTAGTTAGTAATCGCTTTTGCAACGTCCCAGGTAAACATATTTGTATATACGAATATTATCATGATGCTGGGGCGCCAGACAACAAAGAAATCCACCAGATTTTACCCGTAATTGCTCATAAACTCAGGGTAGTTTTCCCCTCCGTGTAACTCCGTGTCCTCAGTGGTAAAAAATTCTTAATATTTTCACCACTGAGATCACGGAGATACGCGGAGGGGGCCAATTCCCACCCGGCGTTACCCGGGGTTAATGAGTAGTTTCTTTTACCCCACTTAACTAATTGGTTTGATTAAGGGTCCTTCTCGCTTGAACCAGCCTCCAAAGCCTCCCCATCCTGGGCGGCCTGTATGAAACGAGTTCTCGAGATCGATCCCCTTGAGTGCCCGCTTTTGGTCAACCCGTCTGCCAAAACCACTCCAATACATCTCGTTCTATAACGCTCGGCATCTGATACTCTGCATTAAGCGAACCTTCACTCCTATTGCTAAACTCGCTAAAGCTCGGTGCGAGTTGTTTCCGCTTTAACCAAATAATATCGTTCGGGATTTAATTGATTTTCCTATCCATCTACACTGCTGTCCGGTAAGACATTGTAATTTGGGTCTTTAACCACGGAGGCCACGGGGAACACGGAGAAAATATTGAGAATTTCTCTCTCCGTGACCTCCGTGTTCTCCGTGGTTAAATTCAAATCGCGGAAACTACAAATTCCTGTTTTCCCTTTTTAAATCAAGAATTTACGGCATCACCGCCACCTTTCTACCGGACACGCATGATCCATCTACACTCTCAGTTCGGTCAGCTTCCTGTACAGCAGTGGGTGAACAGTTACAATTTAGAACTATTTACTGCTGAAATGCTGTATAAATTTAGCTAGTTATAGGATTCCGCAGCATCTTGCGGAATATATAGATAATCCGCATCATATAGTCATGTTGATAAAAAGAGGTCTGGATCTGCCTGAGCTCTTGAAAAGGAAGAGCCACTTTCTATTTGGCCCACGTGGCACAGGCAAAACGAGTTTGGTACATAAAAGTTTCGGCGCAGAGATCCCCTTCATAGATCTCCTCTCAGACGATGTATATTCACGACTACTTCGCAGACCATCGCTTTTGGAAGAGCTGTTACCTAAGGGGACCAGTTTCGCCATAGTTGATGAAATTCAGAAAATTCCCACCTTGCTTGACGAAGTACAGCGCCTGATTGAAACAAAACGTATTAAGTTTTTACTTACTGGTTCCAGCGCGAGGAAATTAAAACGCGGTGGTGCCAACTTGCTTGGCGGGCGCGCGTGGGAATCTAACATATTTCCATTTACCAGTTTTGAGCTGGGGGAGAGTTTTGATCTCTTGCGTTACCTCAATACTGGAGGATTGCCCCCCATATATCTTTCTGATTACCCCGAAGACGAGCTCAGAAACTATATTAAGCTTTATCTAAAAGAGGAGATTCAAGCAGAGTCATTAGTTAAGCGCTTAGATCACTTCGCAAGATTTCTTGACACTGCTGCGCTTGCCAACTCAGAGGAGCTGAATTTTGAAAACATCGCGAATGATGCGGGAGTTCCTGCAAGGACAGTAGCCTCTTACTTTGAGATACTAGAGGATACTTTAGTTGGTTTTCAAGTCTTGCCATTTGCCAGGACAAAAAAACGTAAGGCCATAAAGCGATCGAAATTTTATTTCTTTGATGTTGGTGTAGCTGGCGCGTTAGCGAAGCGAGGCCAGATCCAAGAAGCCTCTGAGTCTTACGGCAAAGCCTTTGAGCACTTTATTGCCCAGGAGTTGAGAGCTTATTTGAGTTATAATGTGCTTGATTTGGATCTTTGCTATTGGCGGTCAACTACTCAACTGGAAGTAGATTTTATAGTAGGAAATCAGCTGGCCATCGAAGTGAAGTCCTCGCACAATATTTCAAAAAGGCATCTTGCAGGGTTAAAAGCCCTAGAGGAGGAAGGACTTGTGAAAAAATTCATAGTTGTGTCAAACGATCCTATTCCTCGAGTCATGGAAGGCGTCGAACTTTTCCACTGGCGTGAATTTCTAGGTCGGCTTTGGAGTAACGAGATTGTGCAAAGACTAAAAGGTTAATTTAGCGACCAAGCGCTCGTAGGATCTTTTGGCAGCCCCCGCAGTTTCAGTGCTGTGCCGTATCCGGCCGAGCTGGAGCTCGGCGGTCCCGAAATTCTTGCTGCGCTCGGGGTTCTAAGCAGTTAGCGCATGCCCAACAGCGAGCGTTTGAGATTACGCCGCGAACGGCTTTTTAAAGACTTGAACTAGTCTACTTAAAAGACTATAATTAGACTCTAATGAAGAAAGTCAATATTCAGCAGCTTAAATCGAACTTCCCTGCCTTTCTCAAGGAGTTGCGAGCTGGTCACTCTCTTTTGTTGTGTTCACGAAACATGCCGGTAGCTCAGATGACTCCGATTATGGAAAGAGGCAGCACTAATCGAAAATTCGGTCAGTTTAAGAAGTTTATCAAAGTGGATCAGCATTTGTTTGCCCTCGAAGATCAGAAAATCGAGCGAGATTTTAAAAACTCTTCGGAATCGGATTTCGAATCTAACTGACCCTGAACAACAAGTTGATTATGTTTCTACTAGATACTTGTGTGCTGATTTGGCTGGAGCAATCCCAAGACAAGATCCCTGCGAAGGTGATGGACGTTTTGGTTTCACCAGAAAACAGAATATTTGTGAGCATAGTAAGCTTTTGGGAGCTGGGCCTAAAGGCCAGCGTACAGTTTACAGAGCAGTTCAGCTTGCTCGAATACGAGCAGGGATTGAGAGACAAATATGGTTTCGAATTGATGAACATTCAAACGGAAGCCTGCGATCAGCTTCGGAAGTTGCCTGATATACACCGAGATCCGTTCGATCGGATGTTGATAGCGCAATCACTTGTTGCGGGAGCTCGTCTGGTCACGCCCGACAAGCTCATTCGGCAATACCCCTTGCCTATTCTGTGGTAGCGCAGTTAGCACCTCAATTGACACCTAGCGCTCGGAATTGGCGATCCATATCGAGATCCGCCTCGCATACAATTACAAATCTAATTGACATCTTAAAGCATAGATAATATAGTATTTGTTATGCGAACCACATTGGACTTACCTGAGGAGCTTGTCACTGAAGGACAAAAACTACTAGGTTACAAATCGAAAACCGACGTGGTGATCTTTGCACTCAAGGAGCTAATTCGGCAAACTCGCATTAAAGAGCTGAAGGAGCTGGTCGGGTCTGTTGAACTGGATCTGGACCTCGGTCAGTCACGGCGACGCCCCAACGTTGGCAGCCCTGCTCGACGAACCACCAAGAAGATTCGGAAGCGCCGCCAGTGATATTTGTGGATACCTCAGTATGGGTGGAGTTTTTGCGTGGCCGCAATAAGCACATCATCACTGTTCTCTCCGATTTATTAGATAACAACAAAGTCGCCCTATCGGCGGCGGTTTGGGTAGAGATAATGGTTGGCGCTTCCAACACACAGCGCCCAATCTTGAAGAGAGTGTTTTCGGCATTACCAGTATTTTTCCCTCAAAATTCCTGTTGGGATTTAATCCTCTCCTGGATCGAAACTGCCGCTAGCAAAGGCCAGCGCTTTGGCTTTGCCGACTTACTTATTGCGGCCACGGTGCGCGAGAACAAGGGCCAGCTCTGGTCACTAGACAATGACTTTCAGAGAATGGCCGCCTTGAAGTTCGTGGAACTATCCGGTGCGGATCTTTCGTAGTGCAGGTGCTCGGACTTAGCGTCGTTGAGTGGTGCATATCCAAGTCTTGCAAGTCTTGATTTTTTTGCTCAAGTACTCTGAGGACTCTCCCCACATTGAACGCCTCTTCTAAACTTGTCCTACCCAGTCTGCGTTCATTGGAATACAACTTACCGCTCCGAATCGCCAGACGTAAGCATCACAGTATAGCAGATTGCGCCTGTGCTTTACTTGGCACAGAATCTAATCACTATTCATTAAAGGAAATTATTCTATGCTTACAAAGACCTCGACCGTTGCAGCAGCAACATTTCTTTTCCTTATGCTCCATACAGTATTCGTTATCCGACCCGTAAGCGCCGATACAATTTCAATTCGCGCTGACGCCTGGTGCCCTATGAACTGCGACCCAAAATCCGACAAACCAGGCTACGCCATAGAGATAGCCAAGGCGATTTTCGAGCCCGCCGGACATCAGATTGATTATCAGACCCTAAATTGGGCTAGGGCGATTGCTGAAACAAGAACAGGATCTCATGTCGCCATTGTGGGTGCGGCCAAGAGCGACGCTCCAGATTTTATCTTTCCCGAGAATGAATTAGGCCTTTCCCGTTCCTGTTTTTTCGCTAAAACGGCGAGCACCTGGAAATATGCCGGCGTTGATTCTTTAAAGGCTGTAAAGCTCGGTATCACCAAAGACTATACCTATGGCGATCCCCTGGACGGTTATGTGAAAGCCAATTCTGCAGGGCTGGAAGTGTTTTCAGGTGATGACACGCTGGAGAAGCAGATAAAAATGCTGCAGCTAGATCGTATCGGGGTTTTTATCGATGATAGCAATGTAATTGCGCACCACCTAGCAGCGCAAAACCTTGCTGGTACCATAAAAGAAGTCGGCTGCCTAGAAGCCACCGCCTCCTACATCGCCTTTGCCCCTACCAACGCAAAATCTAAGGAGTACGCTAAACTACTCTCGGATGGTGTGGCTGCATTGAGAAGTTCTGGTAAGCTGACACCGATTCTTGAGCATTACGGACTGAAGGACTGGAAGTAGTTTAAACCAGATGCCCCAAGGTTTCCACTTGTTCCTGTAAGCCATCGGCCTGCTGTTCGACCGAGTGCGCCACCCCGGCGCTACGCTGGGCGTTGGTGGCGGTGTGGTGCGTTAACTCTTTGATGCCGGAGGCGCTGGCTTTTACCGTTTCAAGTCCGCTGATCTGTTCGCGCGAGGCTTTGTCAATCTGCGTCATAATGGAGTTGACTTCGTTCACCTGTGCCGCGATCTGCTTTAAACTTTTTGAGACCTGAAGGCTCATGGCGCAGCCTGCTTCGGTCTTTGCTACCGACTCAGTGACTTTGCCAGCGGTCTGCCTAGCGGCCTCCGAGGAGCTCTGCGCCAGTTTCCGAACTTCCTCGGATACAACTGCGAATCCCTTGCCGGCTTCACCTGCACGCGCCGCTTCGACGGCTGCATTCAGCGCCAGCAAATTCGTCTGAAAGGCGATGGCCTCTATGACTTTAATTATTTCCGAGACGCTGTTGCTGGAAAGCCTGATATCTTCCATAGCCTGAATCATGCCCTGTACGGAACTTTCACCGTTGGCGACAAGGTCCGTCGCGCGACTGGTCAAATTCTTAGCTGCCGATACGCCTTCGAGATTTTGTGAAGTAATCTGGAATGCTTCCTCTAAAGAGGCGTTCACGTTGTCCAGTGATGTCATTTGAGCTCTAGATTCGTCTGCCAGCGATTGACTGTTTGAGTTTAAGTCCTCGGCAGAAGTTGCTAACTCTCCCACCTTGCCTTGCAGATCGGCGATCACCCGATTTAAAGGTTTGACAAGAGTTTGATGCATAAGTACGACAAGCGTGAATGAGATTGCAATGATAAACACGGCAGTCTCCAGCGCCTTGGCTAGCAAGGTTTGCCGAAGTTGATGTTTTAGCTCCCGATCATTAAAGCTCACCGTAACCTGACCCAGCGGTTTGTTTTCATAAGCCACCTCTTGCGACTTTGAGATTTCCGTGAGAAGTGGCTCCTCTGTGGCCGCTATGGCGATACCGTCAGATCGGCGCTGCACGGCTTTACTAAGTTTCAACTCCGCACCTGATAGCTCTTTAACGACTATGCTCTCAACATCGGGATCTCCCATCTCGGAAAGCAAGATCGGTTCCAACTGTTCTGTTTCCAGCGACCATAGGGCACGCACGCTGGCTTGTCCCACGCGCGTTAGGCTCAATGCGAGCTTTTGCTGCAATTGGCTCCGTAGCTCCTTTGCCTGATTCAAGTATTCGAAAACTCCCATGCCGACGAGTACCAAGGCTGTTATTAAACTTAGTAGAAATGCTGTTTTTTTTGCTGCTGTCACTTTACTACCGATACAAAATAAATTTGGGGCTTGATATGCCTTCGGTAGCTCAGAGAAAAAACTTAAAATTGAGGTATGCCTTCTTTAACGCAGTCCTGAATAATGTAATCACTTACTCGCGCTACTTGGCTAAATTTCAAGAGTTCGTGCGGCCGTGAAGCGATTCTTCAAAAAGCCCCGCTCATAGCGCCAAGCTTCAGCTTGGCAGCGTAATCAAGAATGGTTTGCACTAGCGCAAACTTCAGAAAGTATAGAGCGAAGATTAGAACCAAAGGGGTGATATCTATACCGCCACCCAAGGTTGGGATATAGCGCCTGATGGGTCTCAATAATGGCTCAGTGGTCGAGTTTAAAAATCTGACTATGGGATTATAGGGATCCGGATTGACCCAAGAGATCAGAGCCGAAGCGACCACCACGAAAGTGAGGAAGCTCAAGATCATATCTAGTATCTGGCCGATGGCGTACAGCACGTTTGAGAAGATAATCATAATTTAGAATCCTTCCAGGGATAATCCTAAATATGATATTCTAAAACTGCCGAAAGGCAAAGCTCCGGAGCAGCCTAATGGGCAATTTGCTGTGTGTTGACCACGCTCTCTCCTAGCGTTACTGAGGCTCGCTCGGGCGCCTGCGTTGTGCCGGCACTGGTATTGATGCGTTCTACCTTATCTACCTTATCTACCTTTACAATTCGAGCCTCGGGATAATATTTGGTAAAATCACTGAGCGTGTTCATGTAGTAAATAAAGGAATCATACGGACTTTCATAGGGGCTAAAATAGGCGTGTACATCGCCGTCGGCGAACCATTTAGTACACATATAATAAAAATGGTCGGATGTTTGAAGTTTACGCCAGATCGCCAGCGCATAAGGATCGGCTTCGAGTCGCATCTGGTTGCTTAAGGCGTATATGTTCTGAAGCGCACTATGCTGCATGCGATTACCGCGCCAAGCTGTAATGTCACGATTTACGTCGGCCCATGAGGTTAGACGATGAAAATGAATATCAGCCTTGGGGGTATACATCTCTATCACCTCAGATGGAGTGGCGAATCCCCAATCCGGATGCCTAAAGATTGTTTCTGGCAGATGCTCAAGGAAATTAAAAATCCCAGTGCTCTCCCATTGATGCTCGCCGAATGTCTCGTAATCCATAAATAAATTTACGATCTCGCCACAGCCTGAAATCTTATGCACCCAGCCCGCAAATTTGTCGGCAGTCAAGGGAAAATCAGACCAGCCTTGATTGGAAAATCTAAAGGCGATGTCGTCCGACAATTTGTAGTTCTTCAATAAAAGCCGCATGTCGGAGCCGGGCACGCTGTAAACAAAATTCGGACTCCTCCAATCAAGAACATCGTCGCAGCCCTCGGCGATGATGGCTCTAAATCCAAGCTCACGTGCAAGTCGCCCGATATCATCGTTGTATATCAGCTCGGTATTTCTAAAAACCTGTGGCCTTTGCCCAAAGAGGTCATACATCAGCTGGCTGTGCAAACGCACCTGATCCTTGAACTCTTCGCGGTTGTAAAGACTCGCTAGCGAATGGTAGTAAGTTTCTCCAATAAACTCGACGTGGCCGGTATCTGCCAATGCTTTGAACGAATCCAGAGTTTCGGGAGAATAGCGCAGCATCTGTTCAATGGCGACGCCCGTAATCGAGTAAGCGATTCTAAAAGCTCCTTTATACCTCTTAATAAGCTTCAGCATGACTTGGTTAGCTGGCAGGTAGCTCTTGGCGCTGACCTTTCGCATAATCTCGCCGTTTTTCTGGTCATCAAAATAATCGTGAATGTCGGCGTTATTAGTATACGAGCGATGCTTTAACCTATAAGGCTGATGTACTTGAAAATAAAAATTTACAGCTGGCATAACTTCCCTCTCAAAAGAGCAGCACTAATCTGATTCATATGTTCACCAACCAGATTCACCCAACGCACACAAGTTCGAAACTTCATCCCCAAAAAGAAATAAGCCGACTCAGTTAGGTAATCCTTAGCAAGCAAGCTGAGAATAAACAGATTTCGTGCGAGCCGCAGAAGCTTCCCAGCGCAATCGTTTCACTTCTTCTTGGGCCATAACAATCATGTCGGCTCTTAGCTCTTCATGTATGAGCCCATTAATAATTAAATCAGCCAAACGATCCGTATCCCAAAAATCTACTTTAAGCGCATGGTCAAGTACTTCTGAGACTCCCGACTGCCTTGAAATAATCGCAGGGGTCTCAAAGCTGATAGCTTCCAATGCCGAGATCCCAAACGGTTCAGAGACAGACGGCATTACGTAAAGGTCTGCCAGCGAGAGTAAGCGTTCAAGCTCAGCCCCGCGCACAAATCCAGGAAACTGGAAATTCTCGGAGATGCCGAGTTCCTTCACCCTAGCAATCATACGTTCGAGCATGTCGCCCGAACCGGCCATCACAAAGACCACATCGGGAACGTGTGGAATTACCTTGGCTGCGGCCTCAACAAAATAATCCGGTCCCTTTTGAAAAGTGACTCGACCAAGAAAGAGCACGGTCTTGCTGGGCCAATCCGATTTGCGGTAGCTCTCCTTAACCTTTCGGGCGTAGACACCGTTATGAACTACGGCGATTTTCTCTGAGGGCGTCCCATGCTCACGTTCAAGAATCGACTTTGTATAATGACTGACCGCGATGACTTTGGTAGCGCGCGCCACGCCCATACGTTCAATCCGATCGATTTCGGGATTTGTGGTGCTGCCGCTGCGATCATATTCGAGGCTGTGCACATGCACGACCAGAGGTTTGCCGGTCATCTCGGCTAAGGCCACACCAGCAGGATAGGTCATCCAATCATGAGCATGAATCAGGTCGAATGAAGTGTCAGCCGATACGGAGCTGATCACATTAGAGGTAAAACGCTTTACTTCGGAAAAGATATTGTTGCCATAATTGTCGCTAGCAAAAGTAACCTGGTTGCGCTCGCTGCTCGTGTGGAATTCCGTACGTGTATTACAGGAACTCGATTTCTCAATGCGCTCCTTAGCTGTCACATAGGTTTTAAGTTTTTGCTCAAATACCTCTTCGGTCCAATACGGCATTAAAAAAGCATCAATGCGTTCTGTGGATACTGATGCATCCGTTCGCTTAATTAAATTGGTAACATTTTCGGAAATTTGCACCGCGCTCATCGGTACCGGATCAAGCAAGGTCATGTGCGAAACATTTTCGTCGCCATGCAAATGCGGAACAACAAATCTAATATCAACCTGGTGCCGCGCTAGAGCGCGCGTCAAACCTTCGCATGCTGTGCCCAATCCCCCGCTAATATGGGGAGGATATTCCCAACCTAACATTAATACTTTCATGTGAGTGTCTGTTATTGTGTACTCTAATGATTCTGATCGGTTAGATGTCACAATTAGTAAAGCGTCACATTATATTCTAAGAAAACATTTAATAAGCGTCTATGACTGCTTTCAAATAGCGCTCGAAATCGATCAACTAATGTCTGGGCTAATTTTTAAATTACTTGATCGAGGCGCTGAACAATTCCCTAACATAATTCTACTTTCCCAAAATGGAAGAGATGCCGAAAGTCACACTGGGTCTCACAAGAATGCAGGCTCTGATTTCACGTTTTGTAATCCGTTAGTGAATTGTTTGATTTAGGTTAGTGGGCGATTATTAACTTGATCCTCCGTTCTCTTAATATGCATCAGTAAGTTACGCTTTCTTTGAATACACATTTGGAAATTATATGAACTATCTATTTGAAACTAGCTGGGAAGTTTGCAACAAAGTTGGCGGAATTTACACGGTCTTGAGAAGCAAGGTTCCCGAGGTGTGTAAGGAGTTCGGCGAGAACTACTACCTTTTTGGGCCGTTGTTACAAGATCAACCGGAGTTTAAAGAGACGCATGAGCCCTGCTTCGACAAGATTGCAGCTCAGCTAGAAACTAAGGGGCTACGTTGTCGTTTCGGACGCTGGATGATTCCAGGTAATCCCAAAGCAATTTTAGTTGATTTTCATAATCGCTACGATGTTAACAAGGTCCTTTACGGCTACTGGCGGGACTTCGGCGTAGATTCTTACGCAGGGCGCTGGGACTACATAGAGCCAATCCTATTCTCGACTGCCGTAGGCGAGGTGATTGAGGTAATCCATTCGACTCTTCTGACGGAACAAGACAAAGGCGTGGCCCACTTCCATGAGTGGATGATGGGAGGCGGACTTCTGTATTTAAGAAAGAACCTCCCGGAAATAGGCCTAGTGTTCACCACCCATGCCACTATGTTAGGTCGCTGCATGGCGGGACTAGGACGCGCCTTTCATAATGAGCTTGAAACTTTAAATCCAACGGAAGAGGCTAAGACTTACGGCATCGCGGCCAAACATTCGATGGAGAGCGCCTGCGCTAAGGAGGCTGATATATTCACCACCGTTAGTCGCGTTACCGCACAGGAGGCGGCGGTTATTCTTGGACGACATCCCGACAGAGTCGTGCAAAACGGATTTGGTATTGGCCTGATGCCGGACTATTCCGCAAGCTTAGAAGAGCCCACAAAATATCGGCGTCTGCTGTTGCGATATGCCCAAAATTTCCTACAAAAGGATCTGCCAAGCAACACCAAGCTATGGATCGCCTCTGGCCGCTATGAGTTTCATAATAAGGGGTACGATGTATTCCTAGAAAGCCTAGGACAACTAGATGCACAGATTCGGGACAACCCCGATCGCGCCCCAATCGTGGCGTTATTTATGATCTGTGCGGGGCATCGCGGCGTCCAAGAAGCTGCGCATCGTCGTATTCATGCCAATCAACCTTGGGATCCTAATGTTTTACCTGGCTGGATTACGCATCACTTACACGACGAAGGCAATGATCAGATTATCCGAGCATGTCAACGGCTGCAATTGAATAACTCCCGTGAAAATAAGGTTAACGTAATCTTCTCACCGGCCTACTTAGATGGGCACGACGGCATTTTTAATATGACCTATGAGGATGCTCTCATGGCCTGCGATCTAGGAGTCTTCCCCTCTTTCTATGAACCGTGGGGATACACGCCGCTTGAAAGTATCGCGCATGCTGTTCCGACTATAACGACAGATCTGGCCGGTTTCGGAGATTGGGCCTCGGGAGTTGTTACAGATCAACATCAAGGGGTCTCGATCGTTCCTCGCAAGAACCGATCGCGAGAACAATTTATAAGCGATCTCACGGGGCTTTTGAATGCGCATTCTGCGGAAAGCTCTGCTGAACACGCCGAGCTTAGCGCCCGTGCAAGGAAACTTGCTCTGCAGGCGGACTGGGAGGTCTTTTACAAAGGGTATTCCGCTGCCTATCATGATGCCATCGAAGGCGCCTCGCGACGTTTTCAGGCGCCAGTTGAATCTTCTGTGCGCCGCTGGAATCATTCCAAGACTCCATCATTTAGAAGCTTCACAGTTGTTACGGTGCTTCCCAAAAAAATAGAAGGCCTTTACGACTTGGCACATAACCTTTGGTGGACGTGGAACCCAGACGCACGCAAGCTTTTTGCCGAGATCGATGGCGAGCTTTGGTTAAATAGTAAGCGAAATCCGATCCAGTTGCTAAATCAGGTTCCGAAAGAAGTACTCGAAGCTAAATCCCGTGATAAAGCCTTCATGGCGCATTATCAAAGAACCATTGAAAGCTTCAAGAGTTATATGAACGATGCGCGTCTGGGAGTGGAAGGCGACTCGGCTGTAAGTCCTCAAAGGCCGGTGGCCTACTTTTCTATGGAGTATGGACTGCATGAGTGTCTGCCAGTTTACTCAGGCGGACTTGGCGTGCTTTCTGGCGATCATTTGAAATCTTCCTCAGATCTAAATCTCCCCCTTATCGGAGTAGGTCTATTTTACAGGAACGGCTACTTCACGCAGTCTATAGACGCCGACGGCCGACAAAAAGAGATCTACACTACTCTTGATTGTTCAATGATGCCGATTCGAAAGCTCCTTAACGATGACGGAGAGGAAGCTCAAGTACAGGTAAAACTCCCCGGCCGCAACTTATTCCTTAAGTGCTGGGTGGCACAGGTGGGCCGCACAAAGCTTTATCTTTTGGACGCCGATGTACAGGAAAACGAGCCGGATGACCGTTGGCTGTGCGCCCAGTTATACGGAGGCGATCGACGAACCCGAATTAAACAAGAGATGGTGCTGGGAATAGGAGGCGCGCGTCTGGTAAAAGATGTCTTAAAGCTTGAGCCTTCGGTTTGGCATATGAACGAGGGGCACTGCGCCTTCCTGCTTTTTGAAAGAATTAAGCAGCTCACATCGCAAGGGCTTAGTTATAGCGAAGCACGTGAAGCCATCCGAGCTTCTACATGCTTTACGACCCACACACCGGTGCCAGCCGGAAACGAAACTTTTGAGGTCGAGCTCTTGACCCATTACATGCGGGAATACGTAACAGAAGAGGTCAAAGCAAATTGGGAGCAATGCTTGGAGCTAGGCCTCGACAACGGTCCGGCCGGCAAGAGCATCTTTTCAATGACGGTCTTGGCGCTCAGACTCTCGGGGCGCTCAAACGCGGTGGCCAAACTGCATGGTCATGTTAGCCGAGGAATGTGGAAACACATTTGGCAGAGCGTGGATGCAGCAGAGGTGCCGATATTCCCAATAACTAACGGAATTCACACTCAGACCTGGTTAAGTCGGCCCATGCGGCAGCTCTTGGATAAAAATTTACAGATTCAGTGGGGAAAGAACGAAGACGATCCCGAAGTCTGGCGCGGGGTAGATCAGATCCCCGAAGATGAGCTATGGAGTGTGCGCTTACAGCAGAAGAAACGTTTCATCGACACACTTAAGCTAAGAATCGCCAGTGACTACACTAGCCGCGGCGAGACCCCTCGCCTTATACGTGAGACTATTAGCGGTTTAAATCCTAAATATCTTACGATCGGATTTGCTCGGCGCGTGGCCACATACAAGCGCGGAGATCTTTTCCTAAGGGACTTTGAACGCTTGGCCAAACTTGTTTCGGACGACCAACGTCCGGTACAGATTGTAATTGCCGGGAAGGCCCATCCGGCAGATGGAGTCGGCAAAGACACAATTAGAAAGATCGTCTCGGCTTGTAGAGCCCCAGAGCTCAAGGGTCGTGTCATGTACGTAGAGAACTATGATATGGGGCTTGGGCGAATTCTAACCAGCAGCGTGGATGTGTGGCTTAATAACCCCATCCGCCCCATGGAAGCATCTGGAACATCCGGTATGAAGGTTTGTCCAAACGGAGGGCTAAACTTTTCTATCCTGGATGGTTGGTGGGATGAGGCTTATAACCCCAAGGTCGGTTGGAAAATTGGCTCAAGATCGGAACATATCAACAGCGCGCATCAAGATGAGATCGATAATCTGGATCTGCTTGATACTTTAGAACATCAGGTGGTTCCTCTGTATTACTCTCAAAACGAACAGGGGTTCTCCCCGGCCTGGATGCGTATGATGAAAGAGGCTATGGCCACGCTGAGCCCGCAGTTTAGCACGATGCGCATGTTGCGCGAGTATTGGACGCTTAGTTATGTTCCCACTGCCCAGCGCAGCATAGCTTTGCAGCGCAGCAATTTCGATAACCTAAAGGCCCTCACCACCTGGAAGCAGGGCGTGGGCTCCCGCTTTGCTACGATGCGGATTACGCGCATCGATGTGCAGGGGATCGACAGCGAGGTGCTGCTGGAAGCCGATGGGGAACTGAAGGTCGATATGTTTGCCTATCCTGGCAAGATGATGGCCTCTGAGCTAAGGGCCGAGCTAGTGCTTGGTCTCAAGGGCGAGGGCAACTCGTTTCTGGGCCAACCCGAAGTCATCCCGTTTAGCGAAAGTAAAGAGGAAAAGGAGTCCGGGCAACTACACTTTCGGCTCTCGCATGTGGTTCGAAAGAGCGGAAACTATTTATATGCCGTAAGAGTCATTCCAGTGCATGCCTTGCTGGCTTATCCGCAGGAATTAGGGCTGATGTGTTGGGGATAGCCGAGATACGTGAAGATCTCCTGCGCAACACCAAGGAAACGTATTCGTTACTGGAGACATCCAAATAACGAGAGCGCTTCGTAATGCATGAGATCTTTACTAACGTATTTTTGATCTTTAGCTACGTCAATAATTTCTCGTTAATGCTTATGTAATCTAATTGCGCTCCGCACTTCGATTGCTTATAGACTAGATAGCAGTATTGGAGGTTCTTATGGAAAAGTTTAACAGTGCTACGGAAGTAATTCTTCAGAGTATCTTGAGCGACCCCACACGCAAGCATGACTTAATGGGAATAGTTAAGTTTGTGGAGACCCCAGAAGCACGAGTCTCCGCCATTCGTAACTATTGCGATAAGAGTCTTAGTACCTGTCTTTCGGTGGAACGTAGCGTCGTGGATAATTTGATCTCACGCACTTCCTGGGCTGACGTTGCTTGTCACCTGGAAAACATCTTCATGCAAACTGATAAGAACGCTTCACACTAGAGAACCGGGACGTTTCCTAGCGATCAACATTTTGGCGTAAAGGAGCCTTATACAGGTGGATAATAATTTTGAATGGCTTGAAGCCGATGGTTTGGGCGGATTTGCTTTTGGTAATGCTTGCGGTATCCCCTCAAGAAAGTATCACTCTCTTTTGGCAACAGCGGCGCAAAATAGCGGTGAACGGCTGGTCTTAGTAAACTGTGTTGAGGCCATACTCTGGATGGGAGGACAATCCTTTCCGCTCAGTAGCTTCAAATTCGAAAACGGACACGTTAACCCCGGCGGAGTTAACTATCTGCAATCTTTTACCTGCCAGCCGTTTCCCACCTGGACCTATAAAATTAGTGACACTTGCAGTGTCATATGTGAGCTATTTATGCCGCATGAACAATCCCGGGTTGTCATGACTTGGAGGATCGAGGGCTTACAGCAGGATGCCAGGCTGTTAGTCAGACCTTTAATATCCGGTCGAAATTATCACGAGCTCCAGCGCGCCAATCAGCAGCTTTCGTTCGTCCATGATTCTAACGGTGAAAGCGTTAGTTGGCATACCTACTCCGGCATGCCTCGCATAGTAGCTCAATCAAACGGCGCATACATACATGAACCAGTTTGGTACTATAACTTTTTGTACGAAATTGAGCGTGACCGCGGATACGATTGCATCGAGGATCTGGCAGCTCCAGGGATCTTCGAATTTCAACTGTGCGAACAGACTGCCACGATTAGCTTCAGTGCCCATCACCTAAATGAAGATTGGTCTCCAGCTACCGCCTCTATTAGCGTTGCTTCCGGCGAGCTTAGAGCCCGAGAGCTCGAACGCAGAAGAGCCATAGGTTCAACCTTAGAACAGGCGGCGGATGCCTACCTAATTAAACATGCTGGCAGGAAGAGCATCGTGGCCGGGTACCCGTGGTTTAGCGATTGGGGTAGAGATACATTTATCGCTTTAAGAGGACTGTGTCTTGCACTGGGACGTTACGATGAAGCGCGCGAGATCTTACTTAGTTGGGGAGCTACTATCAAAGATGGTTTGGTTCCTAATCGCTTCCCAGATCGGGGAGAAACTCCGGATTACAACTCAGTCGATGCCTCACTCTGGTACATTGTTGCAGCTTGGGATTACCTCGAGCTGAGTGGCGATGGCGGGCGTCCGGAGTCAACAACTTTCATAGCCCTCTCTCAAGCTGTGTCAAACATACTACAGGCCTTTTGTAGAGGTACGCTCTGGAATATTCGTTGCGATTCTGACGGGCTCCTCGCTTGCGGTCAAAGCGGCGTGCAACTAACCTGGATGGACGCCAAGGTCGGCGACTGGGTGGTGACGCCCCGAACGGGAAAACCCGTGGAAATTCAAGCCCTGTGGCTCAATGCTTTAAAGATAGGAAGCTTGCTCTTAAACAATCCTGAGTATGATAAACTGCTGGACCTAGCAGCGCGCTCATTTCAGACCCGTTTCCCTTGCGATGGGGAGTATCTTTGTGACGTGGTGGATGTTAACCATCAGTCCGGCATCGTCGATCTCAATTTTCGCATAAATCAGATCTTTGCCGTGGGCGGATTGCCGTTTCAAACCTTGCACGGGGAGTTGGCGCACCGACTCGTAGATCAGGTCGAGAAGCGTTTGTTCACACCCAACGGCATGCGCACACTGGCTCCCAATGAGCGGCGTTACATGGGACATTACCAGGGAGGAACACTCGAACGAGACTCCGCCTATCATCAGGGCACGGCTTGGTTCTGGCTACTTGGAGCCTTTGTAGATGCTTGGGTGCGAGTGAGAAACTCCACGCCTGAAGCAAAGGCCGAGGCGCGTCAACGCTTCGTTGCTCCGCTACTTGAGCGGATAAGCCAGACCGGTTGCGGGCATCTCTTCGAAATCGCCGATGGGGATGCGCCCCACACGCCACGAGGCGCGCCTTGTCAAGCTTGGTCACTGGGAGAGCTGCTACGGTTGGATCGCCAGGTGTTGGCAGAAGACCGCCAGCAGGTAGCGCCGAGACTATTGCTCCCCTGCGAGGACGGGATCAGTATCCATTAACGGATTCCGTTCTGGAGCTAACCCCGAAGATCATTTTCAACTCTGCCAGGCCAGTGAGAAACTCTCTGGCACCTTTCTCTATGCTGCTATCAAATTTAATTCCGATATTCTTGGCAGCAACAGAACAGGCCTCGGCGCCGCTGACGGAAGTGCATGCCAACACTCTGACTATCTCGGCAAATAACTTACTAAGTTCTATAAAATGTACCTGCCCACTCTCTGGGTGTCGAAAGAGCAGCAGGAAATACTCCCCTGTGCGTTGAGCGAGCTCAATATCGGAGACCCTAAAGACCGGATAACTAAGAGCTAGCAATTTGAACTCGGGATTTAAGACAGGAATTTCCTGCCAAAGGTCTCCCGCACTAAAGTGCTCAACTGGAAGAAGATCGGGCATCATAAAGAGCTCCACTTCGGTCCATTCGAAGAGCAGCAAGTCATCTAGTTCGGGAACCCCTAACTTCTTGCCGATATTATTAACCCGCGCGTACTGAAGCAGCTGCTTGGGCATCTTCCAGAGCTCCGGATCTCTCAGCTCTTGCTCGGCCACAAATCCTGTTACCAAACTCTCCCACTGCTCGTCCGAGATCCTGCTTTTAAGAATAGGAAAAGCGCGTTGCAGGGAATCATCGATGATATTAAGCGTTAAACGTCGATACTGCCGCGCCCCACCGTCGTCATGACCGGCTTTCAAATCATTCCGCCCAGTTCGGCAATACTCCGCGAACTCGGACATGATCGTATATGTCGAGGACTCAAGCGGCATGCTGGCGGCTCCAGTTGCGATCACATAGTTTACTTAATTTTTTAAGCTCGTTCAGCAACTCAGGCCACTCCGGAAAGTTAAAGTCGCGTTCCAATAAAACCGGGGCGGGTTTAATGCGCGCGATGGTCCACTCGAAAAGTTCATAAACATCAGCAGCGATAGCCTGCCCGTGCGTGTCAATTATCAGCTCAGGCGTGAGCTTTTCATGTCCGGCCATATGAACAAAGGCCACTCGATCCAAGGGCAGCGCAGCGATAAATTTCTTGGGATCGTAATCATGATTGTGCGCATTCACGTAGACATTATTAACGTCTAGCAACAATTGGCAGTCGGCGGCCTTCACGACTTCCGCGATAAACTCCTGCTCCGTCATCTGTGGCTCGGGCAGCGCGTAATACGAGACATTCTCAATAGCAATCTTGCGCCCTAAAAAATCCTGCACATCGCGGATGCGCGAGGCCACATGTTGCACGGCGTCCTTTCGAAACGGAATGGGAAGGAGCTCATACAGATGAGCATTATCACACTTCGTGTAACTTAGATGTTCCGAGTAATTATCAATAGAAAACTCGTCAAGAAAGCACTTAAGCCTTCCTAAGAATTCCCAATCCAACGGTTCGGGACTTCCCAATGAAAGCGAAAGTCCGTGACAACTAAGCGGGAATTTCTCTGAGATCTGTTTTAATTTTTTTAGCCAATAGCCGCCCAGACTCATCCAATTTTCGGGAGCTAGTTCAAGGAATTGTATGGCTCCTGCGGGAGCCTCAAGTAAGAGGTCGGCTAGCTCTCGGCGAAGCCCCAGCCCTACACCTGCTAACATTGATCGTCCGCCATTAGTCATCAGCCGTTAGTCATCAGCCATCAATCATCCGCTGGCGGGTTCTCGGCCGCGGAACCATCCACGTCGATTTCGGGATCAGCCTCCGGCACGGCCTCGGCTGCGCTACTTGATGTACCCTGCGGTGTCGAGGTTTCGGTGCCGTTTTCCCGCATCTTATCGCCACACATGCCCTCACCGCATTTCATCTCACCCACATCCTTGTTTTCCTCTGTTTTGGAACCTAAGAAAGGAGTCTCTGCGCCACTCTTTTGAATAAGAGCTTGCCGTAATGTCTTGCCGGTTCCCAGATAAGAGAACCCAGAATGCTGCGAAGCCGAGGCGTCGCCAGACGAGAGTCCAGAGGCAGCTGACATAATTAAAGATGCTTTTACTAGATTAGAGACTTTTTTCTTCATCGGTGATCCATGGTTAATGGTAAATTTGATGAAAGTTAGCATACCCTCGGGCAAAGCAAAAGTTACTGCTTGCGCGGTAGCAAGATGGTGAGAAAGGCGGCCGCACCGCCGAGAAAATGGGAACACGGTAGGTAAACTTGTGGGGCGATATCCCGGAGCGCTGAGCTCCAGCTCGGCCAGATACTGCAAAGCACAGAAGATTCGAGTTAAACCACCAAACCCTCTATTACCAATCTCAAACAGATGGCGATATGCTCTTTAGGGACTAGAGCGCTTGGATTTAGGGGTCTTTCTAGGTTCAACCTTGTTGATTTAGCGACCCCTTCCTCGTGCAACCCTTGTGGCTTAACTCGTATTTTCTGTGCTTTGCAGTATCTGGCCGAGCTGGGGCTCGGCGCTCCGGAATCGGCTCACCAGTTTATCGGCTATGCTTTCATTTTGCTCGGCCGCGGGCTCCTGGTTATGCAAAGCAGCGCGCCGCTTATTGCGCACTTAAGCTAAGTGGCATTGGA
>CAZVWV010000068.1:0-4267 GCA_964631745.1 uncultured Bdellovibrionales bacterium
TACTTGTTTTCGCTCCGCAGAGGAGAGTCCGGTGTCTGGCCTTACGATTACAGCCGCACCGACAAAACTGTCTCTTATGCGCCCCCTGTAGACTTTGATGGTATTCCGCAACCTTCCAGTATTTACAGGTGCCCTTCTGCGAGCTTCCGTCTCCCAGATCTTAGCTGCCTTATACATGATACCTAGAAGTCCTTTCTTCTGAATCTTTGCTGGTAAGTCGTCAAGAGCCTTGAAGATCTCCGCACCATTTTCGAATGAGGTAAACGTAGCGGTCACAGCACCACCTCCGCCAAGATCTCATGGCCCTGCCGACGCCCCATCTCGGAGATGGCTTTGATTTGGTAGTACTGGCCCTCGTAGCTAATGCGCATCTTTTCATCGATGCCGGGAAGATAGAGAACGAAGAAAGTCGCGACCCTAGTCGAATGCTCAGCCTGAGAAGTGAACCTGTCTCGCGTCTGCATCATCCTGACATTAGCCCACACGGTCGCCCAGGTCGCCCATGTGAGCGTTATCTCACCGGCGCTATCCTGTACCTGAGTACCCTGCTCGATAATAATTTGACGGTCTCGGCGGCCACTCTCTAGTAGATTGACCATACGCGGTGACCCATTAAAAGCTTCTCAAACGCACATAAATCGAGCTCTCCACGGTTTTCGTAGAGGTGTGTCACTGTACATAGAAGGATGGTTTTTAGCTGTGCAGGCACGGCGCTGGCGCTTGCGTACCCGGCAGTGAACTGCGCCTCCACCGAGTTAGTTCTATCCGTAGCTGTCGACGGCCAGGTGCCAGTCGGTATGAGGCGAATCTGTCCAGGTTCTCGGGAGAGGACTATTTCGACTAACGGGTCGTCTCCGCCAACACCTCCGATCAAGGTTTGGAGAGCCCCAGAGCTATCGTAATATTTCAAGTGAGTGATATCCTGCAGCGGAGGAAACGGAAGCTCCAGGTACGGCACATACGGGAAGGATGAAAAAAACACTTTCCATTCCTGCGTCATGATGGCGCGGCCAGTTACGCGTTCGGCCAGCTCTCGGGCTGACTTAATGTAGGTGTTAATTAGGGCGTCTTCAGTGGTAATGGCGTCAGGGATATGCAGCTGCGCGTGCGCCTCCGCAAGCGTAATAGGCTCGGTAATCGGACCCGTAACGAGCTCCTTACCTGAGTAGAGATATCCCATGTGCCCTCTGCGAATAAGGGGAGCTGCGGTTAAGCAGCCCCCCGGTCAAATGCACCCAATTAGTTACGCGATGGCAGTCGGTTGGTCGACGCCGGCGAAACGTGGTTCGCAGAGAAGTATCTCTACAGCTCCGTTCACAGGATCGTTTGTGGCCTCTGTGCACAACATGCGCACGAAAGGTCTATTCTCTGGCAAGGTTGAAGCCTCGACTAAGATTTCGTATATCGCGTCTTCAGCCGCGGTTGTCGTGAAACCTGAAGTCGTTGCGTCTGTCCAGGCGCCCATGGCGTCTCCACCAGCACCTGCTCCATTCGCACCCTTTCGGTACTTAAACGCGACCGCAGTCGTATTAGACGGTGTTACATCGTCACAACCTTGTACAGTGAAAGTTGCGTTTCCAGTTGTGCCACCCTGTTGGTGAGCCAAGAAAACGGCATAACCATAATTACGCAGAGACACTACGTCGGTGGCAGGATTGGTATTCCAACGATCTGCGGCCGGTGCCAAACCCTTAACGACCTTTACATCTTCAGCAAAACTTAACATTTATTATTCTCCAAAATTCAATCAACTAAGTGCGGGGCGAGTATCTCTACTCACCCCGCGTCATCAGGTCGCTTATCGCGCAGCCAACGTTACGAACTCGGACAAGGTGTTTGCACCCTTGTACGGCGTAATCGGTTTGTTGCGGAAAGGTTGACCGTTGCAGCGGTACACAATGCGGTAGCAAGCTTCGTCGTACAAGAAGCGAACGTGCATCGATACGTCAGAGCGAGGCGAGCTCTTATCGATCATCAAGTATGCTGATGGATCGACAAGCGCGATATCGCCTACGTCTCCGAGCGCTGCGGCTTGTTCGATGTAGCGAACGGGCGCACCCAAGAGGCTCTGGAATGGCTGACCAGCGACGTTATTCGCGGGCAACCAAACCGGGATACCATTCGAGCCGGCGGCAACATACATCGTCGCTAGCTGGGGGAAAGCTGCAATGTTCGTTAGCCACACCGCTCTCTCTAGGGAGCGAGGCAACATGCGAGCATACATCTTGATCACGTTGTTCGAGACGATCGTGTCGGCCGTTTGTCCGCCTTCTGCGGCTTGAGAGACAGATCCGGGGGCGTTTATGAAGCCCAACGGACGTCCAACGCCAGTTCCATTAACGATTGCGTCGTCAACCAGGAAGCCCAACTCATCGCTGAACGCCATGCGCATCAGCGAATCCATCGCAGTTGCGTCCTCAAGCATCTCTTCGCTTTGGTAGCAAAGACCAATGATCTTCTCTAAGCGCATATTGAGCTGACGAAGTTTTGGCTTTGACGCCGTAACAGTGTCGCCCTCTCCGGCCCAGAACATCTGTACACCGCCGAAGCGTGAACCCGTTGCACGGGAACTCTCATCGACTAATGTAAGGTTGATTCCGTTCTTGCCTGGCCCGATCGGAACGCGGGTAACCTTGCTTGCAAGGATCCCCGTTTCATAGGCTTTGCTTAGAATGTCGGTTGCAAACTCTTGCTGCACTAAGTAGCCTCCATCCGAGGGAACTGACTCGTTGATACCACTTGCAGCACGAGTCGAAAGTCTTGGGTCTACTCGAGCGCCAGGCGATCCGGCGTTTCTAACCGCCAATAGGAATTCGCCAAAGTTATCAAACTTCTCAGACTTTGCACCTTGAGGAGCGGCTCTCTGATCAGGACCGGGCTCCACAATGGCGGAACGGGTCGGCTTAGTATCGAGCTCTAGATCTAAACCTGCTTGACGCTCTTCGCGCTCAATTGTGTTTAGAATCCCAGCTTGCTCAATATCTAGCTTGTCATACTGCTCAGTTTCCTTCGAATCGAGGCTTCGATTCTCGTCCTGCGCTTTCTTAACTAGGCTGCGCATCTGCTCAATAACGGCATTACGCAGCTTTCTCAATTCTTCAATTCTTTTCATTTTTACTCCAAATACGCGGGGTCGGGAGTAGCTCGAAGAGATACTGTTACCGGCACCGCAGAAAAACGGTTTAGTTGCCTGTAACAGTGGGATCCTTTGGACCTGGCTGGTTACTTGTGAGGGCTTGTCATCTTTGGACGACGGAGCGGCCCCACGCCTTGTATCGTCGATTATGGAAGAACGTTATCGTGGTTCGTTAGTCGCTAATTTTTTTCTGAAATATAATTTTCGCGTGCAGGTTTCCTCGTGAGGCACGTATGCTTGGTGTGAATGAGTCTTGTTCCTTGTAGCGGTCTGGGCGCGTGGGACTACCCCAGCCTTTAGCTTTGCGCCATTGCCTAGGGGATCGACCTGCAGCAAACGACCAGATGGAGTCCTAATCTCAAGCACCGGTCGTCCGCAGTATGGACAAGCAATCACTGGAGCTCTATTAGCTGTTGGCGCTTAACGTAGATGTCTATAGGGAGAGAGGGTAATTCAAACTTGCGCTCTTTCCAGCGCTTCTCGGCTCCCGCTCGGACCTCCACAACAGTCTCCTCGTAGGCAGGGTATGTAACAATTGAAACGTCGAAAAGCTCAACCTCGGTAATTTCTAAGAACACCTGGCCGCTTCGCTTAACCCACTGCTCACCTGTGATATAAAATCCAAAGCTCATCTGAGTGACGTCCCCGCGCTCCATGCTCGTTATGATATCGCGCGCTGCCTGAGTATCGGGGGGGTCAATCTCGCAAAAGAGCCCGACGGTGTCTTGCTTGAGACGTAATGTCCCGGCTTTAGTCCGCCCTAAGATCAGAGAAGGATTGTGGTCGATAAGAGCTCTTACGTCTGGGCCTGATGCCAGAGTCTTCGAGAACGCGCCTGGCATTATTAGCTCATGAAACGGGCCGTCCCATGAGTAAAACTCGACGGACTCCGAGTTGAACTTTGCCGCGTACCCGCTAATCGTGCGCTTCTCGGCGTCAGCCTGGGGAGCAATGCGGAGCTCCGACCCTTCGAAAACTCGATATTGTTTTAGACGTTCAGTCATAAATTCCCAATCCTATAAGTATGTGTCGTTCGGCTCGCGCCCGTTCCTCATCGTATCGAATCTCTGCCGTTACTGGGTATGCACGCATAGATAATCCGATAGCTGGAAGAGAGCTCTTTCTATACTG
>CAZVWV010000068.1:4277-9921 GCA_964631745.1 uncultured Bdellovibrionales bacterium
AATACCCGCCACCCGCCGGAACGGGGGTCTCGGGTGCCCTGTTTTGCAATAATGTAAAAAACGTCATCCGGACGAGACTTTAAATTAGTACTCTTTTCTAGCAGTAGGTTTCCTAACGGGAGTAGGACTTGGCGTCTTAGCCGCAGCTTCCAGCGACCGGGCTATCATCATCTGTACCCGTTCGTCCATCTGCTTAAAATAAGAGAGCACTTCCTCTTTGGAAATATCGGGTTTAGGGTTCGGCCCGATCTGAACCGCTGCAGAACACCCAGTTAAGAGCAAGCAAAAAAGTAGTTTCTTCATAGCAAAATCCCCGCCCTTTCGGGCGGGCTCCTTTTCGTTAAACAGGCATGAACTTCAGCTCAACCACCGTAGGATTCAGATTTACACTCTGTTGTTTTGCGATAGCCTCTGCCTCTGTGCAGGACAAAGTGTTCCAATCAAAACCAACGTTGTGCCCATGATGGACCTTGGGCGCGTATTCTAGTGCGATAGATAAGTTCGTTATCATAAACTCCTTTATTCAATAATAGTTTCTTCTTGCCGAACGCTATTGCTAGCCTCGGCGCGTTCAACCGCGTACACTAAGTTAGAGAAATGCTCATTAGTGTAGCGTTTGAAATAGTCAATGTCGGTTTCATCTTCGAGGCGTTCGTAGCCCGACTTACCAACAGCGCTTAAAACCCTCGCAAAAAGGTCATCTTCGATTTTGAATGGTATTGCTTCCATATACTCCTTAGATATCCTTTAATAACGCCCACGTATTTGCGGCCTTGCACGCACAAACTGCACCGTCACCACCGGCGGTGTTGGCGCAGTCGTTTGAGTCCGTGTCCTGGAAGTAACTTCCTACGCTACACGTTGCCGGTAAAGCGGTCCCCTTTGGCATCAAAGCGGTACCGGCGCTCATATCAGCAATGTTAGTCGAGAAGTCGAACTTAGTAGCATTCCAAATATACTCGGCAGTTCCATTAACTCTGAAATTTCCTGTAGTCGCTGTATCAATATCAAGGGTGCTCGCAGCGCTCGATGTAATTTTTTGAGTGGGTGCCCGGAAATACGCACCACCATTGGTAGCAAAAAACGCTTCCATGTTGTTTGTGGACCCCGCAGCTTGCTTCTCGAATCGAATACCATACGAGTCTGTTCCGGCAATGGCATTACTGTTTACCCTAATTCCCACCGGATAGCGCGTTGACCCCATTCCGGTGATAGATCCTGTGCCAGAAGTGCCCGAGACGTCGAGGCCGACAAGTCGCGTAGCGCCGCTCATGGTCATCCCCGCGCCATTGATTTCGTTAGTGACAGCGTTGCCAATCAAGTCGCCTGATACAGTGTAGGCTGAGTTAGCTTCGAGAATGTTGTATCCTGCTAAGCCGATGCCTCCTGTGAAGTTTGCAACACCGCTATCTTCGTTAAAGATGCCGCCCCAGAAACCATTCGGATACGAGCCTGCACCCGGCTTGTTCCAAGCCTGAAAAGCGCTGCGCCCGCTGGCAGAATTATCAAGGTCTGTAATATTGTAACCCGATTCATAGCCCGGATAGTGATAAGGGGTCTGCCCGTTGGGTGAGAACGCAAGTTCTTTAATAGCAGAGGTCCAGATTAGACTTGCGTCGTTCGTCGCATCGAAAGCAACGCTTGCGGCACTGGCAGAGTTATCGCCAACCGTTAGTGCGTTGGTAGTCTTATTATATGTCAGTCCCGAGTCACCCCCAAATGCACCGCTATCGTTGAATTGTAATTGTGTATTCGAGCCGCCTGGGGCACCGCTCGACCCGTTTGAGGCGGATGTCACTCTCCCCGTGGCATCGACGGTCAAGTTGGCGTTAGTGTAACTTCCTGCGGTCACGCCCGAGTTAGCGAGGGATAGCGCACCCGAAGAAAAACTTAAAGGAGCGTTCACACTCGCTGAGGCGATTTGTTTTGATCCGTTAGTGTACGCAAGCTTGTCGGCCGTGAGAAAATTATAGGCGACAGGACCAGAACCGAATGTCACCGAATTATCAAAGATATTCGATGTACCGGCAAAATCGATATCGAAAGTAAGTATCGAGCTGCCGGAGTCCAAAAGTGTCCAGCTCTTAGAGTTTGTAGTGATTTCGATACGATTATACCCATGAAGTTTTGTACGGCCGCCAACCTCTGGATTCGTTAATTCCACTCTATTCGTCGAAAGATCGAACGACAGCGTTCGGCTCAAAGCATCGTCGTGATCAAGAACTAGCTGAGCATTCGAAGGAAAGCTCGCGCCATATTCTAGCGGAATTTGCGCAGTAGTAGTGCGGGAGCCATCTAGATAAATTGCGAGAGGATCGGAAGATGAAGAACCAGAGACAGTGACCGTTGCGGTCGAGCCGCTATGCGTGCAGGCGATACCACTGCCCACACAGTTTAAGTTGAAAAATACACCTTGACTAACGCCTTCATCGAAAAGACGAGGGGGTGGGTTCTCAGCAAAAGCCGCCGTGGCCAGGCTAATTAAAATAAATCCAAGTAACGCCCTCATTGCTCACGTCCGAATCAAAATAAACTAAATTCAAGTTAGAAACTTCTAGGATCGTACTCTGCAAAGCCACCAACGGACGACCACGTCCGGCAGCGATGGTAGATCCCCCAACCCAAATAGTTCCTACGTTCCCGCTCTTTGCCACAATTTCAACTCGTCGACAGGGCACCGAGGAGGAACTCAATTGTACTCTGGTGCCCGCTGTGGTTACGTTTTTTGAGCCGTCCCCGACCGTAGAGTAGCCTCCGGGGATAGTCGGCAAAGCGTCTGCGTCACTTGCTAGGGCGACCGGTATGGAGAGCGCCTTAACCTTCTGCCCAACAGTCAGCAAAACCTCTGTGGAGTCTCCTACGTCAAGGCCAAGCACTTGTGCATGGACGCCTGAGCGGTCGCGAGATCGAATGGTTTTCCCTGAGCCTTCGGTGTATCCAAGATTGTCGCTCATACGTTCACCAACGTCTCAAAGAAGAAACCCGCAGATAGAGAAAGGGTAAGCCTATTACCTGAGGTCACGACGATGTCGGCGTCGCTCTCGTCTATTAGTCCCGCCGCAACTAACGGTTTCCCGAACGCTGTACTGTCAAACAGAACCCAGCGCCGCGCACGCCACATCCCATTTACAGCCGCAAATACGACTTCGCCGAAGCTAAACTTCGGAATGCCGGATCTCGATTCGTAAGACACTTCCCCGAGAATCTGTTGCTCGTATCCGCCACCCTGCACTTCATTCGTCACATGAGCGACGAGAGAGTGTCTGGCTAAATCCGGAATATATTCAGAGGTAGTAAGCATCATGCGAAAGAGATCCGTCTCTAAATTGACATCCTTGCCCATCCGTTCAGGCCATGAATTATAAAACGCCGCTGTCCCCGCCAGTTGCATAGCTACTCTCTAATCGGCTCTTCCCAAGATTCACCACCGATCGGTTTTCCGTTCGCGTCTTCTTTATAAGTAAAAACTTTTTTCATGCGTACTTTCGGGGTGGGCGCGGCCAGCGCGGGCTCAGGTAAAATAATCTGAGGAGCCACGTCGACTTTGATGTTGTTTATGATCTTCGGCCTGTCAGCCTCGGCGAGCTCTGTCTCCACTGCGCTTCGGATCGCGGGTATCCATAACTCCGCTTCGTTTTTTGCTCGACTTCTGGAATAATTGGTAGCTAAGAGCTCCAGTTCCGCCGGTGCGTCCGCGCCATTAAGCGCTCGCCCCAGCTCGTTTTTACTTTTATTCGCGTAGGCGTCTGCCCAGTTTTGGACTAGTTCTTGCGCCATTTCGGGAGTATTTTGGAGCTTTCCAGCGAGCCTCACAGACCGTCCTTGTGCTGCGACAATGGCCTCAATCCACGCCAAAGTGGTAGATTTGAGCCCTTCTGCCACCATTTTACGGTAATTTTCGACAGTTTTCGACAGATTCTCTGGGTTTTTGGCCTGATTAATCTTAGTTGATCGCTTGGAAATATCTCGAATTTCGGCAATTTCGCGCCTAATTATCCGATCAATTCCCTCCTCCGCCGCTCGAATAAATGCGTACTGGGTGCGTTCTAAGGCCGCATCGGTGCGTGATTGGTCGGCAGCGTCCTGCGCTGGCTCTGAATTTGATGTCGGATCGGGCTCTTTTTTAGGGTCGGGTTCTCCAACCGGCACCATATTTAACGGCCGCAGGAACTCTTTCCCTTCGTTATTGTCGAGAGGGTTCATGTTCTCTAACGCCCGGATCTCGTCGACATTCATCCATCCGTTATTTCGCGCTACGGCGTACGCTTCAAAGCGAGACTTGATATCTCCCCGCAAGAGTCCATCAACCGAAAACTCAACGAAGCTAGTGCCCCATTCTGCTTCCGGTATTAACGATTGATTTAGCTCCTCCTCCCAGCGTCTTAACCAAGGAACAAGGCAGTGCACGACGAACTCGATGGACTGATGCTCGATATTGTTATTTGTAGAGCGGGTGAGGTCTCCCACCATATGCAGCGGAACGCGAAACAATCTGGCGAGCTCTTCGACTTGCATACGTCGGAGCTCTAAAAACTGGGCATCTTTGTTCGTAACCCCGACGGTCTGCCACTGCATCCCTTCCTCAAAGATCGCAATACCGCCTCGTTTGCCAGGGCCATGCCCTTCCATCCACTGCTCTTTGAGTCGGCGCTGTGCCTCGTCGCCGATAACGGTTGGATGAGTTAAAATTCCACCAGGGGTAGCGTCATTTTGAAAGAAATCCGTCCCATGCTCCTCGGCAGCTAGGGCAAGCGCAACGGCTCTACGCGCCTGTTCAATAACGCTAATCCCTTTTAGTCCATCACTCGAAAGACCCTGGATGTGCAGAACCTCATCCGCCGGAATCTCATAACGCTGGCTTGAATTATCAGTATAGAAATAGATCTTCTCTCCGTTTATATACTTCGGCTCAACTCGGGTTGGGTTCAGAGGGACTAGACTAAGCACCTTACCGCGGGCATTTCTCTGGATCTGCGCGTAACCATTTCCGCGTAACAAAGCATGGCCAGTCAGCATCTCAAAAAATCTAAAATGGGTCTGCCACTTGTTAGGTCTAACGTGCAAGATTTTGTAAAGAGATTGCTCGGTCTCTCTCTCCTTGCCTCCGTCTGGACGTCTGCGATACATGTGCAGAGGAAGCGACGCTATGGTCTCGGCAATAACGCGCACGCAGGCTAAGATCACGGTATTTTGCATAGCCGTTTCAGGCGAAACGACGACCCCGCCAATCCTACTTGTGATCGGATTATACCAAAAATCGCTTTGTGCTGATGGTGGCTTTGGCTCGTCGCGCTTAGAGAATAGGTACGATAAGATTCCCACAGACCTCGTTGATAAATTATCTATCGATATCTTAGGAAGTTAGGCGGGGGGTCGTTAGGTGCCGAGAACAATCATCCCCCGAGTCTCATATATCGAGGCTGAGCGAAAGTTTCGTACAGCCCGGTCCATCCCCAGGATTAGAGCAATAATTCCATCGATCTTCTCCTTCGATGCGTCTTTGTCGGGCTTGATGTTGCCAGCCGGGTCGGTGGCCATAATGACATTAGAGGCCATCCAAGCAAGTACCGGGTTAGCACCGAACCTGACTTTTTTACTAAAGACAAACTTCTCGACTTCCTTGCTTGGGCCGGAGAGCGAATAG
>CAZVWV010000068.1:9931-19707 GCA_964631745.1 uncultured Bdellovibrionales bacterium
CCTTAAAGTGGTCCCCCACCAGTTGAGTCATCAGCTGAATAGCGTTCCAGGGGTCCATGCCGATTTCTTTGATGTTGTAAGTATCCCTAGTCTCAAGTATCCAGCGTCGCACCCTATCGTGGTCCACTATTGCGCCGGCAGTCTCCTCTATAAAACCAAGGCGCTGCCATGTTTCGTACGGCACGTTATCGTCTCGGCTGCGTCGGCGGATAGACTCCGCCGGGACCCAGAAGTGCATAATCACGTCAATGAATTCAGGGCCGGGGAACACGAGGGCCGCTGCCGTAATGTCGTTAGTGGAGCTCATATCTAAGCCCAAATAGCATGGCCGGGAGCGTAGGTTTGCAGCGTCAAAAGCCACATCACACTGTGCCCACACCGAGCTCGGAATCCATTGGGTGTATTTATCAGCCCAGATATTTAGCTTCTTAGAAAGGAAGGCGGGAAGTTGAGAGGGGATCTCCCTAGCTTTTTTCGCTAAACTAAAAAAATCCTCAGGGTTAACCGAAATCCCCCAGTTAGGGTTGGCCTTTTGCCACTCGATAGGATCGTCCCATTTCTCTGGGTCGTCCACAGTCGTGAGGTAAACAAAATATTCATCATTCGTGATCGCCTGAGAAAGAATCTTTTCAGCGTATTCCTGCTCTTCGCGGCAAGGGCAAACAGACTCTAGTCCCGCAGTCGTTATGATTCCGAGCATCGGGTTTTCTCGGCTTCCGGTCGCGGTCTCAAGGACGGAGAGCATCTCGTTCGTTTTGTGCGCGTGGTACTCGTCGATTAATCCACCATGCACGTTTAATCCGTCCTCAGTATTACTATCGCGGCCTAGTGGGCGCATCACAGATCCGAGCTCTTCGCAGTATAGCGACTTCGAGAAGCACTGGACTTCTTCTCGTAAGAGCGGTGATTTTTTCACCATGTTCTTTGCTTCGAGCCAAACGATTTTGGCTTGCGCTTCTTTTGTCGCAGCGCAATAAACCTCGGCCCCCGGTTCGCCATCGGCTACAAAAAGGTAGAGCCCTATGCCGGCTATGAGAGTTGATTTCCCATTTTTACGTGGTATGAAAATGAAGAAACGACGGAATCGCCGAGTGTCGTCGCTCTTACGCTTCCAGCCGAACAGGACTCGGATAATGTCCCACTCTTGCCAATCTGCAGGGATGAACGGCTGACCTGAAAACTTCTTACCCTTACTGTGTTTTAGTTGAGTTTTGAAGAACCAGACCGCGTGTTCGGCCGCGCCGACATCGAAGTAATAGGGAAATTCAGGATCGTTAGCCTCAGCTCGCTTTAGATCGCGGACCTGTCGTTCTCTTGCAAGCTTTGCCCACTTGCATATCGGGACGTCGCGATATTCGCCCTTGCCCCATTCTTCTGCGATTCCTGACCACACACCGCTTATGTGTTCCCGTACAGTTTACGACGCTCTTTGTCTTTGTTCCCGGGAGACAATTCAACTCTAATTCGTGTGCGAGACGCTGGTGTCAATCCGAACTCCTGTTCAGATTTTGATAGTATGGGAATCCACTTATTGAAAAGAGAGACTTCGGGGCGCGGCGCCCAATACGTACTCCCACTCTCAGTTATGATTTGATACGTGTAGTTTTCTTTATCGAGAAAGTCTCTGAGTTTTAACCATCGTGCGTGGATATCGCAATACCGAGCAAGCGCAAGGAGATCTGTTTCGGCTAAAACGCCTATGCGTTCTAGCTTCTCGCACATACTAAGCCAAATTTCTAAAGCCTTTTCAGTGAGGAGGAACGGAGCGTCCGGCGTCGAAACTTTTTGCGGGTCTGGCGCTGCGTCATTCAACGCCTGCTTGCCTGGATTTCCTTGTGCCCTTACCAGTTCGAGGGGTTTTGGAGGCGGTCCGCGTCTACCCATGTTTTATTTATACCCCCCTATCGTCAAAACCCTCGGGAGCGCCCAGATGCTTCCAGGGCGGCTGCAAGAAAAAAATCGTGAAAGAATTGATCCCCCCTCCCCATTTTGGGCCGGGCGGGGGATTTTCGTTATACAAATTTTGAAATTAATTTTTAAAATTAATAATGAAGTAAAGAATGGCGCTCATGTACAGCGCCCAACCCGCTCAAGCGGAGGGGTCGTTAAGGTCTTTGAATGATAACCTACGTCGACCTCTCTCGTAATCCATTAGCGGATCCTTGCTGCGCAGTTGGGAGGTGGCGTGGCTGCGGACTGCTTATGCTCGATGAACTCTGTCCACTCCTCGCCAGTCGCGCTAAGACATTCCCTGCAAAATCTAGTGATGGTTATCACTGGCATCTCTCCGGCATGGTGTACAATTGAAACGCTAGTGATATCCCCTATCTCAACCCCGTCAACTAAGACCTTAGTCCCGAACGGCTGTCCACTGAATCGTATTTCTATCATCCCCACCTCTCAGTCTGCCTCTTCTTAGCGTGACATGCGTTGCACATAGATTGCAGATTGGCTATGTCCAACGGAGACCCACCTTGTTTCATTGGCTGGACGTGGTCCACCATCTCAGCCAAGCGCCCACACTTACAGAACGGGTGAGCTCGTAAGAACGCTGCGCGTACTGACCGCCAGCGCTTTGACCAGTAGAACTTCCGCTCGTCGTAGCGCTCTAGGTTGTCCTGACGCTGAGACTGCTGAGCGTGCGTTACGCAGTAGCGCACACCACGGTCAACTGTCTCAGGGCACAGCGGCCAAGCGCATGCGTGTTGGAAAGCGTCAGGCAATGCTCGCCTCCTCCTCATCCTTGGACGCTGGCGGAGCGAGAGCGGTGAGGGCGCGACTGATGGCCAAATCAAATTTATCCTGTCGAATCTGGCTAAGGTGACCATTCGAATCACGCTCCACCCAAGGCATAAGATCGAATGCCAGGTCAATAAGTACCTCTCGAACTTTATCTCTATCAGTTTCGATCCCCTGCGGCGGCTCGGTGCTCAGGTAGACAGGGCGAATCTGCCAGCCGTCTTCTACCGCCCTTTCCCATGCGGCATCTAGGTCGTCGCACCCGTAATCCTCGCCACCATGCTCCTCGTCGCAATGCATCATTCGCGCTGTTTCTGCCCCGACTTGATTTAACGACATCAGATTCCAGCCCCTGTCTTTGTGAAAGGCCGCCCATCCATCCGGCGTATGCCCGTTCATAACGCTCTCGCTCATTTACGTTTCTTCCTAGTTTGGTCGGCATCGGGGCGTGACGCTAAGCCTGCTCGTGACCCAATCACAGCGCCTAATTTATCTATCAAATATTCGTGGAATCGACTTCTGTGTTCTAGTAACGCCACGCGCTTCTTCAACGCCCGAATATTCCTCAGCGTAGCGTCCTGCGGGTTCTGTTTAGTGGGCTTCTTAGTTTTCTTTTGCATCTTAATCCTCCGTATCTGCCTCTTCTTTAATTTGCTCTACTACTCCTTTGGTTCGATTATAAACACCATCTTCCCAACAAGCGTCCTCCAGAACAGTGCAGGTGTCCGCAATAATCGCTATAGGCAACTTAACCGGAAGCAAGGCTATGTTGATTGTGGTTCGTACTAGTGCCTTAAACATGCCCATTTTGTATTCTCTCCTGTAAAATTCTCTTTTTTATTTTTCGCTCAGACTAAGCGGTGGAGCCTCCCAAAAACTAACCAGGGGATGCTTGGGGTCGGATTTAAGAGTCAACCATTTCCGCGCCCACTCCTCTGTCATCTTTTCCCCCTCGGCATCAGCCTTAAGCTGCGCCTTCGTGTCAATGGGCACAGGAGCACATCGCGTCTCCAGTCGCGCTAACCGGTTAAAGATATCAGTAAGCATGTCAAATTGCCGAGCGTCCCAACCTATTGTGTCGCTGATTGCCTCCCGCGCCATGTTGTTGATCCGATTCTGATAGCTAAGTGCCACTAGCATCTGAGATACGAAGTAAGAGTTTCCAAGTGCGAGAACTAAACTAAGTGTGCACAAAATGCGCGTAATCATCTATCTGTCCTCATCCATCATCTCCTTAAGCCGTTCCCATCGCGCCCGGGTCTTATCTTTGTTGCGCCAGCCCATGAGGTCGGCATCAATACGCGATTGAAGATCTTGGACGTACAGGTCGATCGCCAATCGCATCAGACCCGCCAATTGCTCCTTCTCGGGCGACTTGTCCCGATCGGGGAAGCTCGTATGATGCAGCGCGTACCTGACTGCCTCGTCACGTTGGGCCGGACTGAACAACGCCCGGCGTTCTAAAACATATTTAATCTCCGACAAGAATTTCATCACCGTTCCCTTGTTATTGGTCTATAGGCTTCAAGCTCGGGCCGCACAAACGTAGCCCAAGCTCTCACGATTCTGTACAGCAGCCAGGCTTCCCTAACGTAGTGAACGCCGAGCGCGATATCACTCTGTAGCCACGCCTCACTAGCTGCGATACGCAAACAGTTACTCAAAAACTCTCGGTCGATCTGTTTCAGAGTCTTCGACGATGTGCGCGCTATTAAGTCGTCGTAGTGCGCGTCATGAACCCTTGCGGCGGGAAAGAATGGATGGTCCTCCGGTAGTGTGAATCTCCCGTAACCGATCTGAACATCGGTGTCGTAGCTGACGGGCAAACGTAATTTCGCAACCAGTTGCGCTAACTTCGACATACTACGCTCGCCTCCTGGCCGCCTGTTTGGTGCAAGCCTTAATGTCGACCCTTGTAGACTCAGTGACGGGATCGTTAAGGGTGTAAATTTTATTTAGTTGGTTCAGCGGGTCCGGGTCCATCACTCCAGCGCCGACGCGGTCTTTAGCGCCGACGGCATGTAACATCTCATGGGCCATAGCGGCGACCGACTGCGGGAATCGATAATCCCCCGCGATGTTATACATCTGAGCTGTCGACATGCTAATTGCAGAGGTGCCTCGGTCAGCGCATAAATTAAAAACGCTATTGCCGTACATAAAGCCTTCAACCGATCGGGGCATTATCCAATGCACGATGGAGTTTTTCTCGTTGAATCTCAGTCTGTTTCGGGTCCGAAAATAAGCACTTACCCAGGTCGAGCTGTAAAGTCGCTCAAGTCTATATCCCTCAAGGGAGAATCGCGGGTCGTGGCGCTTAACTCGACGGAGCTTAAGCCTTACCCCACTGGTCTCAATAATAGTTTTTGCGCTCCGCCAGATTTCCATCGATTCGGAATGCGAGACAGCGGTGTCGGCAAGCTCCGGCGGCGGCTTAACCAACACTAAGTAAACCGAAATTACGCGAGCGGCCAAGAACGTCGATAGAATCATCGTGGCGCCTCCTCGGAGGGACGCAACTGCTCTTCGAATTTCGAGACTAGCAATGCGATAACCCCTCTCTCATCGCCGCCCGCGTTCTTAACTGCGTCAAGGACCACGTCAATGGCAAACGCAAATCCCGCCCGGTAGGCAAGCAGGAACTCACCTTTTATGGTTTCCGAAGCACGTTTTAACGCTAGCTCCGCCGTGGTATCGATTAAAAGTGGTGGTATCATTCTTCATGGTCCTGTAAATATGCGACGACCGCTTCATACGACAGCCGCGTTTGTTCTACTGGGCTCTCTAGCCAATCGTCCTGATGCTCCATCACGAACCGCCTAAGCCTCTCGATATCGAGACCAAGCCAATCGCAAATCCAAGGCAGGCTCCATTCTCGATTTGGCTTAGAGTGAAATATCCAAAGCCTCGCGGCCTCCCGAAGCGCTGCGGATTTTCGAGCGTTGCGCCACTCGGATACAATCTCCGACGTGGTGCCAGTTGCATCGAGGACGGCACGCAGCACGATCGCCCAGAGGAGCATGTATTCCCCCCGAAAATGCTGCCTGCCTGTGTTTTCAACACCGTCCTCGATTGCATAAATTGACTCAGATTCTCTCATCAGAAAGCGTTAGAAACGTCCTTCTTCGAGGGGTTGTCTAACACTGCTTCAATGATGCGTTTGTTGCGCCGAGACGCGACGGCCCTGTCAATCAACTCGGGGACGATACTGCCACGCACCATGCCTGCCACAAGGCAAACGCGGGTGGGTTTACCGTCATCAGCGGTGAGCGTCAGTTGCAGTGATATTTTCCACATGCGTTCGTTGGGCCCGCCGTCCAGCATAGCGAGAATCCCTTCCTCGCCTTTGTCGTTAAAAAAATCTCCCTGCTTATCATCATCGTCGCCCTCAAAACGTGGGGGGCTGTCTATAGTCACGTAACTTTCCTCTCTTGTGCTCAAGCTCATATTTCCTCCTGTAATTAATTAAGCTTTTGTTTGAAACAATCGGAGACAAAAACTTCTAGCTCCGATTTATCAACTTTTCTTTGAACGCTATGATTCAAATTTGCCAGTGACATTGAAACATTGATGAAGCTGTCGTTATGGATCTTGAGGATTTCGTTTAGCTTCACGGATCTAGTTTCGAGTTCGGCTATCCTGGCATTTAGCGCCTGGCTATCTAACTTCCTGCCTTGAGCTTGGGTGATTAACGTAGCGATGACAGCGCCAACGCAGAGACCACTAATGATTGCAAAGATTGCCCACACAGCCTCAATCATGTTCGCGCTCCTCTTGCATGTAACCCATGCGAGCAAACAGTCTGGTAAGGTCCATGCGCTTCGGGCAGCCCTTTATCGGCGCAACGTAGATCTTCGTATAGGCTTTCCCCTCACCGAACAGCTCGGATTTTAAAGGGAACGGCGTCACTTGAGAGTCGTTGTCGATCAATCCTATTCCCCAGCCCCGCTTGTGTGATTTTTTACCGACCATTTTCGAGCTGGGCTCCAACCAATCCTGTATGGTTTCCATACAGCCGATTAGGTCAAAGGAGCGAGCTCGCGAAGCGCAAACCATCACGACAAACACCTCCGACTTGCCGAAAAATGGCGGCTTTGGGCAAGCCTCCTTGAAGAGAATATCCATGGACGCTATACGCGCAATCACATCGGGATTGGTAAAATTAGTCCCCGGGATTTTCTTATTTTTTAACGACGGAACGTTGGCGAGAGCTCCATAAAATGTAATTTCAAAACCACCAAGGCCGCCGTCCCACGCCCGCACAACGCAGCTAGACTGACTCGTATACTTCCCGATAAGTTCCTTTTTTGAGGGCCGTTTTTTAAGAATTCCGAAATTAAAAGTGTGCATTAGATGCCTCCAAGAATTTGAATAGCGATAAGCCATAGAGCGCTGAAGCCGAGAAGTATTCCGGTCACAACCGCAAGGAGCATTTGCCAAAACGAGAGCGGATGTTCATCACCACGCTGGTCTATCAACCTTTCGTTCTTGCCCTGGTCGTAGCTATTCATTCGTTCCAGCCCTCGCAATAAATTGCGCACAACGGTTGATTCTGCGGTGTAGTTTGTCGATACGTCGGTCACGCCTCCTCCTGATAGATCGCTCGCCACGAGTAAGTAGGTTCCAAGAGAGTCTGTTGTATGAAACGGGAGCCACTTTGAGGAACTCTTGAAGCTCCAACTGCGCTTTGTATTCCTGCAGTCTGCGCTCCGCTTTGGTGTGCACGGTTAATTGCTTTGGCAAGCTCATAGTTACTTTCTCCAGATTTAATGCCAGTTAATATTCTAAATTCGAATTTGGCCGCGTGTTGCGGATACTTAAGAGCGAACACGCAGCCGTAGTACGTGGGAAATCGATTGTCGATGCCAAACGGATCGCCAGCGGAGGAGGTTGTTTTGCGCATTTCCTCAGCGATGCCTTTAGACGAAAGGCGAGTTGCACCTTCGTCAATTTCAGAGAGCGCCCGCTTCTCAAACTCTGGCCATATCCAAGAATGGGAATCGTGATACCGCATAAATTTATCGATGGTTTCGCGTGGCACGCCCATTCTTAGCAACCCATTTCGGTAGTTCATTGAACCTCCACCTCCTTGGGTTTCTTTGTAATTTTATCAAGTAACTCCTGTGTTTTAGGGTCGATAGGCGCAGGAGGTTCGGTGCGAGAAGTTCCGCTAGGCTTAAAGATTTTAGGCTTCGGACGATTGTCGTTCCGTCCCGCCTGGAAGCCCCTCGCTCGCGAGATGCTCTTCTCCTTATCGAGCTCTTTCTGCAGCACCCAGCCAGTCATCCACGAGACGATGCAGACTGAGTGGGTGGGCTTCCCGGACACTTTGTAAGTTTGAATTCGGGAGTCGCATTCCGCAAATCCCTCAGCGAGTCTCTTCACAGACGCCCCAGCGCGTCGCCATTCTTCGACGATGCGAAGAAGTTCGGGGGAGGATACCCAGACATCAGGGAATTTTTTTAAAGGGCGCCTTGAGGCAAGCAGGTGCCTATTATCGCATTCCCAATCTCCGACACCACGCGGGATGAAGAACTTTTCAAACTTCAAATCTGAAGTTTCAATCTCAGGCGAGACGTCCGGTGCTTCCTCAATTTCAGAATTTAAATTTTCAGGATTGTGTGGGGGCTCCCATTTACTTTCCTTTCCTTTCCTTTCCTTTACTTTACTTTGTGTATTAATCGCGCGATTAACTATAGTTTCTCGCGGGATCAATTCAGTTGATCGCGCGATCAATGCGGTTGATCGTGCGATTAATTTTTCGGGTATTTCGATGAGGGTAAATTCCTTGATCCAGGTAATGCCTTTTCGCTCCCGAGTTGCCATCAAGTAGCGCTTTTGGATCCCTTCGGAGGTCAATATGCCGTGCAATGTGTATAGTTTCTCGTCGAATAACCCCCATTTCACCGCCGATTTAACTAGGTTTCTAGCCAGATTAATGTCGCCGTTGAGGCGTTTCTGGGCGAATAATAGAAGTTCTCTCTCGGAAAAACGGTAAAAATAACCTTCGGAATAAATCTTCTGTAGCAGCTTTACGAGGGCACCGTATCCAGCAAGCCCTAGGTCCCCCTCGAGGAGTACTATCTTGTCATCTTGGTCCATGTCGACGTCAAGTGAGAAGTATTCCAGTCCGTCTTTAATTGGTCGGGCCATCGACTACGCGCCTCCCGGTAACGTAGACTCAGACTTATCACCCGGAACGCTCGGCGGCGAAGAAATCCGCTCTCCTAATGCCGCGAGCTTCGTCTCCCATGCGTACTCACTACGAACATCTTCGAGCAGTGCAATCTTTTGTTCAAAATCTTGAACCCACGAGTTAACGTCAGTTCGGAACTTTTCGAAGACACCCCGAGGATTGGTAAACTCTTCGCAGAGAATAATTTTTGACGTAGTTAGCTGAACTAAAAACGCGTTTGGCGTTCCATTTCGCTTGGCGTTAAAAAGCCGCTGCGCAGCCTTAACCTTCCACTTCGGTATCCGCATCTTCCCCTCCTTCTGATTCTGGAACCGAGAACTCTGGTCGCTCGCTCTCCCACCATTGCCAAAACGCAGCCTCCGCGTCCTCGTCGTTAGGTTCCTTTGCAGACTCCCGGCCCTTGTGGAACGCGAGTTGCACGAGCGAAAATAATATGTCGAGAATGTCCTTAAACATGGTCACTCTCTAAAATGGGATATCGTCATCATCAAACGCCGGCGGGGCTTGTTGAGGCTGCGGACCACTTGCAGCATAGTCCCTGGGTTCTTCAGCTTGCGCGCCAGGCTCGCTCCTTTCGAATGGCTGGTTGTCGATGAAATGAAGCGCTTTTCTTAATTCAAAACAAATAGCCAATGCGTCAGCAGGGAAAAGATTTATTCGACTATCTTCCCATTCGCCCGATCTGTTTTTCGAGCTCTTGGTTAACGTCATCGAGAGTCCCCCCTTTTCGTTATCCCACACCGCAACCTTTACGGTGCGAACCAGTCGACTTCTCAAATCAAGTATCGGTCTTCGTGACATAGCTATGCTCCTTTATCGTTTAAGACTTGTGCGTTCGCCC
>CAZVWV010000069.1:0-19161 GCA_964631745.1 uncultured Bdellovibrionales bacterium
ACTGTAGTGCCACTATAACCATCGGCGGACGAGTCGTCCGCGCTACGTAATGGGTGAGATGCTAGTACGGATTGGGGCTAGAAGATTATGGAGCGCAGGCGATTCGCCTGCGGCATTTAAAGTGTTGCCAGCCTACAACGTAAACCCATCATCAACGATAATATTTTGTCCGTTAACGAAAGTTGCCTGATCAGAAACTAGAAAAATCACAGCCCCTGCTACATCCGCAGGATCCAGCATCCCCTTTGAGAGCGAGAGCTCTGCGTAGGCTTCTAAAAACGCTTCGGGTTGGCCGTCCAAGATGCCGCCCGGGCTTACGCAGTTCACGCGTATGCGTTGTCCGGATAGGTATTTTGCGAAGTATTTGGACATGTGGATAATTGCGGCTTTAATGGCACCGTACACTACCGGCTGCACCATACTGGTGCCCTCGTAAATCTGGAAACGTGGCGGGATTACACCGTAGATTGAGGAGAAATTTACAATTGAACCGCCGCCGCAGGCTTTGAGCGCGCTTGAGAATTCTTTGGTCACTAAAAAGAAGCTGCCTAAATGAACTTTTAGATTCTCGGAGAATTCCTCAATCGAAAGATCTTCTACACTCTTGCCAAAGCCCGCTGCTCGTGGATAAGAGCAGTTTACCAGAGCGTCGATGCCACCAAGATGTGCAACACTTTCTTTGACCAATGCCTTTACCTGCTCGGTCGAACAGCAATCAACCTTAAAGCCCTTGAATTTCGATCCGTATTGGCCAAGCCCTGCCTTGGCGAAATACGCTTCCCACTGCGCCGGATCTAGGTCGGCTATCGCCAACGAAGCTCCCTCTTGCAAAAGGCGCTCGCAGATAACCCGGCCTATGCGACCAGCTCCGCCAACTACTACTATTCTTTTATCCTTAAGTGTCGCCATCCCGGCCTGACCTCCTACCTTGCACTCTCGTGCTACAAATCGTGAAAGACTTTCTTATTGATGCCCTTAAGTGAAGCTCTCTTTAACTCTCTAACTATCACAACCGATGCGCTACCGACATCGTACGGATTTTTAAGACGCCGCAACATGTTTTGGAAACCAGCGCGCTGACTCTTACGTATACCCTTAATAATAGCGCTTGTATCTGCGGGCACATCAATCACGCTCTTGGCTCGAATTCTGCCCTTCTGACGGTCGCCCACATTGATTGTGGGAATCTTTAAACTTGGCGCCTCGATAATTCCACTGGATGAGTTGCCCAGCACAAAATCTGCCTGCTTTAAAAGAGATAGGTAGCGCTCGGTGCCAAGCGAAGCGAAAGCTTTGGCTGATTCAGGATTTTCCTTCACAAATCTCTCAATCATACGCATGATTACCCTGCCGCCAGTGTCGGCGTTTGGCATTGTAAAAACTATGGTCGTATCTTTAAGTTTAAGAAGAGCCCCCAGAATTTGCTTAAATTGATTCTGTATCTGATCCAGTTCGAGGGTGGGCGGATGAAAAGTTACCACAGTAAGTTTCTCTCGAAAGGGCAGTTTCAGTTCCTCTTCCAAGGCGCGCCTCCCCAGAAGCTTAATCTTTGAAATATTTTCAAGTCCCAACGCACCGCTAATAAAAACTCGGTCCGGATCTTCGCCGAGCTGAATTACTCTGCGCTTATAAGCTTCGGTGGAGACAAAATGCAGGTGCGACATCTTAGTAATCGCGTGCCGCATAGCTTCGTCGATCGCACCTAGTGTGAGTTCTCCCCCATGACAATGTGCGACTGGAATGCCAAACGGAAGTGTTGCCACAACCGCCGCAAAGGTTTCAAAGCGGTCGCCCACTACCAGCAAAAGATCCGGCTTTAAATCCAGATAGACCTTGGCGAATCCTTCAACTCCCGCTGCCATGGATCTAGAGATGCCAAAGGGGCTATCGGAGATTAGTCGGCTATCAATTTTTCGTTTTATCAAAAGACCGTCATCCAAAATTTCGCGCTCAGTGCTGCCAAACTCTTTGGCGAGATGCATTCCGGTGACACAGAGTTGCAGGTCAAAACGTTTGTCGGTCTGCAAAGCCAATAAGGTCCAACGCAACAGTCCGTAATCCGCGCGCGAACCGGTTACGACGCAGATCTTTCGTTTAGGGGAATTAATCGATGCCATCTTGATCTAAGAGCAGGTCATCTGCCGAGTAATTTTTCTTTGCTTGATGCCCCAAATATTCCCAATATTTCCAGGGGCTGACTCCATTTCCAGGACGCTTGATAACTAGGTTATCGGTGGTGAATTTCTCTCCCTGAGATATGTTTCTGGCGGCAATCAAACTTTTTCTTGCAATGGGCATATTTTTGCGCTCCGAGGCGGCTGGGCCCTTGACCTCTTGCCCGAGACACTGCTCTACCTCTCTGATAGCTAAGACCATCTCTTTAAGTTCTTGCGGCTCAAGCGAGGCGCGGTGGTCCGGTCCGGGTAGAGCACGATCCAGGGTGAAGTGCTTCTCTATGGTGCAAGCACCCAGTGCTGCCGCCGCTATACTAACATTAATACCGGCCGTGTGATCGGAATAGCCGACTCTTAGTCCGAACTCTCGCTGCATACTTTGCATGGCCCGTAAATTCACGTCTGAAAATGGGGTTGGATACTCGGTGGTGCAATGCAACAGCGTCACAAGTTCTAACAATTCTCCAGTTTTTCGCACCTGATCGAATAACTGCAAACATTTTTCAAAGCTTGGGCTGTCCTCCCGTTTCGTATATCCCCAAGCCAAGGCCCCCACTCCGGCTTTGACCTCCAATACGGAAGCCATCCCCGTTGAAAAGATAGAGGGTATACCAGTGCGGCCAACCTCGACCAAGAAAGGAGCATTGGTGACTTCGCCCGAGCCAATTTTAAGATTTCGAACTCCGATTTCAGATAAAAATGCGATCGCGGGAAGATCCATGGGGGTGCAAAGGAACTCTACTCCACACTGCTCGCATGTTTTTATCAGGTCAGGGTAGGCGCGACGTGGCAATTCCAGCCCCTTAAGCAGGTCTAGCTGCGAAGCCGTCTGGCCAGTATTTGTAATTTGGTAAGCCGCCATATCGGCATGGCGGCTAGTTAGGAGCTCTGCACTCCAGGCCTGAAATTTCACCACATCGGCCCCGCAAGCGGCGGCCACACGAATCATTTCGTGCGCGCGATCGACTGAGCCGTTATGGTTCACCCCGGCTTCAGCGATGATCTGTACTTTGGGTTCTTGGTCCCGCACTCTATCTACCACTCCACCTGCCTCTTATTCGGCCCATGAGGATTTAAAAGATCGCGATTAGATTCTTAACTCTCTCGCTGAGCAGAACTATACTGCTCAGGTAAGCCCACATCAAGCCATCTTTCGTGAATCGGAAAGGCACCCACGGATATTCCCTGCCCGACCGCCGCGGTAATCAGATCAGTCATACTAAAATGTGTGTTGTCGGGAATGAGCTGAAGCACGGCTGGGTTTATCACGTATATTCCTGCACTAACCGGGAATGAATAAGAGGGCTTTTCGGTCACGGAGAGTAATTTTCCGCCTGAATTCAAGGAGAGCACTCCGTATGGGACCTGCACCCCGTAATTACTTGAACCTATGGTGAAGTCAAATTCGGAATTTTGATGGAAATCAACTAGAGCAGAGAAATTAACTCTTGTGACTAGGTCGCCATTCACAACCAACACGGCCCTCTGAGTTGTTTGCTTCAAAAGCTTAATCGGTCCGGCAGTGCCGAGCTCGATCTCCTCACGCACGTAACTAATCTTGCATCCCCACTTGGTTCCGTCGCCAAAGTAATCCTCGATCTGGCTGGCGAGATAACTGATAGAGATACAAATTTCTCCGAATCCGCCGTCGACTAAGCTCTCGACCAAGCGAGCGAGGATTGGTTTTCCTCCCACTTGCAGCATCGGTTTTGGGACATGCTCCGTAAGCGGCATCATTCTACGCCCTTTGCCACCGGCCAAGATGATCACATCGGCTTGATTGGTGATAGCGGGCGCGCATTTTTCGAAGATCAGATCAATAATGCGATTCTGATCGTCGACAACAGGAATTTGGTAGACCGAGTTGGTTTTCATCAGGGAGTATGCTTGCTCGACCGGAAAGGACTCATCCACCGCGATGAAATTAGTATGGGCGATGGCGCTGATGGGTGACTCGAGCGTGTGGCCCGAAAGTAACGCCCGCCGACAGTCGCCGTCCGTGACTGTGCCTATAATTCGGCCATCCTCTGTAATGGCGATGCAAATACCCGCTTGGGTTTCTTGTAGCACCTGTAGACCGCGCGAGAGCGGTTCTTTTCCGTTTAAGCAAAGACGTTGGAGAGCAGGCTTCATGCAGAGAATTCCTTGCTAATTTAGATGCGATTGTAAGGCTGCTTGGACTGAGAAGTTTGAGGGGCCAGGGCGTAGCCGCTAAAACAAAAAAGCCTGAAATATTGGCTAGTTATAACCGCCGGGGAAAGTCCTGGTCTAAGAAAAGTCTCTGAGACTTTTCTTAGACCTATTTGGATACCAGATAATTCCCGAGCACCAGAAGATCCAAACCACAGCTATAAAAGGTGCGAATCGCATCCGTGGGCGAGGACACCATCGGTTCGCCGTTTAGATTAAAAGAAGTATTTAAAAGAATCGGCACACCAGTCAGCTTACCAAATTCCGCAATCAGGTCGTAAAAAAGCGCATTACTTTCCCGCTCTACTGTCTGCAAGCGCCCTGAGCCATCGATATGTACCACAGCACCTAACCCGGCCCTCTTATCTACGCGTACCGGATATACAGCTTCCATAAAGGGCACACTCACTTTATCGGGCAACTCAAAATACTCCTTCGCGGCTTCAGCTAACACCGCCGGAGCAAACGGCCTGAAGCCTTCACGGTATTTTACAGCGGCATTGACTTTATCTTTTGTGGCGGCGTCCCTCGGATCAGCCAGGATCGATCTATTTCCTAAGGCGCGCTGCCCGAACTCGGATTTGCCCTGAAACCATCCTACAAGCTTCCCTTGCGCGATCTGAGCTGCTACTTCGGCAGTCAGATTCTTTGCGCGCTGATATTTAATCTTATATCGATCAAGGGTTTCCTGAATTTCCGCATCGCTAAAACTCGGTCCCCAATAATTATGTCTTTGCGGATGATTTGTAAAAACATACGGCAAAGCGCCGGTATGTTTCTTTAATCCCTCTTCCGCCGCGACATACAGCGCAGCGCCGACAGAGACGCCAGTATCGTCCGGGCAGGAAGGGATGAACACATCTTCAAATTTAGTCAGCGCACGAATCTTTCCGTTAAAAACGGAATTCATGGCCGCACCGCCTGCAATCGCCAACTTTTTCTCGCCGGTAATCTTTTGCAGATGCAGGAGCATATGTAAGAATGTCTCTTCAAACACCGCTTGCAAAGCCCAGGCGATATCGTAATGGCGCTGCTCCACAGGCTCGGCTTTCAATCTGGCTGGGCCAAGCAATTCAAGCATCTTTTCACTATAAAAGTTCGGTTGCTTATCAAAGAGATAAAAAGCAAAATATGTCAGGTCCAATTCAAAGGCCCCGTTATCTTTTAAGGCTACTAACTTTCTAAGTGCTGGATAGTACTTATTGTTTGCCGCCCCATACGATGCAAGCGCCATCACCTTCCATTCATCGCTATGCGGCGCAAAACCGAGAAACTCCGTAATGGTACTGTAAAAGAGCCCGAGCGAGTGCGGAAGCATTACCGACTGAATCTTCTCGATGCCGCCCTTGGTGGCTACACAGAAGCTACAAGTTTCGTTTTCGCCGCGGCCATCGACAGTTAAAACAGCCGCGCGCTCAAACGGCGAAAGATAAAATGCCGAAGCCGCATGCGCCAGGTGGTGATTTAGAAACTGAAGATTGAGTGTGTGCCCGCCGAACTCGATTAACTCTTGAATCTTATCAATATTTGGGTGACCGAAGTGTCCCAGCACCGAAGACGGAAAGGAAGCCAAGTATTCACCACGCCAACGCGCCGGGCCGATATGCCGCCCGCTGGCCGCACGAATATGCGGACCGGGATTCCAGGCTGCAACCACGCAATCGATCTCGGAGATTTTAAGTTTGGCATCCTTAAGACACGCTTCAATTGCGAGACTTGGAAAGACTGCCGACATTTTCTTTCGGTTAAGGCGTTCCTCCGCCACGGCGGAAAGTACTCTGCCGTCATCGACGATAGCAGCCGAAGAGATCCAAACATCCGGTGAAATTCCTAGCACTTTCATTAACTTTTTGCCTGTTGAAGAAACTCACGAATGCCCTCGCGAAAACCAATCTTTGGAAACCATCCCAAGAGCTCCCTCGCTTTTGTGATATCTAAAACAAGTAAGGATTCCGGAGAACCTGGAACGCTTTCCAATAATGCGGGATTTCTATCTGCTAAATTCATTTCGCTCACCATTATATCGAAGACCTGAGCGAGTCGTAAGCCCTCTCCTGAGCCGATATTAAAGATCCCCGATTGAGGGGTCTTTATGGCGGCAACCACCGCCGCGGCCGCATCTTGCACGCACAAAAAATCTCGCGTGACATTTAAGTTTCGGAGAGCGACGGTAATGTGACGATTCTCAGCCATGCTCGGGTCTGTTTGGGCGGGCTGGCCATTAAGCTGCTTCCATATCGTCATTAATAGAGTGTCCGGGGACATGCCACGTCCATAAAGAGTTACAAATCGTAGCATCAGATGGGCCCGGCCTTGGTCAGCCATCAACATCCGTTCCGCCCCAAGCTTGGCGCGCCGGTAATCATCTTTGGTATCTAAACAGGTGAGGTCCTCCTCCTCCCGATGCGGTGTTTCGGTATCAGTCGGGTAAACGGCCAAACTCGAGGCGTAAATTATTTTGGAGAATGGTTTAGACATCAAGGCTGCCAGCAAAGCATGCTGCGCGACAATCCGAGACCCGTCAATCGCCTGAATTAGATTCGTTTCGGCGAGATGGACCAAGATTGAGTTCTTCTCCGGAGCAAGCTCTGAATAGTTAGCTACCCTCAGATTTTCTGCACCCAGGATGTGCGTGCCTATGCGACTGACTGCCACAACTTTTAAGCCCGCCTGAAGCAAGGCGGCACAGATGTGGCCGCCCAAAAATCCACTAGCGCCGGTCACATAGCAAAGTTGGCTCAATCTAGACTCCGTACTGAAGTGAAGCGGATTCGTTATCGCGCTCACGATACCAGGCCATACTCTCAGCTAATCCCCGTTGAAAACCTTCAAGCCCGCCATACTCAGGCGCCCAGTTAAGTAATTTCAGAGCCTTGCTGTTATCAGCCCAAAGACGAGTGACTTCGCTCCCTGCGGGGCGCACACGCTGCTCCTCGGTTTCAATCCTTAATTCGCGTCCCGTTAATTTAGAGACGCTCTTGATGATTTCTGAGACCGAGATTTCGAAATTGCTACCTACATTTACCACCTGCCCAACAACCTCAGAGGCAAGCGCCGCCCTTAAAAATGCGCGCGCCGTGTCACGCACAAATACGAAATCTCTAGTGGGAGTAAGAGCGCCGACGCGCACAAACTCCTGCTTCGACAAAAACTGGCTGATAATCGTGGGAATAATAGCGCGCGTGGACTGGCGCGGGCCGAAGTTGTTAAAAGGGCGCACAACAACGACTGGCGTTTCAAAAGATTTATGATACGAGAGCGCAAATTGGTCAGCGCCTATTTTCGAGGCCGCATAGGGAGACTGCGCATTCAATGGATGCTCCTCGGTCATGGGCACAAATTGGGCCGAGCCGTAAACTTCGCTGGTTGAGGTGTGCACCACTCTCTCGACCTGATTTGCTCGTGCTGCCTGCAGCACATTCACGGTTCCGGTCACATTCACCTCAACATACGACTCTACCGCTCGATAAGAATAAGGAATCCCGATTAAGGCAGCTAAATGAAAAACTGTATCGCAGCCTTTAATGGCTTCACTCATAAAGCTTTGATCTCTAACATCGCCAAGGACTATCTCGATTCCGGAAAGCAGCTCAGGTTTAATGTCGTCCAACCAACCACGCCAGCCAAAGGAATTGTACTGGGCCAAGGCTTTTACCGCGATGCCTTCGTGAAGCAGTCGCTCAACCAGATGCGAACCGATAAAACCGTCGGCGCCCGTAACAAAGGCTTTACTTATCTTTCTATCACTCATGCCTTGCTCCCGATCAAAAATCGTCCGTAGTCAGCACGAATTTTACCCGCCAGTTCCTCCTGCAAAGCAGCGCGGGTGCTGCCGACCGAACTTGGATGAAGCCGAATGCCGTGCAAAACTTCTGGAACATTGGCCAACTCAAAACCAGCCATTAAGGCACGCGCATAAAAATCATAATCATCAACCGACCGGAATTCCTCACGGTAAAAACCGACGCGCTCGAAGACTGCCCTCCGAATTAAAGAGGCGCTATTAATCATGGAATTCACCAGATGAAAGCTGGTGCGAATCTTTTCGGGCTCGAACTCCAGCGGCGGCCTGCCTCGCTGCATGCCAGTATCGTCAAAATATTCAGCAAAACACCCCACGATGGCAATTTGCGGGATCCCGTCCAAAAACCTCACCAATTTCTCAAGCTTTGAGGGCAAGGAAATATCGTCGCTATCGTGGTTCATCAGATATTTACTTTGCGGATTGGTATGCCAAAGGGCTGCATTACGCGCACTGACCTCGCCCGCATGCGGCAAAGTTATCACCCTGATTCTGCCGTCACGGCCCTGGAAGTCTCTGGCAATTGCAACCGAATTATCGCTCGAGCCGTCGTCGGCGATCAGAAGCTCAAAATCGCTAAATGTCTGCGCTAAGATAGAATCAATTGTGGCAGCCAGGTAGGCTTGCCGATTGTACATCGGCATAAATATGGAGACTACGGGGTCGCTCATATTAGAAACGCTTTAAGGTCGAGTGGAACTACAGAATCCGCCAGCTTTGCGATCTGTTTCAGTATAAGGGCTAGTACCGCTCCCCTCAATAGGCTGATGTGGAATAGCGCTAATCTTTTGAAAAAGCGCCCCCATCGTTTCGGGCTGAATATAGTGAAACGAATAGGCGTGGCGGAACATACTTTCGAGCACCCCGGGGTCAGTAGCGGCGTAAGCTTCCGGCGCGTTCGAATAAAACCCCTGTACATGCGTAATTTCCACGCCGAGCTTTTTAATAATTACCCCGATGGTTACATCGCTCCAAGAATAGAGTGGCGCGTTTGGGATCTGATCGAACATTTTTTGAAGTAATGCTTTACTAATTGCGTAACCAGCCCCACCCTGGGGATAAAAAAGCTCAGGCATCTCCGGATAGGTGTTAATTCTGCAACCGTAACAGGCATCACACCTGGGATCCTTATCCCGTAACAAATTATCGATTCGGTCTGGTAACATTAGCGAATCATCGTCGCACACAACCACCCAGTCAGAATCTCCAAAGCTCGTGCCCTTTAAAACCCAAAGACCTTTTAACGCTTTAATCGTTGCCGAAGTATAGTCCGAGCCGCATTCCAGATTTAGCACCGCGGGATTTGAGCTAGGAGCATCGCTCATGAAAAGCACGTCGCCTTTGCGATCGGCGGCCCAGCTTTCGGTTATAGCTCGAACACGCGTGTCGTGATATTTACCAGTTGTAGTGACAATGTATGTTACGCGCATAAATTAGAATTTCTCTTAGAGATTTGATGAATCTTCTCAACAGAACGCTTCGTAATATTTGGATAGGAAAGAGCATATGAACCATCAGGAGCTCTCATTATTGTGCGCAGACCGGGAGCTTAAGACACCGGAGCACCACACCGCTAACGATTTTTACGGACATGCCCATACCCTAAAAGTATACTGCGGGCTCGCTCCTGAGTATCAGATAAAGGCCGCTATCGAACATGCTCCTACGCTGGGCGAGTTCGTCTGGGGTCCAGACCAGAGCTGTGAATTTCCAACCATACTTTCGTTTTCGCCAGCCCGCTTTAACCAAATTAGAGAGCGTTCCGCCAAAGCGCTTTTCGCCATCGGTAGCCCCATTCTTTACGCCAAGTCCGCACTCACACAGGAAGCGCTCGCGCATGAGCGTCAGCGACTCGGACGCTCCTTGCTCGTATTCCCATCGCACTCTTCCCACTTTCTGAAGATTCAGTACGATTTGCAGGACTACTGCGAAAAGATAAAGAAAGTCGCCAAAACTTCGGATTGCGAAACTGTACGCGTATGTCTTTACTGGAAGGACGTTCTCCTCGGCGCAGATCAACTTTACTCCGCACATGGCTTCGAGTTAGTAAGCGCAGGGCATATGTTTGATCCCCTCTTCTTGCCCCGTCTTCGCTCAATTATAGAATCTGCCACATTTGCCACCAGTTCAGAAGGCAGCACGGCGGCGGGATATTGCGTTGCTTTGGGGCTGCCTTTTTTCCTTACTGACACGCCATACGAATTTGAGATCCAAAAGCTAGAGCATAAAGAGTCAACCCAAGATGAATTGGATCGCACCCAGGTTTTTTTACAGGCCGTAGCTGATTCTTTACCGCACGAGCCAGTGGAGCGCTTGCCGACAGGCTGCAAAGAGTCCATCGATGAGCTTTGGGGGAACAGATATTTTCGCACGGCACCGGAGCTACTCGCGATCTTCGAAATCCTTGAGGACGCTTTAAATATCGCAAAACAGGTCGGTCTACCCAATCATAATTATCTTTTCAACCTAATCCCTGAGTACATAAAGGCTGCTCAGTTTGCAAAGGTTTTATTAATAGTTCAGGAGCTTGAGCGAAGCGATGCGGCAAGCGTCGGCGGGCTGCGCGTGGCTCAAGCTCTGGCTCTCATTAATCTCGCGCGAAAAAATGAGGCCCGCGGAATTATTAGTGCCCTTTTAGCCGAGAACCCAAATCATGAAGCCGCTCTAGAACTAGCTAAGATGTGCTAAAGGCCAGAACAAGCTCAGCGCAAGCATTCAAGCCCGCGCTCTCCCAAGTTGTTCTCTGCCAGCATCTCCGCCACAAATTTCTCTAGCCTAGACATTGAGTACTCCCAACTATACTCGGTCTCGACAAGCTTTCTATTAGTCAACGCCAGGGTCATCAACTCTTCCTCATCCATACTCTGGATATTCTCTAACTGGTGACAGTTAAATTCGGTATCAAATGGATCGAGCTTAATAATCGTTGGTCCCTCATACCCAGTTTGGGGTGTGCAGGCAATCGGAAATCCTGATGACATCTGCTCTATCACGGTTGTGGCCTGGGCATCGGCGGTTGAAGTGCTTAAGAATACGTCGTAGTGCTCTGCTAGCTGACTCATCACCTGCGGGGTGAGCATCACGAACTCTTTAGATATCTGATGCCAGCCCTTTAATTCTGAAAAACATCCACCCTCGAATCCCGGCATGCGTTCAGCCATCTGCTCTAGCTGCGCCGTGTTTTTGTACGGGCGGGTGTGGCCCACGTAAAGAAAGCGCCGCTTGCCCTTTGGATTGAAGCGTTTTCTCACCCAAGGATAGTTCTCGGCGTCGATTGACATATTCAATCTCAGAAATTTGCGATTATTCAGAGCCAACGGACTTGCATGCCAGGTTCGCTCCCAATATTCTCCGCATATGGCAACGAATGAATCGCACTGATTCATAAAGGCCGACTCAAGCCACTGCATCTCTACAATCTCCGGAATGTAGACAAAGGGTTGAAAGATGCAGGTGCGGCCACGTCCATATTTTTCAAGAGTACGAAAACCGACAGTTTCTAAATCCGCTTGCATGCCCTCGCCGCCGAAGGCGCCGTCTTTGGGGAAAAGGTGGCCGATAAACACGTCTCCATCCTCTAGATTCGCTGCCGTCCGTTCTGCGATATCGTAAAGTTTTGTAGTAAAGCGCCGCTGCAACATTTGGAGCGCGTGGTAGGTAATCGAAAAGGGTGAATGAATCGGCGCAGGCCAGCGCAGTTGGTCGACAGGCAGATTTCGCCAACTTGGCACTGGGCCACACGCTTGCCCATAACTAGCAGGATTATAAACCGTATATGCGAAATGAACGCTACTCATAAGATTTAACTCCGACTCTCCTGCAAAAGCGCTGCCTCAAAGGCGTTTAAATAGTGAGTTGCCTTATCTAAGACTTCTCGGGGAATATTGCTGTTTTGCAGCTGTGCCATACAGGCGCGCGCCTCATCAAACATGCCGTGCTGGATGCATGCAACTACTCTCCAAAGATCTTGCAGAGTCTCACGCGCAATTTCGTGGCTTAAAGCTACTCCGAACACTCCCGCCAAGTTGATATCCCAAAGCATACGCCGCGGGCACACCGTATCGCCCTCGCCCAGCTTTGACCAGCGCTCGCGAAAGCGAGCCGAATCTATCGCTAATCCGTCTAAGTTGGCTTTCTTTTGAAGATCCAGCTGGTTGTGATGCACTACGTTGCTAAAGGGTAAAGGCGTAAGCACGAATCCACGTTCGGCGATCTTATATGTTAGATCTCCGTCGGCGCAGTAGAACTGATACTCCTCATTTATGCCGCCAAGCTCCCTGAAGATATCGGTTCTTAGTAGGCCGTAGTTCAAAAGCGGCAGATTACGCGCAAGAAAATCTATTCCGAAGTAACGCCAATTATCTTCGGGAATCTCATTCTTATAGAAGAAGATTCCGCCAGCCACGTTGGCGGGCGCTTCCGCTAAATTTATGATAGCCTTTGAGAAACAGTCAGGCTCAAAAGTTATATCGTCGCTTGCAAAGATGGACCATCTGCCGCGGGCCGATTTGTAGCCCAAATTATAAAGCACCGGCCAAGCATGGCGTCCTGGCCCGAGCTCGCTTTGCTCATCCAACAAACGGCAATTCGCGGTTGAATTAAGGATCTCTCTGGTGCCATCGTTAGAGGCGCCGTCTATCACTATCAGCTCATATGAGAGATTACGCACAGCTTCGGGAATCGAAGCTAACATTTCCTTAAGCAGCCCAGCTCTGTTTTTTGTTGCCAGCACAATTGTCAGATCCAGGCCATGCTCTCGAACGGCTGCTGACTCTTTGGCGGGCATTCCTTTACCCGAAACTTCGGCCACAAGTCCCATAAAGTTCCTGGCAAACTCACCCGCGAATCCAGTAGCCTCGGCCTTAGCCCGCTCCTCGCGCGCTCTATCCGGTCCCGGTCTTAAACGCGCTGCCTCGTCGATAATCACGCTGGCTAAGTCAAAGGCATCTCTCGGATTGAAGAATCTCCCCCATTTTGGAGCCTGTTCCAAGTGAACTTTCAGATTCGATAAGAAAATAGTCTTCCCCAAAACTCTGGCATCTTCGACAACCGTGCTCCAACCTTCAAACAGAGAAGGTTGCACAACTGCCATCGAGGCGCGCATAAGTTGTAACTGATCCGTTCGGGGGATCTCGCCTAACAGGTACACGAGATCTTGTATCCCCAAATCCTGAATTGATTTTTTAAGATTTTGAATGTACTCCGGGCGCCTGTGATCTGAAAGAGTGCCCGTGCAAACCAAGGGCACGTGCACATCGTGCTTTCGCATAATATGAATGGCTTCAAAGAGTGCCAGATGATTCTTATGTTGCCAGAATTGGTTGCAACAGATTAAGAAATTGCGCGGCAGATGATATTGCTGACAAGTTTCGTAAGGGTCGGCCTGGTACCAAGTTTCCTCGGGGCTCGCATAAAACGGAAGCACATGGCATTTTGCGTTCGGAGTCGGGTTAATGCGTAGAAAATCGGCATGGGCATCCTTACTGCTAAAGACGACATGCTTGGCCTGCTCAGCGATTAGTTTGTACTGCCCATCGCGATGTGATCGCTCGCTCTCTGAAAAAAGCTCTGGTAGATACAGATGCTGAAAATCCGGAATCCAGGAAACACCTTTTTCTGATCGGACCACATCTGAAATTACCGGAAAGAACGTATCTAATCGCGCGACTGCTTGTTCCAGTGAATCCAGATAACTCACCTGCAATTGGGTGGCGACCGGAAGCTTTTCCGCTCCGATCTTCTTGCCAATAATCCAGAGCTGGTCCATGCGCTCAATGATAGATTTATGTAGTTCGATGCCGTCCCAATTCTGAACTACCAATACCATGGCAGGGCGCTGCGCCTCCGGCAGCGCCTTTAGGCCCTTGGTCAAGATATCAAGATAATTTATGCCACCCATCCAGGTGGCCATGCTTGGGAAACCCACCAAGGGCTTGGTTGCGAAGGTCATGGCCGGAGCGCTCATGCTAATGATCTCTGTGGCTCTTTCTGGCGCTTCCGAGGAATGCTCTTCTCTAAACCATGCACAAAATGTTTTAATGCCCTGTTCTAATGTAATCTCACAGTTGAAGCCGGTCTCGCAAAATCGACTGACGTCAGCGTGCCACTTTTTGGGTACTCCTTCCGGGTCGCTCAGATCGAATCTTACTTGCGATTGGCTTCCAAAATGACTGGCGACCGTGTCGGCTAAATCGCGTATCGAAGTCTGCACCCCTGATGAGAGATTAAATGTACCAAAGACACTGCCCTCAAAGGCATGCCAAACAGCGCGTCCAACATCGGAAGCATGTATAAAGTCGCGCGTTTCCTGCCCGCTGCCACGTAATTCGACCGGCCGGCTGCCCGCTCGGTTGAACTTGTGACATAGGTCAGAAATCACCTGGCGCTTAATTCGTTCCCCGTACGCCGAGAATATCCTAAAAACAGTCGCGTTCAATGCGTGCAGCTTGCTTGCTTCTCTGACTAAGAACTCAGTCAACATGCGGTGATATCCATAGGCAGAGATCGGATCTGGCCGGGCAGATTCGGAAATTGGAAGCTCCGCTGGCGACCCGTAAACCGCAGCACTCGATAGAAGCACGAAGTGCGTATTGGGAACAAACTTTCGAATGCTTTCTAAAACAAAAGCAGTGAGGTCAACAGAGCTTGTAAAATCTGCGTAAGGGTTATCAATAGATGCCTGCACCGAAGCGCCCCCAGCGGCGTGCACTACTAGGCCAGGCTTGTGTTCCTTAAGAATCTTGGAAAGTAAATCACTATGGATCTCCCCTTCGTAAATCCTGGATTTCAAGCGAATTTCTTCCGGCAGGGCATTAATATTTCGCCCGATACCAACGACATCTAAACCATTGGCAATCAACTGATGCGCGACGTGAGATCCCAAAAATCCGCCGATGCCGGTAATGAGTGCTGTTTTATTCATCATAACCTACCTAGCACGGATAGCGACTCCCACGCCGAAACCTTTTTCGCGGAACTCAAATGTTGCAAGCTCAGGATGCAAACTCTTGGTTCTATTCCACACCTCATTTAAGTGCGGCAAAGTAGGATGCGAAATATCATCGAACACTAGAATGCCGCCCAAGCTTAAGCGCGGAAGCACATTCTCAAGATCGTCGATGGCCCCGCCTTCAGAGTGGTCTCCATCTACTGTGATAAGATCAAAATACTGATTAGGGTTTTGCCGCATAAAGGCGGGCACGGTTTGATGGCTATCCCCATTAACAAACATGATTCGACCTGTGTGGCCATTTTTCAATAGCTCAGCTTGCACGAACTCCGGCCCAGGATTTTCCATACCGGCATAGTTCTCGGCCCAAATATCAAAAGCCACGATATCAACTGACGGACAAGCGCGCGCAACAGTGCAGACCGAGCGCCCGCGACGTACTCCGATCTCAAGATACGACTTCGGTTGCAACAGCCGCGCGCTGCCGTATAAGGCGTTAATGATATCGAAATACCGCCAGGCCGTTCCGTAACGTTCGAGCCCCTCGCGATAAAAAGTATCCACGTACTGGGTGTACTCATCCGAAGCCAAGAGATGATGAAACTTCATGATCTCTCCCCAAGTTTTTGGCTCAGTGCAGAAAGCCGCCAAGGTAGACGGATTTAGCAAAACGTTGCCGTAGTGATTTTTCGTGTGGTCTATCAGCGAGCCAATCATCGGGAATCCTTCGGTAAAATGACGCAAAGCGTCACTAGTTTTGATTCCTTGGGCCGGTAGAGTGATTCAGGATTGAGGGCTGGCGCGGGTGGCCGATAAGTCCAGGGCTGGATTGAGATAAGTACTTGAAATAATTGTTGTAAGGGCGGGCCTTGGAGGGGGCTTCTGCTCAATAACCCGGCCAAAATGCAATGGCAGGGGTGAAGCACTAAATAGTAGGGAGCGCCGATGACCCGTCGGCCGGCGCCACGGGGTGGCACTAAATGTTAGACCGACAGGCAGCGCCAGTATCGACCATCGCTTCAAGCGATATTGGTTCATCACAATCTGAGTAGGTGATACTCACTGGCGCCTAAATTAGACCGTTCTTAATCTCAAATTTCACAAACCCATGATCCTTCCAGAGAATCGCTGCTCCATGATACAAGATTCCTTGCACTGCGGTAGCACAAACCAAGCATCCAAACCTTTCTTACGGTAGTCCCGATAAGAATCATACATAGTGCGAAATTCCTTAAAGGTTTCGACATGCTTTGCGCCGAGTATCTCTAGCTCTCCTGTTTCAAGTTCTCGTGATTCACAATCTACAAGTACGAGGAAATCATCAGGAACATCGCTGCGAATTTCTCTGAACGATCTACTTTTCATGTGACAAATGTAACCCAAGGATATTTTATTGACAACGCAGATCTCTTTTGAGTTCTTGGATCTTGGTTTAGGGACCTAAGAGATTGATGAGATTATTTTGAGTCTCTGCGATAACCACAGCTCAGCAGGACCATCGGCGCCCGATAGCAGACCTTTTTGCTACGTTTCGTTGCAAGCACGCATCTTAACTAAGCTATGCCCATATCTCTGAACTCAACCCCGGCGCAGAACTCATTTGAGATAGCTACCGCGCATGCCTTGATTAGATCCGCAGACTCTCTCAAATTACATCTTGGCTGTGGCGCAAGATATTTTGAGGGTTACCTGAACATCGATTTTCCGCCTGAAGGCCAGAGCATCATGCGCGCCAAGGTGGATGCTTACGCTGATATCTTGCGGCTAAAGTTTCCCGCCAACAGCGTGGACGAAGTGCGCTCGCACCATGTCTTTGAACATTTTGACAGGGTCGAAGCTTTAGCGCTGCTTAGTGCTTGGCGCAAATGGATAAAACCTACGGGACGTTTAGTGATTGAGACTCCGGATCTGGGGGCATCAATTGATCTCCTGAACAAATTAGGGAGCGACGTTGTAAGCAAGCAACGAGTCTTGCGACATGTCTTTGGTTCGCACGAAGCCGCCTGGGCTGTCCATAAGGACGGCTGGGATGAGGAAAAGTACCTCGCTGTCTTGCCTGTGATCGGGTTTAAGATTGAAGCGGTGGAAAAAACAGAATGGCAGCTCACCAGAAATATTATTGTCACTGCCGTACCTGAAGGCCCCGACGAATTCACGATGGATCAAGTGAGTGCAAGAGCTGCGCATATCTTTGAAGTTTCATTGGTTGACCATTCAGAGAGCGAGCTTGAGTTGCATAGATTCTGGCTGAGCCGCTTTCAACAGCTATTAGCATTTATGTAGAGACGCCACTCCCTAAGCCCAGGAGAACTCCCTATTTTCGGGCAAGTGTTCTGAGAGGAAAACCTCTCGGCAGCTCCGGGAGAGGTCACGGATTTAGGAAGCGTGTCGGCATCATCCGTTCCGATTCTGCAAAAAGAGGGGTTTGAAAGATTTGTACAGCTCGGGATTGACGCTCGATATACACTCCCAGTCGGAGAAGCCGACTCACTGACCGGATTAGTTTTAATCAAGGAAGATCACGATCACTTTGATCCAGATTACGGATTCGAAAACGGCGCTGGGCAAGAACTGACTTGGATGATATTATCGCAGACTGGAAGAAACTTGAACGCGCTCAAAAGTCACTTGGTATCGAAATATTAAACGCCTCACCGGGCAGCGCACTGGAATATTTTCCGCATGTTTCGTTACCTCATACTCTAGGAGTTAATTAATGGCCAACAAAAAAATTGCATTCGTAGGAAGCGGTTACATGACCACAGAACACGCCAAGGCCTTCGCTAGCATTGATGGCGTCACTTTAGCTGGAATTTACGGGAGAAACCCTGTCACCGCAAAAGAGCTTGCGAGCAAATACCAGATGCCTGCTGTGCAGAATCTTTCCGAGCTTTACGAAAAGACCAATGCCGATCTGGTAGTTGTCTCCGTGGATGAACTCTCTCTCATGGGAGTTTGTGAGAGTATCTTTAAATCCCCTTGGGCGATTCTTTTGGAAAAGCCCCCAGGACACACGCTTGATATCGCAAGCGCGCTTAACGCCATGGCAACGGAGAACGGTCGAGACTGTTTTGTGGCCCTAAACCGGCGCTTCATGAGCAGCGCCTTAAACGCCCGAAGCTTGTTAAACTCATCTACCGAAACCCGATTCATCACTGTTACCGATCAAGAGGATCTAACTCAGGCCAATGAACTAGGCCAACCCGCTGAGATTCAGAGCAACTGGATGTACGCCAATTCCATTCACGTAATAGATCTCCTGCGATTTTTCGGCAGGGGCAAAATTGTAGACGTGAAAAATATTCTTCCCTGGCATGAAACCAGAGAGGCCAGCATGGTAGCAGCCGCCATTCACTTTGATAGTGGCGACACCGGCCTCTACAAAGCGATCTGGAACGCTCCCGGCCCCTGGAGCACTGAGATCGTCACAGCCTCACAAAGATTTGAGCTAAGACCGCTTGAGACTTTGCAGAAACAAGTGCGCGGCAAACGCACGCTTGAACCAATCCCCACGCATACACGAGACACGGATTTCAAACCCGGACTAAGGCTACAGGCTGAGCATGCTATCAGGATGCTGTCAGGAGACAGCTCGCATGAGCTCCCGACCTTAGAAGATGCATTAGAGACCATGCGCCTGATCCGGCGGATTTATTGGGGGTGAGGGTTAAGAAAGCCTGACCACTTTTTCGCTCAGAGACCATGCGCAACCCAACCAGCGCGGCGGAGATACTTTCATTACTAGCCCCCAATCCCCGCCCCCGCACACCAGTTTCTATATATCGAGAGCCCCAGCTCCGCGCTCTTTTCAGGGTGAAACTGGGCCGCAAAGAGGTTCCCTTGTCGAAGGCTTGAGCAGTATGAGATACCGGCATAGTTTGTAAGACTGGTGATGCTGCTCTGATCTTTGGCGGCGCAGTAGAATGAATGCACAAAATACATAAAGCTGCCGCCTGGCACGGATGAGAGCGGGGTGTCGTTCCAAGTGGCGCAACTTTGGGGCCGGTGAATTGTGTTCCAGCCAATTTGCGGGACTCTGTATTTCG
>CAZVWV010000070.1:0-19025 GCA_964631745.1 uncultured Bdellovibrionales bacterium
CTCGGCACCGGCAGGCGAATCGCCTGCGCTCCGATATATTCTTGCCCCGAGCCGGGCTGGCACTTTACCCGCAACCCGCAGTTTTTGCGAAGATGCGATTATCAGCCCTAAACTAGTAAAATCACTGAAACGCAGCTCTGAACCAAAAGGAGTCTAGAATACGCCAAATCGTTAAGCTGGCCCAGAAAAATACCGATAAGCAGAGCTAGTGGAGTAGGCCGGGCGAGTTCTATGCACTAAGAACTTTCGCGTTTTCAGAGGCAGTTGTTAGTTAACAGCGCGATATGGCAGGGTATATTTACTGTTACTGCCAGAGAGCTGAGTCCGGGGGGGTACTAAGAAAAAAGTAGAGTCTCTGGACGTGTTGAAAAAACTTACAGAATATTACGGGCTTTTGCGCCGACGGCTAGCTTCCGGACTGGGCGGTTTTACCCTGGTCGAGACTTTAATCGCCCTGGTCATTATCGGCATCGCCGTGGCCATGGCAAGTCAAACCGCTTCGGTTAACCTGCAGGCCAATCGACACGCTGAAGTTCTATTTGAAGGGGCCCAGGCGGCGCAAACAGTTATTGATGACCTTCGTTTTCAGCCGATCGAGACTCTGCCAAATACTGGCACCGATCCCGTGCGAACCGTTACCTCGAACACCCGCAGAACTTACGATGTGTATGTTACGTACTGTTCGGATGATCGTTACTGTGCATCGGCAACACTTAGGCAACTGGCAGTTCGGGTGGCTTATCGCGGCACCACGGTCTACAACACCCAAACGGTGTTTACCGCATTCGGCGCAGCTACGGATGACGACACCATCAGCACGCCAACTCCGCGGCCGGTACCAACATTTACTCCGACTCCGAGCGCGACTCCGACACGCACCCCCACGCCGACTCGTACTGTTACGCCAACGCCAACTCATACAAATACTCCAACGCCATCGCGTACGCCAACAGTCGCGCCTACGGCTACGTCCACACGTACCCCCACAAATACAGCCACCAGAACCGCCACCTTCACGGCAACCGCGACCAACACACCTACCAGGACTAGGACGCCGACTGTAACGTCGACTGGCACACGCACTCCAACTCCATCACGCACTCCCACAGCGTCGCGCACACCAACACGCACGCGCACGCCGACAAGGACGCCGACGCCATGAAGAGATTAACGGGGCGACCGGCACGAGGTTTTACCATGGTGGAGCTGATCATCACGTTAGGGCTGTTTGGGCTGCTCTGCATGGTGGCGGTAAGTAACATTAAGGTGTTGGAAAACCCATTGGTGAGTGCTGCAGCAAATCTATCGCAGTACTTCAGACTTGTGCGGGTTCGAGCGATTGCGCAAACACGCTCAATAATAGTCGAGCCAACCTCGCAGCATCGTTTAACCGCATCCGCCGCCGCCAATTGTACCTCTGAGACTCTTACCCCGATTGATGAGCTTGAATTAGATATCGGAGACGATGTTAGCCTAGGATCCACCGATTGGAGCGTGTGCTTCACGCAAAGAGGCTTGGTTCATGCGGCAGCGTTATTTACCCTAAGTTCTGAAACTGGAATCCGCACGGTTGAGATTGCTTTAGGGGGAGGTGTGCAAATCCGATGAAGTCCCTGACTTGCACATCACGAAATAGTTGCGGATTTACGCTGCTTGAGCTGCTTGTGGCGATGTCCCTGACTTCGCTTCTGATGGCGATTGTGATTAGTGCTGTCTTGCAGCTTCGAAACCATTACTTTACTGACATTAAACGCACTCAGGTAAACGGAAATCTGCGCTCGGCCATGGATATTATGTCTATGAACGTGCGTCAGGCTGGGGAGAATTTATTGGCTGCTTTTCCGGCGGTGCTTCTGACGAACGGGTCTTCTGGTGCTTCCGACACCCTCAGACTACGCAGGAGTCCGATGACAGAAGTGCTCACGCTTTGCGGCGATACGGCTAGTGGAAGCACGCAGTTGTTTGTGTCTTCGGCCAGCCTTTCCAACACCGAGTGTGTCCCGGCCAATGTTGCCCCAGTTTTTACGATCTTCACGGGCCAGGTTGAAAGCAGCGAAGGCACTCCCAGAGTCTTTATTTACGACAAGAGCGTCAAAGCAGGGGAATTCGTGGATTATGAAGGTAATGGCACAGATAACGGCCAATATTTTCTCACTCTCGGCAGCACTACGCGTGCATATACACAGTTGAATACATCAATATATCTAATTGAAGAATATCAGTTTACTCAGAACGCCGTAAGTAACCGCTTGGAGCTAACAGTGAACCAGGACGGAAGCGCGCGCCCGGTTGCGTTTGATGTGACTGATTTTCAGGTGCAGTTCACATTGCAGGACGGCGCCGTGGTTGATGCGTTCGACCAGATGTCTACGACGGACTGGAAGGATGTCCATCAGATACAGCTGACGCTATCAGGAAGAAGCGAATTTCGAGGCCAAGAGATCGCCTCTACCATTAGTTCTAATTATTTTCCGCGAAATGTACTTTCCTATGAGGGAGGATAGCGCGCTATGAAAAGTATGGGCTTATATCCGCATCCGCCACGAAAGTTTAGTGAGGCTGGTATCGCCTTGATGGCCGCCATGGCCATGCTGGCTCTGTTAGCGACGTTGTTCGCCGCATATTTTTTGGTTACCCAGACTGAACAACGTATGGCTAAAGGCTCAAAAGATAGCCAGAGCGGGTTTAACGCGGCCGAGGCCGCTTTAAATTTGCGGGCCGAAGATGTGCGCGCTCTTTTTCAGGACTGGTCGCGGCCATCCGGCGTTTCGCCCAATACTGATGATCCCTGCGAAGGTTCGAATTTGGGCTCCGGAGATTTCGTTTGCAGGTCGTATGATTTTAGTACTGGGCACCATGCTATCTCTTATGTGCGTGAAGAAGCCGGTAACCCGTACGCCACAATCCTCCCACCAGGCGAAACCTTTGCCGGGCTAACCGCCCAGGAATACCGCTACACGGTGCGCTCCGTGGGGCGAAATTCGTTAAATGACAATGAAGCCATCCTGGACCTAGCCTTTTTTAGCCGGCTTGTGCCGCTTTTTCAGTTCGCCATCTTTTTTCAAGATGACCTTGAGATCTTTAACGGCGCCACCATGACCGTGGATGGACGCGTGCACACTAACGGCGATCTGTACATCTCGCCCCAGGACGGCGGCACCACCAACTTGACCGGGCAGGTGACCGTGGCGAACACCTTGTACCGCGGACAAAAATCAGTTTCATCTTGCTCTGGCTACACTGGTACAGCAAGGGTGTCTGATACCCCCGATAAATCTGCGCCGAATTATATTTCACTGCCTGGCTGTTCGGGCTCGCGCGCTGTCATAAGTGATGTCACCCTCTGGAAGGACAACCTCATCAAGGGCATGGGTGAGGTTAAAGTCCCTGACGTAAGCGTGATCGATTCTTTCTCAGATAATGATTACTGGCAGATGGCGGATGTACGTTTCGTTCTTCGATTGAATTCGGGCGGCGATGTGGTCACGACAAACGCGCCCACGGGGGTTGAGGTGGTAGGAACCGATGGTGCTAATATTTCTGCAGCCACGAATGCCCTGCATGATGCTACTTGCACCGGGCTGATCACCCAGGGCGGGTCTAGTTATTCGGTTGGGGAACGAGGATCGGAGGACGTATCCAAGCTTAGACTGTTCCGCGAGTATCAATCAGATGCCGTCACCAACGATTACCAGCGCACGTTCGAAGTTGATATGGGCGCGCTCCTGAACTGTATGAAGCGCTTCCCGGTAATTCTTGGTGGGAAAACTTTGAACGATACTACTCAGAACGGGTTAGTATTCTTTTTTGCTATCGACGGTCCGCTCAGCGCCAATGCGCAAAATAATTACTCGGTGCGCATTCAAAACGGCGCGCAACTTCAATCTACCCTGGCCGGCGCTCCGACTGTTAAAGGGTTAACCTTAGTTACCGACCAGGGTTTAGTCATTTGGGGCAACTATAATTCAACCGGCTGGATTCCGGCGGCCTTTATGTCCGATACGCTTTGGCTGCTTTCTAATGCTTGGACAGATGCGGAATCGACCGTCATGGATACTTTTTCACGTGCCGGAAACGCTACTACTGTATATGCAGCTTTGCTAACCGGCATCCGCCGCACCGGTAACGCAAACGGCGTGGCCGGGCAGGACCAGGGTGCTGACTCAAACGGTGGTGGATCGATCAACTCCTTCCGATTTAACGAATGGTTTAGATCCGCTTCCGGAACGCCGAATTTTACCTATGTTGGCTCAATCGTAAGCTTAGGTCCGCCGCGGCGCTCCGCTTCAACTTGGGGACCCTTCACTTATTACAGCGCGCCCAATCGAGTCTGGTCATACGAGACTCGCTTTAACGATCCTGATCAGCTTCCGCCGATGTCGCCGACCTTTGTGAGTCTTAAACAAGAGCTCTTCATGCGCGATTATGATACGGCCGACTAGTGCGGCGCTTCCGCTCTTGTCTCCCTGGTAATACTACGATATGCATTTATAGGTTGGGGAGCACAGCTCTCTGCGAAAATTTTTCAAAGGAGTCTCTGGCGTGGTTATTAATCAATTCTTGAATCATTTTTTGGGCGCGGCGGTACTTTTCTTTCTGCTTGCCTTCTCTTCGACGTTTGTCCTGGCCGAAAGCGAAGCCGGCCCGAATGTGAAAAAGAGCAACGCGCGCGTGTGTTACGAAAAGGGCACGCGCCAGTATGATAGTATCAAGATTTTTTCTGGATTTGATTCGATGCAAGCTTGTCAGGCCAGTGGTGGCCGGCAAACGGCCGATAGCGTTCTCGCAACCCCCACACCCGCCTCAGGCGGCGGCGATAGCAAGAATGGAAGGGCTGTCTCCCAGCGGCCACCGCAACAACTTTGAACTGTGAATCTGAACTGTGAATCTGAACTGTGAAACTGAACTGTGAAACCGCAGCTTGTCATATTTTTGACTCAACTCCGCCGCTAAGCTCCTGATCTTATTTAGGTCCACAAGGCACAACTCTTGCCTCTAGAGCACTGGGTATCCGTATCTAGAGAGGAGTTATGCTTACAGATCTTTACAGCCGCATAAGTCAGCCGATTGCGTTTGATGGACAGGAGATAGACCGCGGGGTGGTTTTCGGTGTCGGTGGTGCTATTCTATTGGTAGCCATCGGCGTGGCCATGGGCGGGCACCTTCTTAGCTTTTTGGATCCCATGGGGATAGTTATTGTGGTTGGCGGCACCTTCGGTGCCACCTGCGCGAACTTTTCATCCTACGATTTAAAGCACGCCTACAAGGCTTTCCGCTCTGTGTTATTTACCAAAGTTTATCACCCATTAGAGCGCATAAATTACATGGTCTCGCTCTCCCAGCAGGTAAAGCGCAACGGTCTCTTGATCCTTGAAGAGGAAGCCAGTCGCACCGAGGATCCTTTCCTGCGTTTTGCGCTGGAGCTCACAGTTGATGGACAGCCGGAATCGGAAGTGAAGCGAATTTTAGAGATGGAGACTCGCCTGGCAAGAGAGCGCGGGCTTAAAGCCGTGCAGGTCTTTGAAACACTCGCTAATTTTGCTCCGGCCATGGGGCTTATTGGCACTTTGATTGGGCTGGTGCATATGCTTGGCGCGCTAAGCGACCCGGCCAATGTGGGGCCCTCCATGGCGCTTGCTTTGGTGGCTACTTTTTACGGGGCCACGCTTTCAAACTTAGTATGCTTACCGATCGCCGGTAGGCTCAGAAACCGCGGTGGCGAGGAGCTTTTGGTAAAATCTATCACCATCGAAGGGATTTTAAGTCTCGGACGTCAGGAAAATCCCATCGTGCTTGAACAGAAGCTCCAAGGTTTTCTGCCAATCGCGGCAAACGGATAGCTTCGTATGAGCGCAGAAGCCCAGCCACGAAACTTTAGAGGCGGCGCCAAAGCGTTTTGGACGCAGTATATCTCGCTCATGTTGGTGATTCTAACGGGAGTAGTCGGCAGTTTTACTAGCAGATCGCTGGCTGCTGGGGCGGGGGTGCCTAAGAAAATCTCGCCCGCGCCCGAAACACGGAAAACTATTAAGCCACAATCTATTGTGAATTTTGAATTCCGGGATCTTTTCAAGCAGCGATCTGCGTTGCTGCTAACTGCAAAGCTCGAAACTTTAATATCATTGCTGAAAAGTCATGATCTGCTTGTGGCCGGCGAGATCTCTGTCGCAGGGACTGAAGTATCGAGTGGCCAAAAGGGAGCCCTCTTAATTGCAAGGGTAAGTTCTTTGAGTCAGGCTTTACTTAAAGCCGGGCTCCCGGCCGAAGCTGTGAATTTAACTTCCAGCGAGAAGTCCAGCGATCTTCAGGCGCGCCTTTCTATTTATAGGATTGCGAGTGAGCGGCGATGAGCTCTGAAAACGAAGTCATAAACAGCCCCAGTAACAACCAGGTGTGGCTCACAAGCTTTGGCGATCTTTTGACACTCTTGCTAAGTTTTTTTATAGCCGTAATTGCGCTCAGTCCGTTAAATCCTGCCGTGAAAGACGGGCTAAGTGTTGGCAAGCATGAGATAAATTCTGTGATCGAGCCGCGCTTGACGAAAAAAAGCTCGGATGGCACCTATGTTGCAAAATTAAGTCAGGTGAAAGGCGCCAAGCGCGGTTTAAAATCGTTGCTTCTTAGGTTTTCCGGCAGAGACTTTGTTCTGAATCGAAATGGATTTAGACGAATGGCCGAAAGGCGGCTCAGAAAAGCTGTCTCTTTAGGTGGTTACGCTACAGGCTTGGCGCTAGTAGGTACATGTTCCACCGCACTGGGGGAGGACGCCTGGAGCCGCTCTGAGGAGTACGCCTTAGCACTTAGACGTCAACTTATTGACGCCGGAGTTAAGAGTGCAGGCGTCAAAATGCAGGTGTTTGGACCCCACTGCCAAAGGGTTGGAAGTGAAGGGACTTTGGCTACGGTAAGTTTTTCGAGCTTTTAAAATGGCTGACGATAAGAAAGAAAAGAAAGACGAGAAAGGCAAGGGCGAGGAAGCCGCGCCGCAAGCCGCGCCGACCAAGAGCAAAAAGAAGCTCTTCATAATTATTGGAGCGGTGGTGTTTCTAATTGCTGCCATCGGTGCGCCTGTGGCGTACATGTCCTTAAGGCCCAAAAATGACCAGACCCAAGAGCTCGCCGGTGATGCCGCTTCTGAAGATTCTGAAACAGGCTCGCTTGAGGGCAGCGCCGACGAAGATCAACTTCAGGAAGGCGAGAAGGCGCTCGGTGCGATTTTTCCGCTGGAGAGTTTCGTAGTGAATCTCCAAGGCGGACGTTACATCAGATGTCAGGTGCAGCTAGAGTTCGAAGAGCGTGACGTGCCTCAGAGATTTTATCAGAGGCTTGTGCCGATCAGGGACTCGATGATTCGGTTGTTGGCCGGGAAGACCGCCGAAGATATGGTCAGTGAGAAGGGCAAGGATGGTCTCAAGGTTCAAGTGAAGGATACCGTTAACGAAATCCTGAAGAAGGAAGAAGTTAAGAACGTCTATTTTACGCAGTTTGTGGTGCAATGAATCAGATTCTAACCCAAGATGAAATTAACTCGCTCTTACGAGGGCTCTCTGATAGCGAGGTTGAAAAGGACGCCGTTGACTCGGTTGATCCTAAAGCGCCTCAGGCCAAGAAGTTCGATCTTGCCAATCAAGAGCGAATTATCCGCGGCCGTATGCCCACCATGGAGCTTATTCATGATCGCTTCGCGCGTCAGTTCAGAACATCGCTGGCAAAATTCTTAGGGCGCACCTGTTTCGCTAACGTGGGCGGGATTGAGATGATCAAGTTCGGTCTTTTCATGAAGAAGTTGCCGCTGCCTTCGTCGCTACATATTTTTAGAATGCCGCCGTTGTCAGGTTACGCCTTAATGGTGGTCTCGTCCCCTCTGGTGTTTGGAATCGTAGACAGTTTGTTCGGTGGCAGTGGGCAGGGACGCGTGAAGATTGAAGGGCGCGAGTATACTCCCATCGAGAGCCGTTTAATCGGTAAGGTGGTGATGATGGCCCTTGAGGTTCTAAAAGACGCCTGGGCGCCGATTCATCCGGTTGATTTTGTTTATGTAAGATCCGAATTCAACCCGTTGGCTATCGCGATTGTGCCACCCACGGATGTGGTCATCATCGTGACGATTGAAGTGGAGTTGGAGCAAGAAAGCACGACTCTCACGCTTTGTACCCCTTACTCAACCATTGAGCCGCTGCGCGGAAAATTGGCGACCGGTTTCCAAAGCACGCGCTTGGAGGTCGACTCCGGTGTGGCCAAACGTATGGAGAAGAGCGTTCGTCAAACGGTGGCAGATGTCAGCGTTCAACTGGCCGAGGGACGAATTCAAACCAGAGATCTTTTGAAGCTCCAGGCTGGAGATGTCGTTACCATGGAAACTAATCCATCGGACGAAGCCTTAATCAAGATCGAGGGCACTCCCAAATTTTATAGCTATGTAGGCAGTTACCGCGGTAATCGGGCGGCGCGCATCTCACGCGCAATTCCGGCTCGCGATATGATTAATTATTTCAACAGACAGGAGCTATTGAAACATGGCAAGTGATGATATCGGTCAACAACTAGAAGGGGTAGCTTCGGCTGCCGAAGGTGTGGCTGGCGCGGCGACCGCAGCGGCGGCTAGAGAGTCACGCACGCTTGAATTCATCTTAGACGTTACCTTGCAGGTAACGGTCGAGGTGGGAAGGGCGCGCATGACCATTCAGGATATCTTGCAGCTCGGTCAGGGATCCGTGGTCGAGCTGGAGAAATTGGCGGGCGAGCCGCTCGATATCTATGTGAACGGAAAACATGTGGCGCGCGGTGAGGCTGTAATCGTGAATGAAAAGTTCGGCGTGCGCCTAACTGATATTATATCTCCGGAAGAACGGGTGGATGTATGATTGTGCGTTGGCTTATAAGTATGGTGCTGATCTGTTGTGGCTTTGTGGTGAGTCCGGCTTGGGCGGAACCGGAACCATCGCTGGCTCAGAGGTTGATGCTGAAGGAGACCACCGCCAAGGTGCAGGCCCCCGAGGATAATTTGGGGAACTCGGCATTGCGATTGGTTCAAGGGTTGGGTATCTGCTTAGGGGCTCTTGGTATACTGATATTCACTCTCAGAAAAAAAATAAAAGGAAATTTTCAATTTAGCTCGAAACGCATGCGTGTGCTGGAGCGAATGCCGCTGACATCGAAGACGACGCTGCTTCTGGTTCAGATGGACAGTAAGACTATTATGTTGGCGGTTGGAGGCGAGAAAGTTTCATTCGCCGACAACGAAGGCACGTTTAATATCGGCGAAGCCAGCGCAGTTGAGGTGGGGGAATGGGATCGAAAAATACCCGCTACAGCTTAGCGGTTCTAACATTGCTCATTTGCTTGCCACTGCCGTTACTGGCGGAGGAGGCCAAAATGTTGCCCGATATCGCCATTAACATTGGCGGAAGTCAGCTTGCGAGCGATGGTCAGATGTCCGCCGCCTTAAAGATCGTGTTCTTGCTGACGGCGCTCTCGTTCGCCCCGGCCATGATGGTTACGATGACGTGCTTCACCAGAATTGCAGTGGTGCTTGGAATGGTAAGAACCTCGTTGGGCGTGCAATCAATGCCCCCGAATACGGTCATTACCGGGCTATCTTTGTTTCTAACTTTTGCCATCATGAATCCGGTATTTACAAGGATGTATGATGAGGGTGTCAAGCCGTTTATGGACGGTCAGATGGAGCAGTCACAGGCCATTGAAAAAACCTTTGGGCCCTTAAAGGAATTTTTGGTGAGGCATTCGAGGGAGAAGGATATTCAGCTCTTCTTGGATATTACGCGCTCTGAGCCACCAAAAGAGATCTCGGATGTCTCCATGGCGGTGGCGGTGCCCTCGTTTGTTTTGGGTGAACTCAATACTGCTTTTCAGATCGGATTTTTAATTGCGCTGCCATTCTTGGTGTTGGATATGGTGGTGTCATCGGTGCTGACATCATTAAGTATGATCACTTTGCCGCCCGTGGTGATCTCGTTACCGCTTAAGTTAATGCTCTTTGTCGTAGTGGATGGATGGCATCTCGTGATCGAGTCGCTTGTGCATACATACAAGGTTTAAACAAGGTTAGAGTATTATGGGACCAGATGAGTTTTTAATGGTAGGGCAGTTTGGTCTAAAGACAGCCATCTTTATTTGCGCACCCGTGCTTGTTTTTGGCCTAGTTGCCGGATTGGCTATCAGTATCTTCCAAGCTGCCTCGCAGATTAACGATGCTTCGTTGGCGTTTATTCCAAAGATCGGCGCTGCAGTAATGGGGATTATTATCTTCGGGCCTTTTATGCTGAACCGTTTGGCCTCTTTTACCACTTGGGTCTATATGCAGATCCCAAATATCACGCAGTGATCTGATGGCACCTACGGCAAATGCTTTTTTTGGGCTAAAACTCCTAGAGAGTTTACCAGTAGCCTGGACGTTTTTGCTTTTTGCCGTGCGCTTCTCAGGCATGATGGTGATTATACCCGGAATAGGGGGCAGCTTTTCTGGAATGGTCGTGAGATACCCGGCTGTTTTGGCTTTGGCATTCGCTGCGACTGCCTCGGGTGTGCAGTCTACTATTCCTGAGAATCCCGCGCTGCTCTTGGTTCAAGCCTCCTCGGAATTTATCTATGGCTACGCCATCGGTTTGGTGCCGATGATGATGGTGGCGGGGGCACAGATGGCTGGGTTTCTCTCTGGAACAAGTATGGGACTGGGTGCAGGAAACTTGATAGACCCGTCCCTTGGGCAGCCGGCACCGGATGTGGCCAGAATTTTGGGAGATCTTTTCATACTAATGTTTTTAATATTTGGCGGGCACTATGCGGTGATTAGGGCGGTGGCTGGCAGCGAAGGACAGCTTGTGCCAGGCAGTCTTGCTATTACGGATCTTTCCTTGCCGTTTATAATTCAGCAAACCACGCAGATCTTTAAAGCAGGGATATTGATCTCAGCGCCGGTGGTGGTTGCCTTGCTTTTGACGCAGTTTATGATGGGCTTGCTAACGAAAGCCGTGCCGACCATAAACGTGTTTGTGGTGAGCTTCCCGATAACGATCGGTATTGGGCTGGTCCTTACGATGCTTTCGCTGCCGGAGATTGTAATTTTTATGCGCTCGGAGTTAGCCGGGTTAGATGCAAACGTTCTTAATTTTGCGGCGGAGTTCCAGCCCTGATATGTAAGTGACATAAGTTTGACGCGAATAGTCAAATCGCCTCTTCGAAATCGAAAAAACACAAGTATATTCAAGGAATTGAAGCGGCATGCTGCTTGCTTTACTACAGAGTTGGAGCAGTCTACCAGATTACTGGTATGGCGTTTCCCTGTACTCAAAGTGGCATAAGAGCACATATAAACCATGGCAGAGTTTTCAACCCCCGAACAGCGCACTGAGTTGCCTACCGACCGGCGCATGCAGCACTTGCGCAAAGAGGGAGCCATACATCTTTCGCAGGATGTTGCCAATGTGATCTCGATGATCACGGGGTTTCTGATGTTGAAAGTTCTCTGGATCTGGATTTACTCAGATGTTCAACAAGTTATGACGAGGGCCTTTAAAGCCATCGCAAATCCGCCGCCTTTTGAAGCGCTGGTGCTTAGAAAGGGGTTTATTGAGCTCACAATACTGGTGGCGCCGGCGTTGCTGGCTCTCATGGCTGTGGTCGCCACGGTAGCTTCCTTCGCTGTGTTGCTTCAGACTAAATTTAATTTCAAAGAACGTAAGTTCCAGTTCAAGTTCAATTTACTCAATCCTATCAGCGGCATTAAGCGCATTTTCTCAGTGCATGGAGTATTCAATACCCTGAAATCGATCGCCAAACTGTGCCTGATGTTGCCTGTCGCATACTTCGGTTTGAAGAGCCTAGCACCGGAGATGCTCTCTCTGGTGCATACTTCCGTGCCGGAGATCCTGCATTACACAGGAGGAGCCATGTGGAAGCTCTTCTGGAAGCTCACCTATATTTTGATAGCGCTGGCTCTGATCGATTATGTGTGGGGGAAGTATCAGTGGCTCAAGATGAACAAGATGACCAAAGACGAAGTTAAAGATGAACGTAAGTCGATTGAAGGTGATGAAGAAACCCGCAGAAGGATCATGTGGAAAGGTATTAACCGCGTGATGCAACGCATCAAACAGGGCGTGAAGAAAGCAGATGTGGTGGTGACGAACCCTACCCATTTCGCAGTAGCGCTCAAGTACGATCGCAATAATATGGATGCGCCGGTGGTGGTTGCCAAAGGTGTAGACTTTATGGCGTTAAAGATTAGAGAACTTGCCAAGGATGCTAATGTGCCAATCGTTGAGAGAAGGGAGTTGGCGCGGGCGCTTTACTCTTCGGTGGAAGTGGGCAAGGAGATCCCCTACGAGCTATTTAAGGCGGTTGCGGAAGTGTTGGCGTATGTTTACAAACTTCGCAACCCTTGGGCTAATCGTCAAGCAGCCGGAGCTAGATCATGAAGTCCGAAGTCTTAGCCAAGCCCTCGATCAAGCATTTAGTGATTCCTGTGGCCTTGGTGGGAATTCTTTGTATATTGTTGATCCCGCTGCCGACCGGACTGTTGGATGTATTCCTGGCGCTTAATATTACGATCTCGATGGTGGTGCTGTTCGTGTCCTTGTACATGGAAAGAGCTCTGATGTTCACTTCCTTTCCGGCACTGCTGCTTCTGACAACCCTATTTCGATTGGCCATGAATATCGCGGCCACACGTTTAATTTTGCTCAACGGACATACAGGAACGGATGCGGCTGGGCATGTGATCAAAGCCTTTGGTGAGTTTGTGATCGGCGGAAATTTCGTGATTGGGGTGGTCGTATACTTGGCCATTAGCATTATTAATTTGCGGGTAATAACCAAGGGTACTGGGCGCATCGCCGAAGTGGCAGCGCGCTTCACTTTGGATGCCATGCCAGGTAAGCAGATGGCGATCGATTCTGATCTTAACATCGGGTTGATAAATGAATCTGAGGCCAAGCAGCGCCGTAAAGAACTATCTATGGAAGCCGAATTTTATGGGGCCATGGATGGTGCCGCGAAATTCGTGAGCGGAGACGCTTCTGCTATGGTCTTTATTACAGGTATTAACATAATCGGCGGACTCTTCGTGGGAGTTGTGCAAAAGGGGATGGATTGGATCCACGCCGCCCAAGTCTATACCTTGCTTACCATCGGAGATGGGCTTGTGGCGCAGATGCCCTCTGTGATTATTTCAACAGCCTCCGGACTAATTGTGGCACGGGCAGCCTCTGGCGAAGATCTAAATGCTGAAGTGCTTGGGCAGTTATACAAATCTGATAAGCCGTTGATGCTAACTTCCATGGTGTGTTTAGGGTTAGCGCTTGTCCCGGGATTGCCGTTCTTGCCCTTTATCGCATTGGCAGGTTCGGTGGGCGCGATGGCTGTCACTCGCAGAAAAGCCATCACGAAGGCCGCTCAGACCAAGCCGCTTGAGGAAAAGGCCGCTAAGGACGCTAATGCGCCAAAACCCGGTAGCACGGAGGAGGTCACCAAGCTCTTACAGATCGACACACTTGAGCTTGAAGTCGGGTATGAATTGGTCTCGCTTGTAGAAGGCGGGGATTTGGTTGAGCGTATCCGTTCGATTAGAAGACAGTTTGCTATAGATTATGGGTTTATCGTGCCGGCCATCCACATTAGAGATAACGTGCGCATTAAACCGGGCGAATATCGTTTGATGCTAAAGGGCGCGCTAATCGGGTCAGGGGAATTAAAGAGTAGACACTTGTTGGCGATGGATCCCGGTGGGATAACGAATCCGGTGACCGGGACTGCAACCAAAGAGCCGGCCTTTGGACTTGACGCGCTCTGGATTCCTGAAGCTGAAAAGGAGCGCGCTCAGTTTAGTGGGTATACTGTCGTCGATCTATCAACCGTAATAACAACGCATCTGACTGAGATGGTGCGCTCACATATGGACGAGTTGATTGGGCGACAAGAGGTGCAGCACCTGATTGAGAATCTTAAGAAGGACGCGCCTAAGGTCGTTGAGGAACTTATTCCCGGATTGTTAACGCTTGGGCAGGTGCAACAGGTTCTTTGCTTGCTGTTAAAAGAGCAGATCAGTATCCGTGATTTACGCACCATTCTTGAGACGCTAGGTGACTGGGCCCCGCATGTTAAGCATCCAGAGAAATTGGCTGAATATGTGCGCCGAAAGTTGGCGCGTGGGGTCACTTCCAAGTATGTATCTCCCGAGGGGATTCTGCCTTTGGCAAGCTTGTCTCCGGCAGTGGAGAAAGTTTTAACGGAAGCCCTACAGCAAACCGATGAAGGATCTTATCTGGCGCTTGAACCCTCCTATGCGCAGCGTTTAATCGGGAATGTTAGCAAAGTTTCGGAAAAGTTTGCGGAGGTCGGACAGACTCCAGTGATTTTGGCAGCCGGACATCTGCGGCCGGCCGTTTATAATTTCTTACGACGTTTTGTGCCAGGAATTGCGGTTATAAGTCATCCTGAAATTGCACCTAGCACTAAGGTTCAGTCACTTGGGGTAATAATAGTTGACTAGAGAGTGATATTTAATAGAGAAGAATTGCTGAGCCCTTCTGGGTAAAACAGTAATCTAACAAAAGGGGAATCTGTGACGGATAGTACGAGCAGCAATATGGAGCAAAGCCAAACGCTTAGGATTGTATCGAAAAATAGCGTGAAGCGCACCCGCACGCGCACAGGTGTGACCCGGGTAATTAGTTTTACCTCTGGCAAGGGCGGAGTGGGCAAAACCAATACTGTCGTTAATGTGGCCTTGGGTCTAGCCAGACTTGGACGTAGCGTTCTGGTTTTTGATGCGGATCTTGGACTCGCAAATGTGGATGTGATGTTGGGGCTTAGGGTTGAGGCGACTTTGCATGACGTCTTGGAAGGGCACGCGAGTCTTGAGGATATAATCATTTCGGGGCCGGAAGGGATATCGATCGTTCCGGCCTCAAGCGGTATTGAAGAGATCTGTAACTTGGACGCGCAAAAGCAGGCCCGGCTGATTGAGTCGGTTGAGGAAGTGGCTGGAACGTATGACTATTTGCTGATCGATACCAGCGCCGGAATCAGCGCAGATGTTATGTTTTTTAATAGCGCCAGCAGTGAGATCTTCTGCGTGGTTTCGCCGGAACCTACATCAATTACAGATGCTTATGCCCTTATAAAAGTCCTCTCAAGGAATTACGGAGAACGGTCGATTAGCATACTTGTAAACAACGCTTCAACTGAACAGGAAGCGTTGGTCGCCTATAGGCGGCTTGAGCGCGCAACCAGCAGATTCTTGCAGATTAACTTGAGGTATCTTGGATTTATTCCGTCGGACGAATCAGTTAGAGCAGCCATTCTTGAACAGCGTGGAGTGCTAGAAGTTTATCCTACGAGCCCGGCCAGTCGGGCGATTACTCAGTTGACCAGCAGAATCGACGCTGAATTTTTGGAAAGAAAGGTTAAGGGCGGCATGCAGTTCTTTTTCAAGCAGCTCCTGGAGATAAGTGCACATGGCAGCTAAAGAGAAGAAGAAACTCATAAAACGGGTTAGCTATGTGCATATTCAAAAGCTGATGTCGGCTGTTTCACTCTTAGCGTTGTTTGTAATAACAATTGCCGGAGTGACTTCAAATGTGGGAGTGGTAACGATAGCTATGCGATCGTTACTAGTGATTCTAGTGATCGGAATTATAGGAAGGGTAGTAGTACAAATACTCGCAACTTATGAGGAGATGAGTCGTGGCTAAACCCAAACGATCCGTTGTTGACGCTTATCGAAGTGTGGATGACTTCGAAAAAGAGGAACTGATCAAAAGTTATCTACCGTTAGTGAAGAAAGTCGTACATCGGCTCTCTGGTCGATTGCCCAAAGACGTCGACCTTCGAGAGATGTTAAATTCGGGCATTATTGGTCTGGTGGACGCGCTTGAAAAGTACGATCCTAAGCACGAAACCAATTTCTCAACATACGCCCAGTTTCGGATTCGGGGGGCAATTCTTGATAGTTTTAGATCTCAGGACTGGTTACCCAGATCGTTACGCTTCAAGTCACATAAGATTGAGCAGGCTTATCAAAAAATTGAACAGAAGTTGGGCCGCGCAGCTACTGACGAAGAGGTCGCGAAGGAGCTTGACGTTAGCGTCGATGAGCTGCAAAAGCTATTGGGCGAGGTCGGTAGCATTGTCATGCTAAGTTTTGAAGAGCTGGGTTTCGGCCATGGTGAGGAACGTTTCCATGCCGATGAGTGGATCGCCAGCAAATCGCAGGATCCGCTGCATAAAATCATGAGCGGCGAGAAGGTGGGGTTAATAGCCCGGGCGCTTGACCGATTACCGGAGAAGGAAAGACTTGTGATTAGCTTGTATTTCTACGAAGAGCTGAACCTAAAAGAGATTGGAGAAATCTTGGGTGTAACTGAGTCAAGAGCTTCGCAGATTCGTTCACGCGCCTTAATCAGATTGAAGAACTATCTCCGAAAAGCTATGCAGTGATATATGCAACCTCCAGCGACGAGTGTATCAGAAAAGGTCCTGGTTTTGGAGGAGCGCGCGGCTGACTGGCAAGAAGCCGAAGCCGTGCTCAGAAAGGACGTTCCCGATCTCACATTTGAGCCCGTCAGTTCATTGCAGACACTTATTATGCGTGTGCAGGAAGCTGCCACGGAAATAATAGTACTGGATTATAATTTGTCGATTGATGGGTATCGAGATCTAATCTATGAACTTAAGGGTCAGGATCATGAACCTTCACTTGTAGTGGTGAGCGAGCATAATGATCCCTATATTGTAAATGAACTGTATAAGCATGGCTGCCAGCGCGTGATCCTAAAGGACGAGCGTTGGCTTGAGGAGCTTTCTCTGGCGCTTCGACATCTGATGCGCTTTCGTCATTTGAAACAGGAAAATATTAGAATTCGCACAAAGCTCACGGAAGCTAACTTGATGTTGGAGGAGCGCAACCGGCGACTAAATGAGTTCAGCGCTACTTTGGCACATGATATTCGCGGTCCAATTGGGAGTGTGAGTATGAAGCTTGAATACCTCTTGGATCATCACAACGCACCTTTGGATGAAAGGACCGAGGAGGTGCTGCGTAGGGCGCTTTCTTCGTGCAGGCGTCTCACCGAAACGGTGCAGGCCATGTATGATTTTGCAAAGCTTGGTGCCAAAGCTACCGAAAAGCAGATTTTGGATCTGAATCTGTTGGTGAGAGATGTGATCGCCGACCAACATTTTAACGAGGCCTTGGATATCGAAATTGCTCTGGGCGAATTGCCGGAGATCTGGGGCAATGCAGGATTGCTGCGACGGGCGTTTTCGAATCTGATTGAGAATGCTGTCAAATATAATGATAAGAAAAAGATTTTTGTGCGTATTTGTGCGGGGCAAGTAGTGCAGCGCCCCATGGGAAATTTCGTGGAGATAGTAGTTGAGGATAACGGCCCGGGGATCGCCGGTGCAGATTTAGGAGACCTGTTTAGTATGTTCCGACGCGGTAAAGGAGTCTCGGCAGAGAAAGAGGGGAGCGGCCTAGGATTAGCAGTTGTAGATCGCATTGTGGGGCTGCATTTTGGCGAGGTCAAGGTAGACACGCAAGCAGGCGAGGGGACTCGTTTCGTACTTTACTTGCCGACAGAAGCTATCGCCTTAGATTAGCAGATGCTTCGAAATTGCGCCGGTTTATTGCGCTGCTGAATTGCCTCGGTGTTGAGCTGGAATAAGGTAGGTGCTCATTTTAACAGCTAGGCAGTTAAACCGCGGCGAGGCACAAGAATTCCATGAGAAACTGTTGTGGCACAGGAGAATGTAGATGTCGTTGAGATGGCTCTGTGTGGTCAGTCTAAGCTGGCTTATGATCGCTGCTGCTTACGGTGAGGTGGGTTGCGAGGGGCTCTCGGGGATTGCGCAAGAGGCCGAAAAGTTAAGAGGACTTAATTTTAAACGGCACCCAAGTTGCAAGAAGTTGTCGCAGACAGAGTTTCAAAAACTCTCATCGGAAATTATAAGAGCGGAGATCTCGCTGCCTGCCTTGGAATACGAAGAAGGGGGGCTGAAAGATCTAGGTGTAGTATCGGAAGAGTTTCGCTATCAAGAGTGCCTGGTTGATCTGCTGACTTCAAACTCTGCCGGCTTTTATAGCACAAGAATCGCTGGCTTTGTTGTGCCGGAATGGTTTGAAGTTCCGAGTTTCATTATGATTCATGAAGCCGTGCATGCTTTGCAAGATCAGCATTTCGACTTGAAACGAATCTCTCCGTATAAGTTCATATTCTCTGATAAAAGTTTAGCAGTCGGGGCACTGATGGAGGGCGATGCGATGCGAATCGAGGGGGAGTTTTGGGAGAAACACCCTGAGGCCCAGAAGGAGGAGCTTGATCCCCAAAATCGAGTACCGCAGAGGACCGCCGCATGCAAGGTGCCTGAGGAACTCCAGGCGTTGTTGGATGCGCCGTACGACTATGGGCGAGTGTTCGTTGAGCAGTTGATTCGAGCTGGTGGAGGTAATCGAGCTGTGGATGGGGCCTTCAGAAGGCCGCCCAGGAGCACAGAACAGGTTCTTCATATCGAAAAGTATTTAAACGATGAAGGTCCTGCGCCAAGCTCAATCGAGTTGCCTATGGCGATTGTGATTGAGGGCCGAGGGCTGAAGTTGAAGTTTAGGGATAGCGTGGGAGAGCTAGGCATAAGGCTGATGTTGAAGAGGTTTCTCTCAAGGTCCAGTAGTGTGCTGGGGGCCAAGGATTGGGGGAACGACAGGTTCGGGGTGTATGGGGGCAAGGCAGGAGAGAGGTGCACGAGGTGGAGAACGGTTTGGGATACGGTGGAGGCGGCAAGACGATTCAAGGGGGCAGTGTTGTTGATGTGGTCGAAGCGATTTGGGCTGGAGTTGGATCGGTCGGTGGCGCGGGTAGCTTTTGAGAGCGGTGCGGGCATGTTTGGTAGTTTGGAATCCGGTCGAGGGAACGAAGTCGGCCTTACGATCTGTCATGTGCCGAAAGGAAGTCCCCCCTAGAGCCACCCTACTTTTTTTTACAAAACCGGCAACTCTAAAAAATAAT
>CAZVWV010000071.1:0-19014 GCA_964631745.1 uncultured Bdellovibrionales bacterium
TTTTAAATCAAGAATTTACGGCATCACCGCCACCTTTCTACCGGACACGCATGACCACGGAGGTCACGGAGAGAGAAATCCTCAATGTTTTCTTCGTGTTCCCCGCGGCCTCTGTGGTTAAAGACCCAAATTACAATGTCATGCCGGACAGCAGTGATAGTGGTCTTCTTCAGCCGAAATAGTCGCATGTTTTCAGCCATTTACCGAGTTCGAAAAAAAATTCAGGAGCATCTTTGATTAACTCCTGGACTTGGAATAGCATGTTCAGTTGCCAGTCAATTTTTAGGAGTAATATGTTAGTAAAGTATTCATTTTTCCTATCTTTAGTAATTTCTGCACTTATTTCTTGCCCCGCCCCTTCATTCGCGGGCACCCCATTTGAGGAGCCAGAAGTTGTTGGGACTCGGATTCCACTGCAGCAAGGGGCTCTACCTGAAGATTTGAAGTTGGCTGAACAACTTCTTGGCCAGGACGAGGGCATTAATGACCAGCAGGGTGTAATCTTGTGTTGCGTCGGCAATGGCGTGCTGTGTTACGCACGTCCCGACAAGTGCGCCGAATGCAAACTTACTTGCTCAAAGAAGGACACACAGGAGTAGTGTTCAAGTTGGCCTTTGCCCCGAGTCTTCGGGGCCTTAGGCCATGGGCATCACATTCACATCTCTGATTACTTTAGTGCCGAACACCATCAGAGAAAAATCCCGTGATCCTTAAGGAGCCTTCGGGATAATACACGCTTCCAACGAAAATGCGCCCGTCATGTCATGATAGGCCGCGTAACTGGGCCTTTCGTTTAGTTGCTGCACTGAGATTACCCGCACTTGCGGATCTTCCAGCGCAACAAGATAAGTGCGCCCGCCGTAATCCAATTCCATATGTGGTTTAACTGTTACTTCAGTGACTAGCACATCCGATGGGCCCGCGATCTCAGTTCTAATGGGATCAAGCTTGCCTTGATCTACCAGCAACTTAAACTCCCGAACTTTCATCTCAAGACAGAACGAATCAAGCTCTAAGCTGGACGCATTCATCAACCGCAAACCTTGCGGCAGAGCTGCATTTGATGGCGTGCTAGCGTCGATTTCGGCTCTCTCAGCTTTCAGCATCGGTTCGTTGCGGTTCACAAAAGAGGCGGAGAATAGGCTAAGTCCTAAACACACAGCAGAGAGCTGTCTCGCGCCTCCCATAATCCCCTCATCAATTCGGCGCGGGTGTACCGACCCGAATATCATCTATCAACACAGCCGTGTCGTAGATACTGTCACCCACGTCGCCGGCCGAGAACTTTATCTTGGTGCTTTTTCCGGCAAGCGAGTCCGGCACCGGCAGTGTCGCATTCAACCACCCGGTGCTGTATACACCGCCTTGGTCGAACGAGAAGCCTACTCCAAAAACCATACTGCACAGGCTATCGACAGTTTGGTGCAGGAGCACATTGCAACTTAGCTCCGCTTCGGTAGCAGGGTCAATCTCGCACATCTGCACCGTAAACGTATCTTGGTAAACTGAATCGCAGTACTCCTTGAACTCCTCTGAGGAGTAGTTCCAAGCAAACTGAAGAACTTGTGAGGGTTGATTCTGTAGGCAGAAATTCTGGCTCAGTGTGCCGGAGTCGGTTGTATAGCCAAGTCCGGTCGATACAACTCCCATAAAGCTACCCTCAGTGGGGGTAAAGCTGCCAAGTTGGCCAATCAAGCGCCCATCGCCGTTGGTTTGCCATGGCGTTAATGTGCCGTCTTCAAATCCGGCATTCGCCAATCCGCCGGAATGTCGCTTGAGATCGTTATTGCCGGCCAGAGTCAAGTAAGCCGGATCAGCGTCGGCGTCATTTGTGCCAAATTGGGTAACGGCGGAATTAAAGGCATCTAGAACGGTATCGTCGTTTTCCAAAAGCCTAGTATAGATCTGCTTGGTGGTGTTCTGCGCGTAGGTGCTACTTACGTAATCCGTAAATCCAAATACGGCTCCGGCGCCTTTCCCCAAAAACACATCCGCTAATGAATTGTTGTATGTAGAGCGACAAGCAGAGAGCAAGACTATGCTTCTTGGGAGTGTGCCCACATAGTGTTCGAAAAATTCCGGCAGCAAATAAATTGCCCCGGTTGGAAAAATAGCGATACGGTGGGCTGCCAAATCCGTGGCTACGCTGGAAGAGTCGATTGTGCCGTCCGCTGCGACCGGCAGATAAACTCCGCTGTTCAGTCCTACGATTGAGAAATAAGCTTGCAAGGAGCTAAGTTTCTTTCCCCAAACATCCTTCCATAGACTTAAGAGGCCGTTATAGAAGTTGTTTCCATGAGTGGAGAAGTGCACCACTCCGAAGTCCGATAGATTCTCAAAGTCGGCCAGGCCAACTCCGATGCTGCCGTTGTTGCTAACAAATTTGTCAGCCTTTTCCGAACAGATTGAGCCTTTGCTGATTAGCACCTGCCAAGGCCCAAAGAAATCATCCGTGTTTCCAAAATTGGCGCTGGAGTTTGGATTGTTAATAAATGGACTAACCAATAGCGCCTTGTAACTTTTAACGCGGTTTGGATCTTCGCTCTGGGCGGCTAAGGTCGGAAAGCTCGAGAGCCTTGAATCTGAAACAACATAATCTAATTCACGAGGCGTATAGAACGAAACCAAGGCTGGGTTCGTCGCCTGGCCTTGCAACGATCGAATAAGCTCGTTGTAATTTCTTCCCGAGCCGGCTCTGCCCCCGTCCCCACGTTCGGTCCCTCGAAACGGTTGGAAGCCGCCCAGAATGCCATCCTGGGTCATCCACCAGATGGCGTTACCATCGCTAACACCAGCGGCGCCCACGCTCGGAAGATGCTGAATCTCCGCTAAGATTGTGGCCACGGCTTGCGCCTCACTTTGGCCGCTGGCACGAAGCGCGTCGAAGCGCGCCTGAACGTTGTTGGCTAGGTCGAGCGCTGCTCGAACCTGCGATGAAGTGAAGGGATTGGTTATCCAGATGGAGACAACCTCGGAAAAGTATGTAGCCGAAGGTTTTATAACTTTGGCGCGAAAATATTTAAAGCCCAGTACGGCTGTATCGACCGTGCGTTGTCCGGTGAAGAGACCATCTTGATCTATCTCATCCGGCAGAGCGCCCGTATCTACCAAATCAGAAGGCGTTGAAGCCAGTTCCGCTCCGTTCTGGTCTGTTTCAACCAAGCTTACGCTTGCTCCGGATGGGCCAGCTAAACCAATATTAAAGGTGAGGTCTCCCGCAGAACCGAGAAAGAGCACGTCATTCGAAACATGCAAAGGAGTCACGAAATCGATGCCCGGATAAAAAGTGATCACAGTGCTGTTACTAAAAGTCGAGCCGTCCTTTGCGCGCATCGTGACGGTTATGCGGTTATCCCCCTGCGCAAAAGTGACCGGGCTTGCCCATGATTTTGTGCCGGTTACAGCGCCGGCGGTGTTGGTGGTGAGGTTCTGTAAACTTACCGAGCTGACGCCCACATCGGACTCCGCTTTTCCGGTTAAATTAACACTGCCTTGATTCGTGACTTTAATAGCACCCCCAAGGCCACTGAAAGTGATCCCAGCGTTTTTCGTAAATGATTCTCCTTTGGCCACAAAGCGCGCTTCGATAACTGGGACCGCAGAGGCAGATATCGTGAGTTTGGGGAGGGAGTACTTAAGCTCTGTGATCTTAGCCTTCTTTGCCACCCTTGCACTAAGTTTTTGGCTTTTGCCCTTGTCGTTTTGAAAACGCACTAGATTGCCGTTTACGATTAGGCCGGCCTTGAAACCAGATTTTGGTTTTGCAAGAAGTTCAACTTTGGTGCCTTTTGGAAAGTTGAAAAAACGCACGGCCCCGGGCTTTACGCGCTTAATAGTTTTCTTTCCGGCGTTCGTAAGCTGAAGTTGCAAGGTGCCTTTCACGGAGCTGGCGAAGGCCGAGACCTTCAGGCGAGCTGGCTTTGCCTTTTTTGCCGCCCAGGCATCGCTTTCGAGGTTTGTAGAAAAGATAGTAAGGATTAGCAGTGAAATAAATAACGAAAGTCCGTTGGTCAGTTTGCTCTTCATAAAACTCACTCGTGAAAGGGATGAAAAAAATACTCGAAAATCGGCTAGACCGTACCATGGTCGGAAGGGCAAAATCAACGCAAAAGAGGGACCTTCGAAGTCGAGCATTCTGGTCGAGGTTAAGTCCCGCAGCCACGCGGCATATGGCAAGGCTTACGGGCGCGCAGCTTCGAGTCGGCTAAATAATTCGAATGGTTAGAGGTGGAGGTTAACGCAGGTCCTCATGAAAAACCTGGTGCGCTAACATATTAATAGCATCTTCTAGATTCTGCGATTTGACCGAAATATTGTGATAGGGCTTGGTCTCTGAAGTGAGCCGCAGGGTAAATTCGTTAGCCTCCCTGACTGCCGAAATCTTAAAAGTGTGTGCTTTGGCATTATCCACAATGAAGTTACTCTCGTGAAGTTTGTGAGAGAGTTCCGACTCAGACGTTTCCGCAAAGTTTACCACAAGCTTGAAGCCGTAATTCCGTAGCGCGGCTGGACGTTCCTCGAAAATATTTTCAGAAATGAAGCTGTAGCCGTCTTCTAATTCTTTGAAGGATTTAAGTTGGAGGAGCTGCGCCCGGATCTGCAACGACTCGTCCAGCTGGCTTCTAAGGGTGGGCAGAGTTTGCTTTAATAATTCAAGGCTCGTTTCGGTTTGACCATCATCTTCCAAAGCTTGGGCGCGGTAAATTTTGTAATAGGAGTCTGGTTCGTGGCGAGTGTCATGCTCTTTGATCTGCTTAATGCGAGAATCGAGATCTCTCGGCGGAAAAGCTTGAAGAGCGTCCCCAAAGGAGGAGTACTCTATAAGGCTATCGGTGTTCCGAACGTAAAGATCCTCTAGGTTATTGAGATCTTCAACTAGCACTTGACGCGCGCGCCGAAAGAACCACCACGATCGAAGCTCTGTTAATTTTTGTTTTCGCAAATTATCTAAAGCTTCGATCCAGCTCTTGCTTAGCGTGGTGGAAAGTTGATAGCTCCGAGCCCTAAGTGCCTGAGCAAGGGAAATCTGCGCTCCGGCCCGCAGATCATCGAGGTTGGTGCCGATTTTTCCGAACCATTGCTGTTTTTCAAGGGCCGCTTCGAGATGCACAATGGCGTCGTCAATCTCTCCCGAATGCAGCGCGATCCTTCCCCTAGCAAGATGCACGAGAGCTTTATGTTCCTCGCCGTTTCGCAGCGGGTATTGGGCTATGCAACTCTCAAAGTCGTCGATGGCGTGTTTCGCTTTGGCCAGCTGGTTCTGTTCGATGTACAGCAGGGTTAGGTTCAAGCTCGGTAAGACATGCTCGCAGCCATCCGGTAGTTTAACGGCCTTAACCCAAGAGCTCTCTGCCAGATTTTCTCTAAAAAGTTCGTTATAAACTTCACCGGAATTATTCAAAGGAGTCGCCGGTCGTCCAAGTTTACCAAGGCTGAACTCATATTCGATACCTTGCTGAAAAATCTTCAATGCATCTGATTTCTCATTATGCATAGATAGGAGTATGCCTAGCATATTAAGCGTTCGCCCGGGCTCTGCTCCAATGATTAACCCGAGCCTCGCCACTTTGATGGCCTCTTCAACCCGCCCAAGCTTCATTAGGATCCATGCCCGACTGGCCGGATACCAATCGCGCATGTAGCCGTAGGTTGAGTATTCGTCTAGGGCTTGCAAGGCGCCTTGATAGTCGTCCAAATTAAGCCTGGCTTGTGATAGCAAATAAAGCAGGTGGTCGTGTTGGCTCTTAACCAGGTAGTCATCGTAGGGCGGCTCGCCGTATTTTTCCTTGAAGAGCGCTTGGGCCTGCTTCACATATCTTAGCGCCAACCTGAAATGCCCAACTTCGTCCATGTAGTATCCGGCCAGAAGCAGATGCGCCCGAAACTCTTTGGGATCCTTTTTTAGCACGGCCAGAAGCTTACTTCTGCCATCGAGTGGGCGCTCGTCTTGAAAAAGTTCACTGGCCTCCTCCAATAAGGTATCGATGCTTTTTGTTTCATCGCCTCTGTTGGATTCGAATTGACTGGCTAAACTATCTTGGCTGTCATAGGGGTCTATAGGCTCGGCCAGAAGCCGAGAACTTATAGCTAGTAGTAGGGTCAGAATTATTATTCTCACCATCTTCTTCCAAAAATAATTTCGAATATCGAGACTGGATTTAAAAAGGCCAAGATTCTGCGGCCAACTGAGATCTCAGAGGCTCTCTGCCTCTCTTCGTTTATCACGGCGGACACATCCGCAGCTTCCAGCGGGCTCTGAGCATATTTGCTGCTGGTGATTGTTTCGGTAGTAGCCAGCCAACTACCGCCAAACTTCTGGCTAACACGCGCCCTAAATTCGTGACGAGTTTCGGCTGTGCTGCGCCGTATACCGATATCTGTCAGCAACGAGACACTGCTGATGTAAGCGCGATATGCCTTGGTAGCGCCGGAGGCCGGTAACCTCCAGCCCTCACGCAAATAAAGCTTTAAGAGCGCCAGCAGTAACAGCAGAGCGCTCGCTAAATAAACAAAGTAAATCGGGTTAGGGAAGCTAAAGATCTTCTCTTCCCTTAGTCCGCTTTCGTTTCTGCTGTTTTTTTCCGACAAGATCTCTTCGCTTGGTCCCACGAGCCCCATTAATTCTTCCAGCATCTTCTGGTCGACGGTGGTCTCGGCGTGGCTCTCTACCTTGGACGGTTGCGTGTCGAAGGGAAGCCACCCGTAACTTTGCACGTAAACCTCGGCCCAAGCGTGTCGATCACTCATGCGCAGCAAAATATGCCCGTCTTTTGCTTGGCTCAGATCTGTTAGGTATCCGGTGCCGATTCGCGCAGGCAGCCCGATGGCGCGCGCCATGTATACTGTGGCGTGGGCAAAGTGCACGCAGTACCCGCGCAGATCGCCGAACAAAAAGGGCGCGACTTGATCGTCTTCGGGTTTAACTTGGTGGTTCGGGGTGAGGGTGTAGGTGGCGTTTTGAGACAAGTAATCAACCAGGGCCCGCACCTTTGGGACTGGCAGACCGATGTCTTTAGTTAAGCTCATGGCCAGAGACTTATACCGATCATCACTGGTCGTCTTAAGGTAATGCTCTTTGGTAGCTTGGTCCCAACGCGGGTCCCCAACCCCCGAAAACATAATGGAGGCAGTATCAAACGAAGGCACCATGGAATAAGCACGGTAGCTCGATCGAAAGCGAGCTTTGTTGGGGTTCTTAAGTCGCACGAATGAGAGCGGATAATCAATGCCAAAGGCGTTCTCGTGCTCGGTCAACAAAAAGATAGATTGCAATAACGGCATGCGATACTGAAGTTCGGCATCTTCCTTGCCTGTAAAGGCCTCCTCAGGGCGCGTGCGAGTTATGTCGCGGTCATAGGCAGGGTCAGCAAGCACCATCTCGTGTCCGTTATATTCCGAGAGAGCGCTCTCACGAAGGTAAACCATGGGCGAGTAGGGGTTGGTATTATAGTCCCCCTCTAATCTAACAAGTGCGGCTGGCTGATTGGTGCTTCCTAAGGCGGAATGAAACCCAAGCGGACTTAGCCCAGGGGTGTTCTCTTCGCCAACTCCGTTGGTTGTGAGTGCTGCCGATACTATTGTGTAGTGTGAATTAATCTTTTTCGATATCAGAAGTGTAATGACGCAGATTAAGATGATAGCGGCTAGCCTGTGTAACTTCGAGTGATTGAGATTGTGAGCTATTGAAGATGAACTTGTCTCGCTGGCTACAGGACGCCCTGGCAGAGTTGAATAAAAGAGGTAGGTTGCAATCAGAGCAAGGCTTGTAACCCCGAAAATAACCAGCATGGTGATATGTTCTACCCCCATGGCCCAGGCCATGCTGTTGATGACCTTGGGTGTGTCTAAATGAAAGTTGCGGTGTCCCGATAAGAGATAGATGCAGCCAGAGGCAAGTACTAGGGTTTCTGCGCTAACAGTGGCACGTACTCGCCAGAACATCCAGGTCAACATGGCACTTAGAATTGCGACAATAAAGATAAGGTTCCCATGTTGCAAGTACGAGTACAAAGCTAAAGGGCTGCTTCTGGGCAAAAATTCTAATATTACAAAGGCTACTTGGTAGGCTGAATAAATTCCAAGGCTACACAGTACAAAGCCAAGTGATGTTAGGCCGGTAAATGCCAACCAAGAAGCCGCGCAGGTCGCAAACACTGCCGCGCAAGATAGAATAAAATGTGAGGTGCCAAGATCCACTATCTCGTCTACGAGATAGATCAAGCTTCCAACAAAGATAGCCCGCAAGGCCGTCACCAGCCAGAACACAAACTGGGATGGTCGGTCCATCAGGGCAGGGTGTTTCGGGACGAAGTCCAACATAGTGCTAGTCTACCGTTATGACGTTAATTAAATTTGCGCTGCAGCTTGCGATAAAATCTGGGGCTGGTTCCAGCTCATCCAAGTTCGGATCGGGGACGCGTTGGTACAGCAAGTTGAGGGCCTTAGAGCCAAGAGTTTTTGACGCGTCTGTTTCTTCGGAAATCCTACCCCGACTCACCATAAAAACAACCGGTTCAATCCCGCTCTCCCGCAAAGATTCTAGGGCCTTTGCCGTCTCCCGCGCTTCTTGGGTATCGTGCGTGCGAGCTCGGGCAAGAAAGACCAAGACCCGCTCTATTCTTCTTCCACTTAGGTGATTTTGAGCCTTGCCGATGACGTTACGCGCATCGATTAAGGGGTCGGAGTTAATCGAGCTCCAGACGGCCGCGGTCAGTAATTCATCTGCCTCTTCCAAATTTCTGGCGAGCTCTTCATGGCCTTGCCCAAGGCAACCCACGAAGACCTCCAACCCAAGCTCTCTCACCGATTGAACATAGGCTAGGGTACGAGAGACTACCCGATCCTCAAGCTGATTTGCCACACAGAAGATCACAACCTGGCCTTCAGGTGTCATCGTGCGTTCAACATGGCGCGAGACCAGTTCGCCACTCTTGGCATATAACTTCCAAAGAATTTTCTTGGCACCGTCTGAGGGATGATACTGCTTTAGATCGTAGGGGTCTCCCATGGGCTCCTGCACATCATCGGCCATGTCGCCTGAGCTTGCGGAGGAGCTTAGAATTGGAAGCGCGCGGTTAAAGCCTGGCGGCGCATGTACAGTAACAACACCAAGCTCACTTGGATCGTCACAGATCCAACTTAAGCGACTAAGCCCTAACTGATCTCCAAAGCTCACCTCTATCTTGTCAATTTGCCACTCGCCCCGATGTGGGAAAAGAATATCTTCATGAATGGGGTCATCTAACCACGAGCCGGTAACCTGATGAATACAGGTCTTTAGAGTTTCTGACACAAAATTTAATTTTATGGTCAGGCAACATAAGGGGTAGATTACTACGGGAGTGCCGTGAATAAATATGCGCACGAGTTCATCAGAGCATATGCGCTGCCCCTCATGCGGGCGCGGAGTTCCCAGCGAAAGCTTCAAGATACTCTTTAGACGCAGTCCTGTTACTGTGACCACTAGGGCGGTTGTTAATATCAGCGCAAGGCCGCCCCAACAAATCACAGCAGCCACTATATCGGACTCGTGTAGCACCGGGCCGGAAAGCATCAGCGCCAAAAAAACAATCAACAAAAGTCCGCGTATGGTAAGAATTATTTGCACGCGCTCCGCCGAGTCTTTTAGATTTTTTAGCGTTGCGGTATAAATACTCATGGATACTAAAAAAATGCCATACGTTCGGTAGTCTTGATCAAATACATATTTTAAATCAGCTCTCTTTACATTTACTGAGGTTAGAGAGGACAAGGGCGCTGGTCGTGAGATAATACAGCCTTTAAAGGAGTTGGGGTAGTTGCTCGAAGGAGATTTTCTAAAGCGTTATAAAGGGCAAGTTTTGGGACTGGAGTGCAAGATCGGTGACGCGCTCTTGCCGGAATCCCTAATTGTAGCGGCTGGCGCTGGGTGTTGCAGCCCACTTCCTGTAATTAAGCTCTCGGCCTGGAGTTGGGAGAAACGTGTGTTTGTTGGCCCGAGCACCAAGCGCGAGCTCGCCCTGGGGGAGTTGTTAGGCATAGATCAAAACATCGCAACTCTTGCTCCCGTTCGTCTGCAATGCCCAAAGTGTGGCGGAACCTTAGGCGATCCGCAGTTGTTATTGGAAACAACTTTGCAGGACGCTCTGAGCGCTAAAAGCCAGATGCGGCATCTGATTGTCGCAACTAAGCTGACCGGCATGGAGGAGCTCGATCGTGCAAGCGCGGCCGGATTCAACAGGGTCATCGTAGGTGGCGAATTAATTTCAATCGAGGATTTCCCCCGGCCCAAAAACATTGGCAAGGACGTCTTGCTGGTGCACCGCAGCTTCTCCGTCTCGGAACGAAATGATCTGGTAAGGGAGTTTAAGGAGTGGTGTCACGATTATCAAATAGGCAAGGAGGACCTGTTGGTCCTGGGGCTTAGGGCTAAATCCAGCAAGCCAAAATACTTGCTGACTTTTGGCAAAACGCGCCAATGCACGGAGTGTGGCGCGGAGTCTGAATTTATTCAACAGCAGTCAAAGCTGACTTACGATGATCTTTCGTTGCAAAGCATCTTAGATATTCTCGGTCCGAATTCTCACAAATCAGGATTACAAACTCAGGAACTAGTCGCCAACTTAACAGAGCTCGGCGCTGGGCATCTGAAGCTTGGCGCGCAGGCTGCCGACATCGCGATCTCTGATTTCTTTAAGGTTTCGCTGGTGATGTTGGATCTGTTCTCTCCGCGAGGTGCCATTATTTATTTTGACGAAATTGAAGCGCACCTCGACCCTCAAGTGCTTTCGCGAGCCATGTCATTTGTGAGGTCTCTAGCGGCCCGCGGTAATATCTGTATTTTATACAGTAAATCTCGTCAGATATTGGGGCTGTGCGATCGGGGCATCGCCTTAGTCAAAGAGGGGATTGTTGAGGTGGGACTAAGCACTCTCAGCTTGGGACAAAGGGAATCGCCGGCGCAGATTGTTCGCAGTCGGAGTCGCTCTATCTCAGGGCCAGAGAGGACTAGAAGAGCTGATTCCCACGCCGTATACACCTGGGACGCTTTCTTGAAAGTAAAACACAAAAAGGTTTCTGAGCTACTCGGATTAGATAAGGCGCTGGCCGAGTTCTTTGCTAAACTGCCCGAGGCGCGTGCGCAGGCGCTTAGCGCTAAGGACCTGATGGGTCTATCCGGAGAATTTCCCAATATGACCTTGCGCTATAAAGGGCGCACCTATAGCGAGTTGTTATCTACAACTATCGGCGACTTCTACAAGCATTTTGAGAATGTCAGCTTCTTCTCTCAAAGCATGCCAGAGTTAATCAAGGCCGGGATGTCGGTGGTCACCCTAGATTGCGCCGTCGGTCAGCTGCCTCTTGCTCATGCTCAGGCCGTGCGCATAGCCGGAGCGGTATCGAGCGTGCTAAACCGCTCTAAGAAAATACAGAGCGTTGAGGTCGAAGCGCCCACTTTAGGTGTGCCATTGGACGGGGAAGCCATAATTTATAATATCTGCGAGGCCCTGAAGATGCGCCAGGCCCAGACCAGCGCAGGTTCACTTTTCTTCTTAGCGCCTTCGGGTTAGAGTAAGGGGGAATTAAGGCCCATCGGCGCATCGTATTATGAATACTCACAGACTAAGGAGAATTGATTTTAAAGACGCGGCTCTGCGGCAGACTCTTTATCGCCGACGTTATCTAATCCCGCATGCTGTTACGCTCGGTAACATGTTTTGCGGCTTTTTGGCGGTGATATATTCAACCTCATTTAGATTCGAAAAGGCGGCTGTCGCTATCGTGCTAGCGATTGTGCTTGATGGTTTAGATGGACGGGTGGCGCGCAAGTTAAACGCTACCTCGAAATTCGGCGTGGAATTCGACTCATTCTCCGATCTGGTATCGTTTGGTATCGCGCCGGCCGTTTTAGTTTATAACTGGTGCTTTAAGGTTCCGGCGGATGAGTTCGGAGTCTTGGTGACCTTTATATTTGCTTTGTGTGGAGCTAGCAGGCTGGCGCGCTTTAATATCGCCGATGAAAACCTTAAATCATTTTCCGGACTTCCGACCCCTGGAGCGGCGGCGGCGGTGGCGGGGTTAATATACTGCGTGCCAGACCCTGGCATATCATTACTCTGGTGCTTGGTAGCTGCGATATTGATGTTAAGCCTGGCGTTCCTAATGGTTTCAAAAATTGAGTACATGAGTATCAAGCAGCTTCGGCTTGGCAATATTAGAGCGATTGGCAAAGTCGGGTTAGGCGTGTTGATCGCTTTGATCTGGTACAATCCAAAAATTGGGTTGTTAGTCCTTGGGCTTTCTTATGCCTATAGTTCCCCTATTTATATAGCTTGGAAGAGGTTCCGCGGAGCAGATCAGGCCGCCATCTCGAAGGTATAAACGTTAATCGGTAGCAAATTTAACCAGACCCGCGTGCGGTTTGGCCGATGTTTATCAAATAGCTCCCGAAAGTATGCGTCCAGCTCTCTTAAGCGTTTGCGGCGCTCTGGCAACGATGCAAGTAATCCAAGCGGACGTAATCCCATATATTCAAAGTAAGTCATCTGAGAACCGGGGTTACTTAAACGAAGAAGCTTTTCAAAGATCTCTTCTACCAGTGAACGTTCTAGATTTAAGAACGGTATGGCGCAGATTATTACGTCAAACTTACTATCTTCAGACAAATTCTGCACTGGACCTTCATAAAAAGTAATTCGATCCTTATGTCTCAAAAAATCCGAATTCAGGGCGAGCTTAGCTTTTAAAGTCTGCATTAAGCGCGGATTAAGTTCACAAAGCGTGAGAGTGTCTTTGTCGTTCATCTGCTTAAGAATCCTGACAGTAACTGGCCCGGAGCCGGGCCCTGCTTCCAAGATGCTGATGCCGCAATCGCGCTCCTGACGCACCGGATGCGAGAGAGCATCGGCCGCCCATTTTGAGCTTGGGAAGATCGTGCCAGTTGTTTGGAACTCGGTGATAAATTCCCGAAGGATGATAACTTTGTCTTTGATCATAAAGGTATATTGTAGATACTCTAAGCAGTTATATTATAACATCTAAAACGGAAATGGCAGTACCTTTGGGTCAACAAGCTTGGTAGGAATAAATTATGAATCACTCAATTACTTGGAAAAGCTTTAAAAGTTGCTTCTTTGAAGCGCCCAGCGCCGGGTTTTCAATAGATGTCAGCAGGGTTAACTTTGTAAGCAATTTCTTCGAACAGCACGGCCCCCAGTTCTTGCGGGCTTTTGATGAGATGGCAGCGCTTGAATCCGGAGCTGTCGCAAACCCGGACGAGAAACGGCAGGTTGGTCACTACTGGCTGAGGAATTCCAAATTGGCTCCGAACATAGAGATGCGCAGCGCCATTGACTCAACACTAGAGGCGCTAAAGGCTTTTGTTGGTAACGTACACTCTGGCAGGGTAGCGCCGCCGCAAGGTGGTAAATATAATTACGTTCTGGTAATTGGGATTGGAGGATCCGCGCTTGGCCCGCAGTTTGTAAGTTCCGCACTCTCGGCTCCCAATGATCCCTTGAAGATCTTTTTCTTTGACAATACCGATCCGGATGGAATGCAGCGCGTGATAGCTTCCATCCCTGATCTAGCTAAAACGTTATGTGTGGTAATCTCCAAGTCAGGAGGGACGAAGGAAACTCGTAACGGCCAGTTGGCGGCGAAAGAAGCTTACCTTCGTGCTGGCCTGGAGTTTAGGACAAATTTTATCGCTGTCACCTGTGAAAATAGTGAATTGGATAAAGTGGCCATCGCCGAGCAGTGGTTGGCGCGCTTTCCGATGTGGGACTGGATCGGCGGACGCACAAGCGAACTGTCTGTAGTTGGGTTACTGCCAGCGGCGCTGCAAGGGTTCGATGTCGATCGAATATTGCAAGGCGCGCGCGAGATGGATCAGCTGACGCGCGAGCGTGATGTTGGTAGGAATCCGGCCATGTTGTTGGCGGCTTCGTGGTACCAAATTGGAGGGGGCAAAGGCCAGAAAGACATGGTGGTGCTCCCTTACAAAGATAGGCTTGAGCTCTTTAGTAGGTATTTGCAGCAACTGGTGATGGAGAGTTTGGGTAAAGAGAGAGACCGATCCGGTAAGGTGGTAAACCAAGGCATCGCCGTATACGGCAACAAAGGTTCAACTGACCAACATGCCTATGTGCAGCAGTTAAGGGACGGTCTACCTAACTTTTTCGCGCTCTTTATTGAAGTACTTAAGGATAGAAGCAGTAAGTTTCCTAAGTTTAACGAATTAGATCTCAGTAAGTTAAATGTTGAGGCTGACTTCACTAACGGAGACTACCTGTTCGGATTTTATGAAGGCACGCGTAGGGCGCTTTATGAAGCCGGGCGCGAAAGCATAAGTATCACAATAGATGAAGTCAACGAATATTCCGTGGGTGCGCTGATCGCCCTTTTTGAACGGGCGGTGGGGTTTTACGCCAGCATGGTAGATATCAACGCCTACCATCAGCCGGGAGTTGAAGCTGGCAAGAAAGCTGCCACTCAGGTATTGGCCCTTCAGAGCAAGGTGCTAGATCATTTAAAAGCGGCGGGGAGGCCCACCAGCTGTGACGAGATTGCGAAGCAGCTAAACTGCGAAGAAGAGACTGAGACGATTTTTAAACTCTTGAGGCATCTAGCGGCAAACGGCCGGGTGGCTGTGCAAAGCGGAGCTACGAGTTTCGAGAATAAGTATAGCGTTTGAAATCACTAGCGCGTATTTGTTGAAAGCCCCCGAATTGGGCACCAATATGATGTAGCGCCGACGACTAGTCGGCCGATGGTTAGACTGGCATTGTCGTTTAGGGCGAAGCCAGCATCGGTTCGCACTTGGTGCTGCCTGTCGGCCTAAGAATTTAGTGCCACCTCGTGGCACCGGCCGACGGGTCGTCGGCGCTCCTTAATATTAGTGCTCCACCGCTGCCAATCGCATTTTGCGGTAAGGTAAGTGCTAGAAGATCCCGGGCATCGGGTTTGCGCATTTATTTTAGATAGTAGGGCTCTGTTATGGGCCCTCGGCGTCGCGCTCGGGAAGTAGTTTTTTTGCGCACGCAATGCTGTGGGAAAATTGCTAGAATTTGCCAAGCCGTAAGGAACCACTCGGCGCCAAGCATGCCAGGCTTTTAAGTGGTTGCGGTCACATGCGGCCTTCTCAGATCGAGCGTTTGACTCGTAATGCGACCTCGAGCGAGAATGAGTAGGATGAGGATGATCGCCCACCTAATGTGCCCGTAGCTCAGCTGGATAGAGCGCGAGCCTCCGAAGCTCGAGGTCGCAGGTTCAACTCCTGTCGGGCACTTATTATTTTTCGGCGCTTCTCGGTTCGGTGTTGCCTGGGGCTACTTCAGCATCCCCATGAGCGTTAGCGTCTCTAGCGGCGCGTTTGGTCTCGTACTGCAGGGCATTTTCAATTTTCGATCTCAGGGTCTCAACCGTGAACGGTTTTGCCAAGAAGTCGGACACTCCAAAAGTAGCGGCTTCAACCACAACTTCCTTGGCTGAATTTGCGGTTATGAGAATAAACGGAAGGAACTTGTAACGCTCCTCTGAGCGCACCTGCTTTAGGAACTCGATTCCGGAGATCTTGGGCATGGTCCAATCAGAGATGATTAACCGCACCTCTTTGGACTCTAAGACTTTGAAAGCAGACTCGACGTTTTCCGCCTCTAGGACATTATTGAGCGCTAGCTTATTTAAATGGCGGTGCAATACCTTGCGCGCCGTGCCAAGGTCGTCGACGATTAAGATTCCTCCCTCCGTTTTTGCCAATTCTGCAAAATCCACGCTGCCCACTCTCCCAATTGAGTTAATTTGTCTAATCGTCAGAATGGCAAGAAATGATAAGCTAAGATTTCGGTCTCTACTAAAAGCAGAGAGTACCTATGAGACCTTGTTCTCCCAAGCGGCAAATAGATCGTTCTGGTCTGGTTTTTTAGCGTTATCAATTCGAAGAGTAAGCTCTAGGGTCTTTTTGGCGGGCATACATAATTTGGCGCTGCAATTAAGCCAGTTCACCATGGCCTTGAAAGTTACCGGGCCCCCTTCAGGGAGATCGTGCGGAATGTTGATCGGCGCGATCATGAATGCTTCCTTTATGTACCCTTTTCCAAAAAGATCATCTGAAAGTTTAAACTCCACCGGCGTCGGCCAGCTGATACCGGCTGTGGTAAAACCGTCAGGCAGAGCTAACTCGATCTTGGTTGGAAGCCCCGTGCCTTGCGCTTCCTTGTAATAGATGTGCCACTCCGGATCGATTTCAAAATGCACACCAATTCTGAGGGTGCTGCCTGGTACCACCGTTTCGCTGTCGGCAACTAGTGAGACCTTTGTTGGTGGATTAACCGGTGTAATAGCGAAAGCGAGATTGGTAAGCAGTATGGAAAAACAGAAAAATATAACGTTACGCATATTCGGATTCTAAGTTAGGTTTACGAGTGGCACAATAGAGGCGTAATAGTCCGCCGGTCACGCGGCTAAGTTCAAACGCTGCCCGGTTGAGAATCCCTGTCGAACTTGCGCAGATTCTTCGACACCTTGAAGGATTGTTCCAACCACAGCTTTTAACTGCTCGCTCTGTTTGTGAAGAACGTTCACTTGAACAGCGTTGCTGGCAGTACCAACAGAACTTGAAGCTTCAACTGACATGACAGGCGTCTATCCCAAAATTGGCAGGCGAGCCATGCCGCCCTTTTGGGCGGAGGCATACCTGATAAAGAAGATCGACATGAATGCGCGAATCTTTAATGGAATTTTGGGTATGCGGCCGATCATCATATCAGCTCGCAATTGAGGAAACTTAGGGAGCGCAGGCGACTCGCCTGCCGATGCCACGGGGTGGCACCAATTCTTAGGCCGATAGGCAGCACCAAGTACGAGCCGAGCAAGTGGTGGATACGCCCTAAACGGTCATGCCACTATAACCATGGCCGCCGACTCGGCCGCGCTACTTAATATTCGTGTTAATATTCGTACCTCGCTCGGGGCTTTGAGATACAACGCAGACCTGTAACACCCCAGTCTAAAACAGCATTTTTTGAGCACAGTGCGGTTGTGGTGACCTAACTTATTTTGGTACCAAATTTGCTCCCATCCCTAATTAGACCTCAAAATCCTTCCGACTTTACCCTTTATGCGGTTTTTACCTGCTCTCTTACTAATCGCGGCGACCCTCTCGGCATCGGCTAACGCCGACTATATGGATGTGCTTTTCCCGCCGCTGGCTGGCTTTACCCACGCAGTCTCCAGTTCCAGAGATTCGTCCGCCGGACACGGCGTGATACTTAGCTCCTCTGCCATCGGGAACAGCGCGCCTGCTATCGCCGAGCTTGACGGCAACTCCGCCAATGGCAAGGAGGTAGTAGTAGCGAGTAGCGACGGCACACTCTCGGCGCTTTCCAGCGCCGGCACTATTCTCTGGACGGCAAAAACCCCGAACTCTAACTGCGGCGGCTCCGGAAATAGAATTCTATCCTCCCCTGCGGTAGGCGAACTCTTTGGCGATGGCATGCCCTATGTCGTCATTGGTTACGGCGGCATAGTTCAAAAAGGTTGCGACGGCGGGGTCTCGGCCTATCGCGGCATAGACGGCAGCTTGCTCTGGAACTTTAGCGTAACCAAATGGGGCAAGCGAAAAAAACTACACGAGCGTTTTAGTTCGGTGTTCTCGACACCAGCTCTCTCTGACACCGATCACGACGGAAAGATGGAGATAGCCTTTGGTTCATTCGATCGGCATGTTTATCTTCTCAACGCAAACGGAAGCGTGAGGTGGTACTACCAGGCTGCCGATACAGCTTGGTCGTCTCCGGCTTTTGCAGATCTAAATTCTGACGGCATCGAAGAGGTAGTCTTTGCTACCGACATCTCAAAGAACACTAAGATTAATCCGCCCACCCCAAACGGCGGGTATCTTTACGCCATGCCATCGAAATCTCTAAAGGGAAAAGAAATTCGATTTCGCACAAAATACATGTGGATTACGGCCATGGACCAGACGCCGTTTTCATCGCCGGTTGTGGCAGATGTGCTGCCCGCTAACCCCGGTTACGAAGTTATCATGGGATCGGGGTACTATTTTTCGAATTCAAAAGGACGATCGATCAAGATATATTCCGGAAAAACCGGGAAGCTTCTAAAATCGCTTTCGATCTCGACCCCCACGGCGACATCAGTGGCGGTAGCGGATCTTAACGGAGACGGGCTGCTTGAAGTGATTGCGTCAGTCAGCGGCGCAACCCAATACGGGGGTGATGGGCGGGGCGAAGTTTTGGCGTGGACCCCTGCGTTGAGTGCGGCGCCGATGTGGAGCGTAGAGCCCAGCGATCGGGGCGCGGGCGCATCCTTTCAGTTCGCCTCGCCGGTCGTGGCGGATATAGACGGCAACGGTTCGCAGGAAGTTTTGATCTCAACCGGAAGAAGCGTGGTCGTGCTAGAAGGCGAAAGCGGCAGGCAGCTCACCTGCGAAGACAGTGAGTGCAGTGCAAGCCATGCGCTTTACACCTTCGCCGGACTCTCTTCCACGCCCGCAGTAGGGGATATTAATAGCGACGGATTTCCAGACGTAGTCGCAGCCGGGGCCAGCTCACTGTTTTCCGGCAAAGGGGTAGTGTACGCCTGGACTGATTTTTCAACGCTCGGGTCGGCAGTTGGCGCCATGTCGCCGTTCACGGCGGACTGGCCGCAAGCGAGAGCCGCCGCTGCGCGGGCTGGTCGGAAGTGATAGTTCTTTGCCTAATTCAAAACCTGCCTACAGTCCATCGTTAAGAGATCTAGAATATATTGAATAAGGTGGATAGGGATGCCGTCTCTGCTCAAAAACCCCGAGCGAAGCAGGGATATTAAGTAGCGCCGACGACCCGTCGGCCGGTGGTTATAGTGGCATTATCGTTTAGGGCGTAGCCACCACCTGCTCGCACCGGCCGATGAGTCGTCCAATGCCAACTAGCTTAAGTGCGCAATAAGCGGCGCGCTGCTTTGCATAACCACGACCTACGGCCGAGCAAAATGAAAGCATAGCCGATAAACTGGTGAGCAGATTCCGGAGCG
>CAZVWV010000072.1:0-8181 GCA_964631745.1 uncultured Bdellovibrionales bacterium
CTAAATCTTAGGCCGATAGGCAGCACTAGGCGCGAGCAGGTGGTGGCTTCGCCCTCAACTGTACTGCCACTATAACCATCGGCGGACGAGTCGTCCGCGCTACGTAATATCTCGTGCTTCGCCCGGGAGCTTGAAGCAGATAAAGTTTTACTTACTCTGATACCGAGCCAATTGCGCCTTATAAAACCGGAGGCATTTGGGATCTTCAATTTGTCCCGCTTCGATCTGATCGCCGATCTCACCAAGGTATGTTCCTGCGCTTTGAAGATCTCCCACCGTCATTAGTCCGGCGATCAAAAACAACGCGGCTTCAACACATTTCTGATCAAGCTTAAGTGCATGCCGCGCAAGTTTAACTCCATCGTCTATGGCCTTGTGGTGGTACTGAATGTAGGCCAATGCTAAAAAGGCTGGGGCAAAGTCTGGAGCGACTTCGCCCAACCCGTGCATGATGGCTTCAGCTTTACGTAAGTCGCCATTTTCTAAAAACATACGACCCAAGGCGTAAATGTGGTCTATCTCCGCGTCGCTATAGCCACGCTTTAGAACTTCCGACGAGGTGCGCTTTCGAATGAGATCCATTAGGCTACTCCCTCGGGCTTAACCTCAAGCCAGTGCAGAATAGCTTTTAACATATTCTCTTCGGCGCTTAATCGCTTTCGGGCTTCGGCGTTGGGATCATTGTCCAATTCTTTCAGCAAACCGGCGACGCGCTCAAAGCGAGCATAAAATGAGGCGGTCAGGGGTTCAAGGCTGCTAAGCTTGCCTCTCACGGGCAACAAATTTAGAAGCGGCGACATCGAAAATGCCTCCGGCGCCGAAAACATATTCTTCTTCACCTACGAGCTCCCCTCTCTATCTCTTCCTTACTCATGCGATGTCTGCGCAAAAATATCACTTTGGCCAGGAGCCAACTCACGAAAGCTGCTGCCAAGGCAACTGCGATACTGCCTTCAACCCCATTATTAACCAATTCCCCGGCTGAAGCCAGAATTGAACTCTGATCTAAATTCAGCATCCCAAGCGCCCTGGGAATTTGCAGATAAAGGGAGAGGCAAGCCAGCGCCAAGGTTATTAGGAGAATTGAAAACAACGCTCCAATACGGCCAAATATGGCGGCTGGGTTACTAAGATCAGGCACCAAGCGACCCAGATCAAATCCTAAATTCTCGGTGCGCATAAGAAATTTGGTTTGCAGCAATCCGCCAAACAGCGCAAAGACCAACGACATTATAAGCATAGCTGCGCCACAAAGCGTTAACTCAGAAAGCGCCTCTATAAAACTTTGAGATAGATACAGATCTTCAAAGTTCATATCTCTCAAGCTCTTTAACACCACTATGAAATTATTATTAATACTATCTTTCAATGAAAGAATTGCGAGTAAACAGCCTGCCAGGCATATGAGAGACGTAGCAAAGGGGCTGTAAGGTACCAGGCCGCGCTCGCGCAATTCTTCAAGGCGTTCAGCAGAGGCAGAATCGGAATTATCAGCCACTAAACTAACTCCTTTAAAATACGGGCGAGACTGAACTCAGATCGGAATAAGCCCAGCACCAAATTAATGCCCAGCGCGAAGATCGCGCCCAAAACAATTGGGCGCGCAGATTGCGTTATTTCTGCCAGGCGAAGCTTAAATTTATCGGATACCCAAATCATAGGCAGCTCCCAAGCTAAGCATAAGAACATCAAAATAGCCGCCGTTAGTCCGCCGCAAAAAAATACGGCGCTTATTAACTTGATTAGGATGGGGAGGATCTGGGCGGATTGAACTGACGCTAACAGGCCCAAAGAGCGCAGAAATTCAGGGGTGAATGGCAAAGTAGCCCCAGCCAACAACATAAAGGTTGAGAAAATTTTATGTGGCAGTTTTGGAAAGGCGGCTCGATCTAAGAGCATCCCTAGCGTATAAAAGCCTAGCGCCGGCGAAAGCACGCCAAAGACCAGAACCATTCTCGTGCCCGCCTCGTGTAACCCTTGGCTAAAAACAACAATATCGCAGGCCACGGCCAAAAAGATCAGTCCTGGCAAGACCCCGCTCAAGAAGCTTGTGCCGAGCACCAAGAAAAATATTGCGCCCATACTTCACCGTAATGCCAGCTCAGCTAGTTTTGAGATTGAGTCAAACCAGGCCGGTAAGAAAAAATATAAGAGTCCCACCAAAGCCAACATTTTTATCCCATAACTTACGGCAATGTCGTTTATGCCTGTAGCCGCTTGCAGCACGCCGGCCAGCAACCCGCTGATACCGAGCACCAGCAACACAGGCAAAGCCGTCAAAAAAACGACCTTAATGGCCTGATAGAGAAGATCGTATGAAGCCGCATCAAACATCATTGGTACGAACCTATGATCTTTCCAGCCAATAGAGCCCAACCGTTCACGCCCACGAACACTAAAAGCTTAATGGGTAGCGACACCGCTCCCTGCGATAGCTGCGTCACTCCCAAGGCGGTTAATGCATTTGCCACTAAGAGGTCGATCACCAGAAAAGGGATTAAGATCATGAACCCAAGCTGGAATGCTTCCTTTAGCTCGGTTAACAAGAATGACCCCACTAATAAGCCCAGACTTTCCGGATCGCTCGATCCGCGTTTAGCCACTAGCGCTGAGAGATCTCCACGTAATTTCTGGTCAGTGTTTTTCTCAAGAAATGGGCGAAAGGCCAGCTCTATCTCGGAGGTGTTCGGTCTTGTGGCCCCAAAAATAACACCTGGGCCACCGATCTTATTAAGCTCGGGCGTACAGACCAACAGCGCCAACGCCAACGAGATCCCCAAAACTACAATTCCAAATCCGTGCCCCTCTAATCCGATGCCGTGGCGCAGGATCGATAACGAGGTAAACACCTTTACAAACGAGGTTAGAAGTAAAATTGTGATCAGGCCAGGCAAATAGCCGGGTAAATTGTCCATACAAGTCTATGATATTGGAGTCGGAAGCACCCTGACTAGCCTGTATTTCTCGCGGGCTCGACGGCGCCTGTCAAAGCGTGTTGAGCAAAACACCCAAAAGCCGTACGCTAGCGGTGTAGATATAGAAACCGGAGATATTCGTGAGCTTTCATGCACTAATTATAGACGACGACCTGTCGTTCAAGAAAATACTCGAAATGCGCTTAAAGTCGTTTATACCAGCGCTCGTATTAGAACATTTTGATACCTTGGATAAAGCTAGAAAGCATCTGAAAGAGCGAGCTTCCTTCCGGTATGACTTAGTCATTATCGACGAGCATCTGCCGGATGGACGTGGCCAAGATTTTATCGCCGAAAAATGGTTTGAGAATCAGGCACTAATTTCGATGAGTTCCGATAACTCTCCTGATATCCCCGGTGCCGTGGTCTCGGCGGGCGCTAACTATTTTATTCCAAAGACCGCTGTGGGAGAGCCGCTTTTTAGGCCCTTGGTGCAAGGCATAATTGAGCGCAACCGAATTCAGCGACAGCTTGATATGGCAAAGATTGAAGGTACTATTTTGGAGACGGTCAAGACGTTAGTCTCCACTCTGCGTCATGAAATTAACAATCCCCTGGGAGCTGTGTTAGGAGCTGCCTATCTTCTTCAGAAAAACTCCGATGCTTCCCCTGAACTGAAGCAAGCTGCGGAAATGGTTGAGAACAGTGGCAAACGCATTAAGCATGTCATGGAACAGCTCTGCCAAACCGCAGAGACACAGGCAGTATCTAAAGCTAATCATAAAGTTTTCCATGTCCCCGGGGATAAACCTTGGGGTTCGGAGGAAGAGTGATCGGAGTTATTGCGTATGGCGAAATCAAAAGGTGAAAAGGTTGATGGCCCAAAGGTGGCGGCACAGATCTTAAATAGCATGACTGCCCCTAACCGCGCGCGCTTGGTTGAGGCTATGAAACAAGCGGCGCCAGAGATCACTGAGAGGGTCGCCGAGAATCTATTTTCATTTGAGGATATCGTTGATCTCGCTTCGCAGGGTGTGCAGATTCTAATCAAAGAGATCGATCAGCGCGACCTCGTTATTTCGCTAAAATCAGCCAGCCAAGCTGTAAAGAGAGTGCTTTTTTCAAATATGTCAGAGCGAAAATGCGCCAGCGTAAAAGAAGACTTCGAGGCACTACCAAAAATTTCGAACACCGAAATTGAAGAGGCGCAGTTTAGAATTCTAAAAAAACTTGATAGTCTTCGCACCGAAGGGAAGATCAGAACTGATTCTAAAAAAGATGTTTACGTGTAATAGCGAATCTAAACATTACTAAACGGCATCAGCCCGATATGCTGCGCGCGCTTGATGGCCTTGGCGACTTGGCGCTGATTAAAAGCATTCAAGCCGGTGAGCCTTCTTGAAAGCAACCGTCCTCTCTCGCTCAAGAACCTAGAAAGAATGGCCACGTCCTTGTAATCAACGGCAGCATTTGGGTTCGTCATAAAAGGATCAAGCTTCTTTTTGCGTTTAAAAAGCTGCATACGCTGAATCGGTGGAAGATATTCGCGACGACGTTCAGTGTTTTCACCGCCTGAGGAATTATCGTCCCCGCCTTTACCACGGTCCTCTGAAACTTTCATTGGGCGCCCGTTTAGAACCTTGTTGTTTAAGGCCTCTAAAGCTTTCTTGGCGTCTTCTTCGTTTTCCATTTCAACAAAGGCGAACCCCTTAGAGCGCTTCGACTCACGATCCTGCGCAATCACGGCGCTAATACACGGGCCTATCTCAGAGAACATCTGACGAAGTTCATCTGTTGAAATTTCGAAATCTAGATTTGATACAAAAAGCTTTTTCTTCATAATTTTAATTAGTTATTAGAGCGCATGATGGTACCGAAGTTAGTGCGTTCTGTCAAACAATTGGCCTACATGGCAGGAACGCCAAAAACCGTAAATTTTCGTTCTGGAATAGTGTGGCTATGTTCTATATATCAAAACCGCACCGCCGTTTTAAGTGACTTTAAGTAAAATTACCTAATTTTATTAACGAATCCACAACTTTATAGGAAAGACTTCTTGACAGGCACAACTTTAAGTAGCTAAAAGCTTTAGGTACCTTAAAGTTAGCTTAGAAACTATAAACAACTCTAAGCGCGAGGTTACTTGGGCCAACGGTTCATACGGCCGCAAGTTGGGTTTTTTGATGTTTCTGGTAGTTGAGGGGAAAGCCATATATGAGTAACGCCAACGCCTTCAGTAAGTTCATGACAGAGGGAGATCAGGACTGTGAAGCCCAATCTCCAGTAAAACCTGAAAGAAACTTACTGGCCGCGGTTCTGGCAAGGGCCATCTGTGACGCCTTTGGAACCGCTCATTGCGAACGCCACATAGTGAGAAGCGCCAGACAGTGGCTCTTCGGGAAGATGACCCCTAAGAAGCCGTTTAGCTTCTCCTGGGTGTGCATTCACTTGGATCTAGATCCGATTGCGTTGCAGCAAAATCTGCGCGGGTACGAAGGAAACCCTGACGAGATTCAGGAGAGGCTTACGTTTCTGCGGTAGATACACGGGCGGAAGTTGCCCTACCCCTCGTTCGCTCAATGAAAGTGGCAGTCCGGCGTAGGCCGAGAGCGATGCCTAGCAGATTTTATCGGAATATGCGGAAAATCTGCCGGTATTGGCCCTGGAAAATGATGCAGTAATTCCAAAAGAGATCCCCGCAAGCCTGATCTCGTCGGCCAAGAAGGCACGACGTATGGAATTTTTGGTCGAACGTGGAGACCGCTTTAGCCGAGCATCCAATGATCTTACTTCGCCTCGCCCAGGAGCTTTATCTGCGGGATGCAAAGATCCCCACGTTCGTATTAGCCTCAGCTCTTGGATGCACAGATCACCTCAGAGCCGCGGTATCATATCTGTCTTTCAAGGGGCACGAGACCAAGCGCCAGGGTTAGTCAAGCTCTCGCCGCTACGACTTTACAAATCTCGCTAATTCCCTCATCCCAGGGAACGCAAAGTACCGAGCCGATCTTTTTTCGTTCTAAATCTTGCGAGAGGCAGTATGCCTGCGAGTTATTGAAGCTCTTTTGCATTAGGTTCAAGGTCTTAACGTGTTCTTCTCTGACTTGACGTGTACTTTCGATTTCCACGAGAACAACCGCCCCACCGGGTTTTTCTATTATCAGATCTATCTCTTGATCGTTTTCAACGCGAAGGAAACTAAACTTGTAACGCAGTCGATAATATTCGTTTAACTTGACAAACTCATTGATGATAAAACTCTCAAACAGGGATCCAAATTCAAACGATTGCTCTGTTGGCGCAATGTTTACCTGATTAGTCAAGGCGCGAACAACACCAAGATCGTGGAAGTAGAACTTAGGAGATTGTCTCTGCCTCTTCCGAATTGATGTGTGATAAACGGGTAAGAAGAATCCAATTAAAGTAGATTCTAAAATTTCAAAATAATTCCTTATGGTGACATCGGTTAGACCTGAGTCCTTGGCGATATTGGAATAAGATACAGTCTCCCCATTACTTTGAGCTGCGATTTCTAAAAACCTACTAAACGGCTCTAGCTGCCTTACTACCTGTTCTAAGATAATCTCCTCTTGTAAATAGGTACCGATATACGAATATAAAAATTCGGACTTACCAGCGCTATCGCTCTCGGTAACCACCTTGGGCAATGCCCCCCATTGGAGTCCTTCCATTAAACTAAAATCTTTGCCTAGTTCTAAATAGCTTAAGGGATATAGTTTATATTCATAGGCACGGCCTGCAAGAAGATTAGTGCCTTGGCGCTTTAACTTCCTGGCACTAGATCCGGTTAATATAAACTGAAGGCCTTCCTCTTCGATCATTTTGTGAACTTCATCGAGCAGTATTGGAAGCTTCTGAATCTCATCTATGATTATAATTTCTTGCTCGGGCTTTCGGCCATGTACTAGCTCGCGAATTTTCCAGCTCGCGTTGGTCAAGGTCAAAAATAACTTTGAATCAAGAAGCGTTAGTAACAACGCTCTGTCACCATAAAGTTTTTTCAGTAGCGTGCTTTTACCAGTGCCACGTTGACCGAATAGAAAAAATGACCGATTTTTTGGTAATGATATTAATCTGTTATACATATCCAAATCGCCAATTAGGATTTTGCCTCAATATCCTAATTAGCACTTTGGGGACAAAAAGACCAGGCCAGATTTTTGCCCGGAGCGTTCAGTTTGCCAGTACCACATTCAAGGTACTGGTGACATCCCTACCCTGGCCAAGCGGCCTTTCGCTTCTCAATCACCGAGCGCACGCCCTCGTGAAATTCCGCGCTTGCGTAATTGACCGCTTGGCACTGGGCTTCGCGCTGCAAGGAATTCTCAAGCGTGCCTGCGCCCTGACGCATGTTATCTAAAACTTGGGCCACGGCCTGGGGGCCGCACTCTAAAATTTCGCGCGAAATCTTCTCTGCCTCAGCTAAAGTTTTCCCGTCTTCAACAATCTTTGATACTAGTCCAATCCGTAAGGCTTCTTCAGAATCAATTACTCGTCCAGTAATCACCAACTCTGTCGCTATGGCCGAGCCCACCACTTTGGGTAGAAAATATGTGGCGCCCATGCCGGGATGTAGCCCTAGCTTTGTGAAGGTAAAACCCAGCTTGGCACCGGCCGAGGCTATGCGGATATCACAGGCGCAGGCTACGCAGAGCCCGGCCCCGATAGCATGCCCGTTTATGGCGGCGATTAACGGAATCTTTAACTCCAAAAGATCAAGAAAGGAATGGTAGAACTTCAACATGCGCGCCTGGTTTTCAGCGGCACTTAGTTTGCTCTTGGCTTCAAGCATCTTAAGATCTCCACCGGCCGAAAAGGCACGGCCAGCGCCGGTCAAGATCAGCGCTCGTAAGCCTTGGGGCTTGGCTCGTAACTCTTGCACGATAGCGGAGAATTCATCTGCCATCGCCTCGCCCATGGCGTTTAGGTTATCCGGGTCATTAAGTGTCAGCTTGCCTACTTTGGGGTCTAATCTTTCAAATTGCACTAGTGTCATATCAACTCTGTTTTAAAATACTGCTCGATCTAATCACAAATTCGTATTAGTTTAAACTGGCATCTGATCTAAAATTCTAAGGAGCGCCGACGACTCGTCGGCCGGTGCCACGGGGTGGCACTGCATGCTAGGCCGACAGGCAGCAATAAGTTCGAGCGGGAGGTGGCTGCCGCCCTAACAAGCAGTGCTGTTATGACCACCGGCCGACGAGTCGTCGGCGCTCCATAATATGTTGCTTCACCCGGGATT
>CAZVWV010000072.1:8191-18948 GCA_964631745.1 uncultured Bdellovibrionales bacterium
GCCCCACAGCAACAATTCCGGGCGGGGGGGGGGGCGCCCCCCCAACAACCCGGGTCTTTTTCCCCCCCCCCGCCCCCCCCCCCCCCCCCGCTCCATAATATGTTGCTTCACCCGGGATTTTTGAGCGCTTTTAGCACTAACTTAAAACTGCACATATGCATAGAAACTTAGCTTCTTTTTTAGCTTGCCTGCGGCAAGAGGGTGAGCTCTTGGAGATCTCCGCTGAGGTCGATCCTTACTTGGAGGCTGCAGAAATTCATCGGCGCATTGTTGCGCAAGCAGGTCCGGCGCTGCTCTTTACCAATATTAAGGGCTCCCCTATACCGCTGGCTACTAATCTCTTTGGAACTACTAAGCGCATAGATCTAGCCTTTGGCAAGAAGCCTGAAAACTTCGTGCGTGAGCTCGTGAGCTTCGCTGAAAATTTTATGCCGCCCTCACTTTCCAATTTCTGGGATAGCCGCTCGACACTGTTTAGCCTTACCAAGCTCGGCACCAAACTTGGAAATACCGCGCCGATTCTGGAGTCTGCAACTGCTGAACCCGCTATCGATAAACTCCCGCTCCTCACCACTTGGAAAGAAGATGGCGGCCCGTTTTTCACATTGCCGTTGGTATACAGCCACCTTCCTAACACTAAGCAACATAACTTGGGAATTTATCGCCTGCAGCGTTTCGACAACGCCAGTACGGGTTTCCATTGCCAAATCGGGAAGGGCGCCGGGTTTCATCTAGCGCGTGCCCGTGAACTCAAGCAAAAGCTTCCGGTAAATGTCTTCATTGGCGGCGCGCCGGCGCTTCTTGTTTCAGCGGTTGCGCCCCTTCCGGAAAATGTCCCTGAGCTCTTGCTGGCCTCCATGCTCTTAGGCGAAAAAGTTACCATGACGAAGAATCCTTTTGGTCCGCTACCACTTTTATCGGAGGCCGAATTTGCCTTGGTAGGCGAGGTTGATCCATTTGAAACCATGCCGGAGGGGCCCTTTGGTGATCACTACGGCTACTATTCGCTAAAGCATGATTATCCGGTCTTTAGAATAAAAGCAGTGCTGAGTCGCAAGAATCCGGTGTGCACCGCCACGGTAGTGGGCCCGGGCCGGCAGGAGGATTGTTTCTTAGGAGATTATTTGCAAGATTTGCTCTCGCCCATTTTTCCGCTAGTAATGCCGAGTGTTCTAAGTCTTTGGTCTTATGCAGAGAGCGGTTTTCATTCGTTAGCGGCCGCAGTAGTGCGCGAGCGCTACAGACGGGAGGCCATGGTGTCGGCTTTTAGAATATTGGGGGAAGGCCAGTTATCGTTGACTAAGTTTTTGCTACTTACAGACACCAAAATTGATCTTCGGAATTTTAAAGCGACCCTAGAGCATATCTTAGCGCGCGCTGATTTTAGCCGCGATCTTTTTGTCTTTTCGAACTTGGCTATGGACACCCTTGATTACACCGGGCCAAAAGTGAACGAGGGCAGTAAAGGTGTCTTGATGGGCCTGGGTACCGCTATTAGAGATCTACCGCGAGAGTTCTCGGGTCAACTGCCGGGTGAGGTCTTGGACGCTCGGGTATTTTGCGACGGTTGCCTAGTAGTAAGTGGCGCTGGTTACGCCGCCGATCAGGCGCTTCCTTCCAAATTGGCCCAGCTTCCGATCTTTAGCCGCTGGCCACTAATCATCCTTGTTGACGATGCCAAGGCGGCAACTAAATCGTCCTGGGATTTTATCTGGACGGCCTTTACAAGATTTGAACCGGCGCGCGATATTTATTCCGCAAGTCAGAGTATTCACAACAACCATCTGCAGCATAATGCTCCTATCGTAATAGATTCTCGTATGAAACCTTGGTATCCGGCAGTGCTAAGCTGCGACCCGGAGACGGCCGCCTTGGTGGATGGGCGCTGGGGGATTTATGGTGTAGGCCCGCACCAAAGGTGCTAAAGTACATCTAATGGACTTTCGTCACGCTAAGATTCTAAAACGAGCATTTCTTCAAAGTACGGTCGAGACACTAAAGCCTCGCACGGCACACGTGCTGCCCATGGCCGCCTCGCTTCAAGATGTAGTTAAACTATTTGAGATGGCTCACGCCGGAAGCGTTCTGATTCTTGACGACGAGGAGCATGTGCAGGGGATCTTTACTGAACGCGATCTTGTGCTGAAATATCAGCCAGGCTCACATTTGGATCAGATAAAAGTTCCGGATGTAATGACCAAACCGGTGCAGGCCATCACCGCCCGCTCCAGTATCGCAAGGCTCCTGCATCTGATCACACTGGGTGGCTTCCGGCATGTACCGGTGCTTTCCGACTCCGGCCAGACGGCTCGCATTATCTCTATCAAAGATGTGATTAGCTTTATCTATAAATCTGTGGCGAAGAATGTGATTGATAAAGCAGCGGCGGCAGCGGCCAACCCGCCCTCTGGCGCATTGCCCGCAGCTAAGCTTGTGGATGAAATAATGATCGCTAAGTTCTTCGCCGTAAGCGTCGAACATTTAAATCCCGCCAAGCCTGCCTGGGTTTTGGGGAACGCCTACATCATCGACGCCCTGACCGGTATGCGCCAACAAGGTATGGGAAGTCTCTTGGTGGATAACGGCAGCGGCAAAGTGGAAGGAATTTTTACCGAGCGAGATTTTACTACCCGAGTTGTAATTCCCGGGCGCCTGGTGACCCGCACCAAGATCTCTGAGGTAATGACGAAAGACCCAGTCACCATCACCTCAAAAACGCCCATTGCTCAGGCGTTTAAGTTGATCACCGAAGGCGGCTTCCGGCATATTCCCGTGGTAGGAGACGACGGCGGCATCAGCGGGGTCGTCAGCTCGCGCGATCTGATACGGCTCTTGACTGAGAGTGTTCTGGATGAGCTGCGGCAGGCTTTGCGGTAGGGGGCGGGTGGGGAGACGTGCTAGCTGCTGACGCTATAACTTGTTCAAAAGCTTGCGGAATAATGGGGCATGAGTGACGCCTGTTGCCCCTTGGGTAACAGAAGGCAGGCCTTATATCACCCAAGAAACTTTATCTTCATAACAAGTTCATATATTAAGTTTGATTGAGGAGGACTAGAGATATGGCAAAAACAGAAATAACGAAAATCTTACCTTCTGGATTTTACGACACATCGGAGTCACCGCAGAAAGAAAGTGTTTTGGAAAGGCTCGCCGTTCGGGGAATAGCAGGGTTGCTTAAAATTAGACCGGACCTTGACCCCAGGAAATCGATGGAGAAAGAACGCGGTTTAAGCGGCCCGGGGGCCACTGACTTCCTTAATGGTGCCGTTGCAGCAGCCATTATGTCCGGCGCCACCAGTAAAATGTTAGCAGGGGATTCCGCTGCCGAGCACTATGGCCGGGTGCACACCAACTTTAGGGAATTCGCTGTGAAACTTCTTGTTGCAAAAATGGCGGATTCATATGCGTGCGCAGCAGAGGAGAAGTCAAATCAGCACTTACAAGCTATGAGCCCGGCAGATCGAAACTCACTCGAGGACTTTGCAGTGAGTTTAGGAGTCACGCCAATAGGAGCGGCCTCTCTTAAGGAATCGATGTTGCTAACATTCAATCGTGCCACCAAGTCATTCCCAATGATTGACGGCACTGAAAGCCCGCCGGACGCCAAATTGCGCGAAATGCGCGCACAATGGACCAGCGACGCAGAAGCGAAGGTTTTGGACCTTATTGATAAACCCATCCAGGCTATTCTAGATGCAGGATTCATAATTCAAGCCCCGCTTGCTGGGCTTGGTAAGGTAATGCGGTTGATCAAGCGAGAGCAGGGCATCGATTCGTAAAAATGGAGAATGGCGGCGCTGGCTTCGCCCAGCACGGCACTGCCAATATAACCACCGGCCGGCGGCGACGCCGGCGCTCCGTGATATCCGTGCTCTGCGCAGCTAATCTCACTAAATTACCCCTCATGCTCTAGCCAAAGGCTGCCGATCTCTCCCTTATCACAGAGAGGACCGAATACTAGCCATGCTTTTTGCTTTAGCCATGCTCTCATTCGCTTTCGCATTCTTTGGGGTAGTTCTTCCTATCGCAAGGTTCACTATCGCAAAGCAGCAAGCCCAATCGGAGATGCTCTACAAAGCCTTTCAGGTCGTTACAATTCGGGAATACTACCCGGAGCTTCGCGAGACCCCCTACCATGAGCTCGCCAAGCAGTATGACCTTGACTTAACTTACCACCGCATCAACTGGTCACGGCCTAGCCGCTAGCTTGACCTCCCTCAACTGCTCTTTCTAGGTTAAATCACTCCTACCCCAATACCTTGTTTTCTGATAGCTTATACTAGGTTATTGCCTTGGAATCTGGTAAGTTACCCCAGAACAATTTAATACTCCATATAATATCAATGAGTTACATACGCAGGTCAATTGATACAGTTTTTGCCGAATGGGTCCGCGCTCCGTCGCGTAAACCTCTACTGCTAAGAGGAGCCAGGCAGGTAGGAAAAACCCGCTCTGTTCGGGAGCTAAAATCGCAATTTAGCAGTCTTTTAGAGATCAATTTCTTGGAAAACAAGCGCGCATGCTCGGTTTTCACGAGTGATGACTTGTCACCGGTACGTATCTGTCGAGAGCTGGGGGCTTTGTACTCCGAAGAGATCATCGACGGCCGCACCTTATTGTTTCTGGACGAGGTTCAAGTTTGTCCGCAAGCGATCGAGGCTTTGCGCTTTTTTTATGAGCAACGGCCGAATTTGCACGTTGTCGCCGCAGGGTCACTTTTGGAATTTGCACTGGAGGACTTATCTTCGTTCGGCGTCGGCCGTATTCAATCCGTCTATATGCGCCCGATTACCTTCCGGGAGTTTCTGAACGCCATGGGGATGAACCAGCTTATTGCTGAAATCGAAAGGGCTAATAGTAAAGCTCCGTTACCAGAGGTTTTACATGCGCAGGCTCTCTCGCTGCTTAAGGATTATTTGTTGCTGGGCGGTCTACCGGAAGTAATCGCAGCATACCTTGAGAGAAAAGATTTTACCGAACCTGGCCGGATTCTTTCGCTTCTGCGAGATGGCTACGAAGATGATTTCACGAAATATAAAGGTAAAGTTCCTCAGGCAAGGCTCAGTGATACGCTAAGAGCAGTCGCCCAACAAACTGGCAAGAAATTTATATATCGTCATGCCTATGTGGACGCGGTCTCGGCCCAGGTACATCAGGCACTGCATCTTTTGGAGATGGCTGGCCTGGTTATACGCGTGCGACATACAGCAGCAAATGGAATTCCATTAGGGGCGGAGGTGGACACTGCTCGTTTCAAGGCCATGCTGTTTGACATTGGACTTTATCAAAAGCTCCTGGGCCTTAGCCCTCGAGAGCTGATTGGGAGGGATGTTGATGCCTTTATCCATCGAGGGTCTTTGTGTGAGGCCTTTGTCGGTATGGAGTTGCTGGGTATCGAGCCTGCTTTTTCAAGAGGTGAGCTCTGGTACTGGCACAGAGAATCCAGGAATTCCAACGCAGAGGTGGACTACCTACTTCAGATTGGCACTCATATTGTTCCGGTTGAAGTAAAGGCCAACACCAGGGGCAGCATGACCAGTTTGCAGATCTTTATGAAAGAAAAGAAAGCTAAACTCGGACTTCGAATATCCGCCGAGAATTTTGGACGTTGCGACAATTTCCTGATCGTACCTCTTTATGCGACCAACGAAATTGGCAGGCTAGTACGGCAGGAATTGGATCAATAACCTAACTTACCACCGCATCAACTGGTCACGGCCTGGCCGCTAGCCGCATTCTTAATTTCTCTAATTTCTCCGGGGTACCAACGTCCATCCAGCTTTCCGCTGTATATTCTTGCCCTATCACGCGCGCGCCGTTTCGGCTTGCTTGCATATATACTGCGATACTTGAGAAGGGGATCTGGAAGTCGTTCATATAGTCAAAGATTTTGGGGGATACTACTTGGATCCCGCTAAATGCCAACTTGGTGAGAGATTCGGCAGTAGCTATGCTTTGCCCCTGGCCATCTTCGCCGATCCAACCTTTCAGGCAATGCTCCCTATCAAAGAGCAATGGCCGTGTGGTTTCACGCTGCATGACGGCTAGGGTTGCTAGCGCTTTAGTGCGTGAGTGACTTTCCCAAAGTTGGCACAGATCAAATTCCGAATAAATATCGGCGTTATGCACAAAAAAGGATTCATTCTCTCCAAGCAACTCGCGCGCTGCTTTAATGCCGCCGCCTGTGCCTTGAATCTGTTTCTCGAACGAGAAAGAGACTGGCATGCCGAAGTTTTTCTTTCTCTCAACAAACTCTTGCACAGCCTCTGCTAAGTGATGCGCGTTAATAACCAATCCACTCACACCGGCGGCCCCTAAGCGCTCTACCACGTGTTCGAGCATGGTTTTTCCGCCCACTTCTAGCAGGCACTTAGGCAAAGTCTTTCCGATCTCGCCAAGACGGGTGCCAAAGCCGGCGGCTAAGATCATGGCTTTCATCGTGCGGCCCTCGCGCGCTTAAGTGAGGCTTCTAGATCTCTATGCGTTAGCAGAGTGCGGATACCAGACCGCCCTCGAAACATGCGAGCGAGTTTTTCGGCCATAAACACCGAACGATGTTGCCCACCCGTGCAACCAAATGATACGGAAAGAGATTCAAAGCCCCGGGCCTTGTAAGCCTTGACGGCCTGCGCGACTAAGCCTTTGCACAGCGTGAAAAATTCTTTTGATTCAGGTAGCCGCTCTAAGAATTTAATTACAGCGCCGGATTTGCCAGACTGCTTTTTAAACTGCTCTTCTCGCCCCGGATTGGGTAGTGCGCGGCAGTCAAATATGAAACCGCCGCCATGACCACTACGGTCTTCTGGAAGTCCCTGTTTGTACGAAAAACTTCGGATATCTAGTTTCAAGTGGGGCCTGGCTCCCGTTTTAGTCTTTGATTTTCTTATTTTATTCAATCTAATCAACTCCTTACGATTCCCACAATTTATAGCGGCCTTTCCGCACGAACCCTCATCAAAACAATCAAGGTAAATGGATTTTACCTGTAAGTTTTAACCGGCTGAGCAGGGATGGCAAGGAATTTTACGCCCGTAGAAAAAGCGGCTCTCACACTCCTTACTTTGGGGAAAGAAGTCGCTTCTGACGTGCTTCAACATCTGAACGAACAGGAAGTCAAGCGCATAAGCCGCGCGTTCATGGCCGTGTCGGAAGTCGACCGCGAAACTCAGTTCGATATCGCCCGCGAATTTAGAAACATGATGAAAGCCGGCACGACTGTGCTGGTCGATGGTCGAGAATTCGCCAAAGAGGTTATCGGTGAAGCTTTTGGTGATGCCGAAGGTCAAGGACTTTTGGAGTACATCACCGGCGCCCGCAAAGAACCGATCAGCGCCATCATGGCGGATGTCCCCGAAAAAATTCTAAACGCATTTATTGCAGCCGAGCATCCTCAGACTGTTTCGTTTCTGCTCACTAAGATGAATCCGGATCAGGCTTCACAGGTTTTGCAAACTCTGCCGGAGGAAACTCAGACTGATATTTTAGTACGCATCGCTAATCTAAATACTGTGAAAGGCGACGTGGTCGACGAAGTGCGCGAGGTGCTACGTGCCCAGCTGCGCGTTAAAGACATGAACGAAGAGGAAGTCGTCGGACCAAAATCGGCTGCAGATATTTTAAACTTTGTTGACCGAACTAACGAGGAGCGCATCCTCACCGAAATCGAAGAGATGTACCCCGACATGGCTGAACAGATTCGAAATCTGATGTTCACCTTTGAAGATTGTAAGAAGATCGACGACAAGGGTATTCAGGTTGTGCTCAAGGAAGTACCGCGTGATCAACTCGTACTGGCTCTTAAGACAGCCAGCCAAGAGCTTAAAGATCTACTATTTAGAAACGTCTCCCAACGCGCCGCTCAGATGATCCAAGAAGATCTAGAGGCGCTCGGGCCGGTCAAGCTTAAAGACGTTGAGAAGGGTCAGCAAGGTATCGTCGATGTGGTACGTCGCTTAGAGGCTGAAGGCAAGATAGCCATCGGCGGCGGCGGCGCCGAAGAAGCCTTCGTATAATCCCAAAATCCAGCAGATTCTGCGCGCTCTTGCATAACTAGTTGAACTGCCAAGCAAGTCGAGGTAAGGTATCGGCATTCCGTTCGGCGGGACTCAAGCTCTCAGTCGCAATGCTACAAATGAACGGCCACCAATTGGAGAATTAATATGTCAGACACTACAGAGAATTTAGGAAGCGCTCCAGGCTCAGCACCCAAATGCCCGTGTGTGGATTGGAACGCCATTGTGGCGCGCGTAAAGGAAGTGCTACTTGATCCAAGGGGCGTTTGGACAAACATTAAAGCCGAGTCTATCTCGGTTAAAGAACTCTACCTTAAGTATTTTATGGTTTTGGCTGCCGTACCGGCCATCTGCCAATTGATAATATTTCACTCGCCTTTCTTTGCAAGCATCATTCACCATGTAATGTTCTACGCCTTCGGCCTGGGCATGATGTTTGTGTTTGCCCTTGTTATCGAGAAACTTGCCCCAAATTTTGGTGGGTCAACTGATCGACTTACTGCACTAAAGCTGATCGGGTTTGCTGCCATTCCGGCTTGGATCGGTGGCTTGTTTATTTTACTACCAAGCTGGGCTCTATACTCACTATTGGCCTTGGTCAGCGGCGTTTACTCTTTATATACATTCTGGCAGGGCATCACCCCCATGACCGGCGTGGGTGAGGCCAAGCGCGTGCCTTTCTTTTTAACTTTGGCATTGGTATGCGCCGTTGTTAGCGTCGTGTGTGCTTTTGTGTTTTCCATGATTACCCCAAGCATCCGGCCCAATATTACGATTGATACTCCTCAAGGAAAAATCGATCTAAACGAGCTACAGCAAAAGATTGAACAATTTCAAAAGATGCTTCCTCAGGGAGAGAACTAACCTTGCTGCCGGTCCCAGATCCACAGGGGTTATTACTTTCCCTGAATTTGAACTATTGGATACTCCAGACCATCGCCATGGTGGTGACGGCGCTCTTGATCCCAGGGCTTAGGATTACAAGTATATTCGGAGCGCTGGCTACCGTTGTGGCCATTGCGCTTGTTAACTCAAAGGTTTGGGACGCGGCGCTGTTCTTCAGTGTGCCGGATCATCTGAGTACTCAGGTGCTCTTTCTGTTTTTGGCAAATGGTCTTATCTTTTGGGTATTAGTAAAGCTTTTGCCAGGCATAGAAGTTTCTGGAATTCTGCCAGCTTTGATAGCCCCAATTGTATTTACAGTTTCAAGCCTACTGATAAGCAAATACTTGGCGCACGTGGACTGGATTGAAGTCGGAAAGATCGCCTTGAACTACATCACCCAAGCAAAAGAGTATGTTGCCTCACTTTCATCCCCCACTCCGATTGCAGGCACTCCCATAAGCCGCGGGGTCTCCTCGTGAGCAATGCTTGCGAATCAATAGAGCCTGCATCCCATACTCCAGAAACCTGGAAGGAAGTTTTGTTGGGGGAGCGAGAGAAACCCTATTTTGTGCAGCTAATGAATTGGGTGGAGAGCGAGCGCAAACTTGGCAAACGAATTTATCCGGCAAAAGAGGAAGTCTTTAACGCTTTGACTCTGACTCCTTTTGAAAGAGTGCAGGTTGTAATTGTCGGCCAAGATCCTTACCACGGCCCTAACCAGGCCCATGGGCTGAGTTTCTCTGTGAAGCCCGGCGTGCCAGCACCGCCTTCATTGCAAAACATTTACAAGGAACTTCGAAACGATCTTAAAATAGAAATACCCAATCACGGCTCTCTTGAGAACTGGGCCCGCCAGGGCGTATTGTTGCTAAACGCAGTCCTGACGGTCGAGGAAGGGCAGCCGCAATCGCATGCCAACCGCGGCTGGGAAACCTTTACGGATCGAGTCATAAAGGAGCTAAACGATCGAAAAGAAGGGATCATTTTTCTGCTTTGGGGGAGTTACGCTCAAAAGAAAGGCGCTGTTATCGATCGCACAAGGCAGCATGTACTAGAAGCACCACATCCCTCTCCGCTTTCGGCTTCGCGCGGATTTTTAGGTTGCCAGCATTTCTCCGCCACCAATAAGATTTTGGCACTGACTGGCCGACCTACGATCAACTGGGCCTGAAGACCAGAAGTTCTACTGCGGTCTGTCAGTCACTCCGGGCAGCACCACACAGAGATCAGCGCGGGTGATGTCGCCGCTCTTTTGCTTTTCATCACCAAATGCGATCAGGTCCGAGAGATTGACGATATTATCGTTAGTAAGATCTGCGGCCTTACATCCCAGGCCCTTACCCCCAGTATCGAAGCAATAACTAAAGAACTTCTGGTCAAGTCCGTCAACATCGCCGTCCGAGTCGAAATCAGCTTTACTGACAACGCAAAATGCCACCAGCTTCTTCCGTGCCTTGCGGTCCTTTAGCAACCTGGCATTAGCCTTTCGGTACCAGGTCACGGTTCTACTCATGCGCTGATTGAGCGTGTTAAGAAGCCCTGCCTTGGCCCTTTCCGGCGTTTTAGCTTCGGCAAAATTCACAAATAACATAAGCGCGGCGGCGATGACTAAGATATTCTTATGCATAATAGGCACCCAAATAATATTCTTAGTAAGGTTATGCAGCTGCGAACAGGTATGTGACTTAAGTTTTAGGGCCTAACGGCTCAAGATTTAGTACCATGCCGTGGCATCGGCCGGTGGTCATAAAAGCACTGCTCGTTAGGGCGGCAGCCACCTCCCGCTCGCACCTATTGCTGCCTGTCGGCCTAACACGCAGTGCCACTTCGCGACATCGGCCGACGAGTCGTCGGCGCTCC
>CAZVWV010000073.1:0-18915 GCA_964631745.1 uncultured Bdellovibrionales bacterium
GTCATGCAGCCGATGTCTGAGACCTCTATGCGTGGATGGTAGCCCATGTGTGTGTGTTAGCTCTCTTTAAAATGCAGCGCACAGCTCCCCTATGGCACTGGGGAGTGTGGGCACTGGGTTTAAGTTACTGGGGGGCGTGGTTCTTACCCCTTAATAGTTAATCGTGGATTATTTGGAAATGTTGCGTGGGGTGGGGAAGTTTTTTGATTTATTTTGCTTTTGCGTTGCGCATGGTCTCTGAGGCAAAATTTGCTGCAAGTCGCAAGTGCGTTGGACGTTATTTGTCAAAAATCAGATCACTAGCATCCGCTCCAAAGCCCTGCGGGCTTTGGTCCGAGTGGGCTCGGGAACGTCGATAACTTGAACGTTATCGCGCAGTGCCGCTAAGGTATCCTCTAGGGTAATTTCATTCATATGCGGGCAACGAATGCTGCAGAGTCGTACGATTTCCTTTTCGGGATTTTGGGCGATTATGTTATCTCCCATGCTGCATTCGGTTAAAATTAGGAACTGCTTCTTGGGGTGATTTGCCACAAAGGATGTCATCTTGGAGGTGCTGGAAGAATAGTCCGAGGCTTTAACTACCTCGGGGCTGCATTCAGGGTGTGCCAGCACTACCACGTCGGGAAACTGCTTGCGCACGTTGTGGATATCGTCCGTCGTGAATTTCTCATGCACTTCGCAGCGTCCCTTCCAGCCCAGTACCTGCGGGCGCTTTGAGGCATCACTTAAGCTACCATCACGGTTCATGATCATGACAGTTTTACCGGTCTCTTGAGCTACGTTTTGAGCCAAGTATTCATCGGGTAAGAAAATGACCGTATCGCTTTTTAAAGATTCGACCACGCGCGCTGCATTTCCGGAGGTGCAGCAGATGTCGACTTCGGCTTTCACATCGGCGTAAGTGTTGATATAGGCTACTATGGGCACGTTCGGATGTTGCTTTCGAAGCATGCGAATGTCTTCAGCGCTGATACTTTCGGCCAAGGAGCAGCCCGCGCGCTTGGCGGGTAAGAGCACGGTCTTGGTGGGATTTAGAATCTTGGCCGTTTCAGCCATGAAACGTACCCCGCAAAACACAATTGGATCGTTCTTGGTGGTGGCCGCTATACGCGAGAGTTCCAATGAATCGCCGGTATAATCGGGCACGGTATTGAACAGCGCCGGCTCCATATAGTTGTGCCCCAGAATTATAGCCCCACGCGCGAGCTTTAACTCTTGCACCTGGAAAGCAAGCTCGGCTTTTAGGCGCAGTTCATGATCAGGCACCACCTTTGAGAGGCGCGCCCTCATGATCTGATAAGTTTCCTCTACCGATTTAGCATTCAAAGCCATAGCGCAAGATACCATATTATGGCGATTTGTGAAGGACCTTCAACGCGAAAGGGCCTTGTCACTGTGATACCATCAAGGCCAGGATTCTGCGGCGCATCTCGGCGGTATCCGTAGTCTTGCCCGCCGTATAGAGGCCAGCGTTTAACTGATCCCTGATGGAAATGATTTCAAATATTAGGGCTGGGACTGCGTTGCGGTTGGTAAGCTGAAGGCGAACCTCATCAAGGCTCAGCTCCGGTCCGAGCCCGTATCGTAAACCTAAGTAATCGCCGAATGCAGATTGCAGTTCCCTAACCGTGCTGGCCAATTTCACGCGACGACGAAGTCTCCGAATGGGCAGGCTACCCGCAAGTAGTTTTAAGAATATTATGAGCAGAGCTAGCACCCCCCCTGCAACAAAGATCAGCAAAGCGCCCGTGCCCTGGGAGATCCCTAACTTCTCCAAAAATGCTGGCTGGTTTTCCTTTGGGAACTCCGATGCCGAGGATGGGCGCTTCTCGGAAGGAGAAGCGCTTTCAGGTTTTCTCTCAGCCGAGGCCGACTTGGTGGGCAGCGCTTCTCCTGTCACACTAAATCTAATGCTGGCGGTGGTGGCAGTCTTGTACTGGCTCGTTTCAGGATCGAAGAATGTTAATGTAAACGGGGCAAGCTCAAACTCCCCAGGCTTTAACGGTACGATAGAAAAGCTAAATGTCTTTTCAAACCGAATCTTTCCGGCTTCCTTGTGGCGCTCTGTATTGGGACTCTCTTGGTAAGCTTTGAAATCAGAACCCTCCGGTATCGGTAGCTTTTTGATTGAATTGGTGTTTCCGAAAGATGAGAGGGTTAACTTGGCGGTTTTACTCTCGCCAACTTTGATAGCCGAGCTATCGAATTTCAGCTCAAGGGAACTCTTTCCGACCAGCAAGGTTCCCCAACTCTCGGCTCCGTCCGGAGCGGAAGGTAGCTGCTTCACATGCACAGGCAGCGCATCGGTCGCCAATTCCATATCTCGCAGATGGCCGCGGCCAAAAAAATCATCGAGTAATCCATTGTCGAAAGGATCGAGCCTTTGAAAATCAAAGGGATTGGCGTGTCTGCCGCTCTCTCTCACCTGAAGGCGCACCTTTTGGACCGGCAGAACTATCTCGCCTGCGCGCAAGGGAAACAAGGCCTTTCTAATGGCCGTTAAACTGTAGCGTTTGCCGTTGATTACCCGTGAAAGATTACTATCTTGTCCGACCTCTTCGTTCCAAAATCCATCGAAGCTTAAACTCTTGAGCTGAGGATCATAAATCGGCACACTAGTATAAAGCTCTAAGGCATAGGGAAGCTGTTGCCCAACATAAACTTCCGTTGTCGGCAGGTCCTGTCTAATAAAAACGGCCTCGCTAGAATCTAAAGAAGGTTTTCCAGATTCCGACACGGTAACCTTTAACGCCGCTGCTTTGTACTGTTTGCCGTCGATCTCGATGTCAGCCGAGGGCGTTTCGAGCTCTCCCGACTTTTTTGGAAGTAACTGATAGCGATACGAGACGCGCTTATTGACTGTGCCGTTTATCACCTCTACGCTGGTCTCGGGGCCGATTAAAGATAATCTAAAATCATCGCCGCCCACTAAAAAGGGATAACTAGTCTCTGATTCTCCCTCTACCACCACGCTAAACATGTAGGCGTCGCTCAAATCGCCGCTTTGTGGGGTAACCTCCAGGTGCAGTTTGGGCTCGGCGAGAACCGCGCTCGCATACAGTACTGATATGCTAATAATTCTCAGCGTGCTCTTAATTAATTTCAGATTAAGGTCCCTAACAAGCGAGTTCACCATGTCTGTCCTCCAAGAGTTTGGCTACGTTCGTCGCTCTTGCGCAGCAGTAGCGGAGAATCATCCAGTGAATCCAACCAAGCCTTGGATTCACTCTTCTCAAGCGGCTCAACCGATGGCTTAGGTTTAGCGCTTTGGCCCTGTGTGCTCGAATCTTGTCGCTGCGCCTCCGAAGAGCTTGAAGAATCCTCGGCCGTAGAATCATCCTGACTCGAAGCTGAACTGCTCGAATTGGCTTCCGTACTGGAACTCTGCTCAGAACTTGATGAGCCCGAGCCCTCGGAGCTAGTACTCTCCTGTCTATCTGACGGTTGCGTGTCTTTTTGCGGGTCCTCCTGTTCTTGCTGCGGCTGCTCCTCTTTCTGCTTGTTTTTTTTATCTTCCTTTTGATCTTCCTTCTGGTCTTGCTTTTGTTGTTCCTGCTGTTGTTGCTCCGCTAGCAGCTTCTTAGCAAGCTCCAGATTGTGACTCGTTTCTGCCTCGCTTGCGCTTAAGCGTAACGCTTCCTCGTACGCATCAATAGCGCCTTTATAATCTTTAAGCATAAAATTAGTATTTCCCAAATCATGCAGAGCCTCGAACTTTTGGGTAGTGTTCGTGGCCGAGTTGACCAACTCTGAGTAACTCTTCTTGGCCTCGGCGAATTTTTTAAGTCGGTACTGTGAACTGCCAAGTCCTTGCAATAACTTGGCATCAGCCGGGGCGCTCTTAAGCGCCTCTTTGAACTCGCGCTCCGATTCCTGATACTGTCCTTTCTCGTAAAGCGTGGCGGCTTTATACCCATCCTGTGCCCGCAGCTCTCGAACAAAAATACAGAGCGTTATGGTAAAGATTAAGCCGCCCTGTCCGCGCAACAGCGCAAAAATAATAATTAAGATTGCAGCTATCACCAAAGCGGGGCCGAGTTCGTTATATGTTCGAATTTTCTCAGTGCTTAGGGAGCTTAGGGAGTCTGCCCGGCTTTGAGCAAGCTCACTAGAAACTAAGCTCTCTAAGTCGGAATCATCCAAGGAAAAACGCTCATATCGGCCGGAACTATCGGTAGCTAACGACTTTAAGTTCTCTTCCGTGAGTTTGCTTATTACAATCTCCCCGCGGGAGTCCTTCACGAACTGGCCACCGCGTAGTTCAATCGGTTGCCCTTCAAGGGTGCCTATTCCCAAAGTATTCACACTGAGCCCAGCCTGGGTTACTGCTTGGACGGCAGAGTCTAGATCGAGTGAGAGATCTTCCCCGTCAGATATCAGCAAAACAAAAGGCTTCTGGGATTTTGAATCGGTGACGGCCTTGACCAGAACTTTCATAGCTTGATTTAATCCTGAACCAGGCCTTGAGATTAAATCGGGCGATACCGAATTTAAATAAGTCTGCACCACGGCCAAATCGGAAGTCAGCGGACAATACAGATAGGCAGAGCCGGAAAAAAGCAGTATTCCAATGCGCGCTGGTATTGATTTATTTTGCAGCAAACCGATCAGATCCTGAACTTTTCTTTTAGCCAACTCTAGACGACTAGGCGGGGTGTCTTTAGCCAACATGCTGCGACTCACATCCAACACCAGAAAAATATCGTGCGTTGGGAGACGGCGCTCGCTTTCGCTAAAACCGTAGTAGGGCCTAAGCATGGCGCCCGATAGGATGGTAGTGATAATTAGAGGAAGAACAAGGCGCGCTCTGAGTAACGTAGCCCGCTTGGTTTTAACCCCTAAAATATTTAGGCGAGCGTCACGTAACCCTTCCAGTCGAATTAGCAAAAAAAGCACCAGCCCGACTGGGATAATCCAAAGCAGAGTGAAATTCAAAAAACCAAACCCGTTCATGGTACCTTTAGAAATATGGCGCGTGCCAAAAATAGATAAATAATGTAACTCAGGATGGCGTAAGCGCAAAAGCGGCTGAAGAGTTCTTCGACTTGCTTGAGCTTAGGCGAATCAAGGCTGCTTTTTTGCAAAGCGTCAATTTGTTCGTAGATCTCACTTAATCCCTTGGAGCTGGCAGCGTTAAAGTATATGCCACCCGTGCTCTTGGCGATCTGGCGTAGAGTTTCTTCGTCAAATTCGACCCTTCGCGGAGAGCTTCCAAAGATCATGTCCGGCGAGCGGATGGTGACCGGATCATCGGACCCGATGCCTATGGTATGCACCTTAATTCCCAGATCTTTTGCAACCTGGGCTGCCTTCAAGGGTTCCACCTGCCCGGAGTTATTGACCCCATCCGTCATAAGCACGATGGCCTTTGAGCTGGAAGGGAGATCTTGTAACCGTTTAAGGCTAAGTCCAAGCCCATCGCCAATGGCCGTGCCGTCTTCTGCTATACCGAAGTCCAGCCCCTCGACTAACTGAGAGACTAAGTTGTGATCAGACGTGAGCGGCGAGAGCAGAAAGGCAGTGCTGCCGAAGATCACGACTCCGATACGGTCGTCTTGCCGTTCTTTGATAAATTTGGCCACTACATTCTTAACGCCGCTTAAACGCGAAACCAGTCCGGAATCCGACTCAAAATCCCTAGCGGACATGCTGCGCGAAAGATCTAAGGCTAGTATTAAATTTCGCGCCTCGTCGCCCTGCTCCAGTAAGGTGAGGCGCTGAGGGCGGGCGGCAGCTAATGTGAGGAATATAAGAGTCAAAGCAGAGAAAAATCCCAGAACGGGTTTGCGTAATCTCTTGCGCCAACTTACCGGTAAATTTGCAAGCAAGGTTAGCTCCGGATAAGGTACTGCCGCCGCGACCTTCCTTTTTAGGAAGTAGAGCGCTGTAATAATGACTGGCAGGATAAACGCTAGAGGATACTCAAAGTGAACGGAAAAAATGTTAAGCATCGCGAGCCTCGCGGGATGCATGATAGGCGCTTAAGGCTCGTGTAAGATTTTTAAGGAATTCTGGGTTTAATTCAATCGTGGGGCGATAGAGCTGATCCTCGGCGGATATTAGCAAGTTGATAAGTTCTTTAAGCAAGATTGAGGGCGATTCTGATTGTAAGTTTTGGAGCTCGACACGACCGAGCGAGTAATAGGGGGCGTGCTCCTGAAAACTTAGAAAGCGTCTGAGAGCCAAGCTGATTTGGTGTATGTGCTCTCTAGAGATCTCTTCGCGTCCGATCGAATCAATCAATCCGCAAATGCTCCTGTACGGGTCTAGTTTTAACTTAGATCTAGCTCTAATCCAAACCCAAAGCGCCAGCGCAAGAAATAACAAGATCGTAACCGCCAAGCACCACTCCCAAGTGCCGGGGCTAAAGAGAAAATGGGGCAATGGTTTTATATCGTAAAGCTCTACCGTGGTAGTGTTCATCTGTAGCGCCTCATTCTGCGACGCATAAGACTAACCAAGGGACTAAGGGGATCGCGATCTACCCGAATAACATCTCCGCCGACTCGTTCCACCAACTGCTTCAACGCCAAAAACCGGGCCTCGTGAGACTGTCGCAGCTGTTCGCGCACCGATCTATCGGAAGTGTCGATTACGATTCTGCCCCGTCCTTCCGAGGCTTCAAACTCAACAAGGCCAGCCTGAGGTGGATTGTAATCTAGGATGTCCTCAAGAAAGACAGCGATCAAGTCGTGCCGTTGCGCTAACGTTCGAAGCTGCTCCTCAAAGGGCGTCGAAAAAAAATCTGAAATTAGAAATATCACTGAGCGCCTGCGTAAGTGAATATTTAGGTCAGCTGCGGCGGCGGCGATGTCGGTGCGTGTCTTTAAATCGGAGATGGCCATTAGGCTGGAAAGAACCCTGTGCACCTGAGTCGCACGCGACGACGGCTTAATCATTTCGGTAACTTTATCCGAGAAGAGCGCCAGACCAAGGGCGTCATTGTTTTGTGAAGCTAGCATGGACACCAAGGCGGCGAATTCCAGCGCTTTCTGATGCTTGCTGCGCTCCTGGCCAAAAAGGGTTGAGCGGCTGGTGTCGACCACTAGCATCAAATTTAATTGGCGGTCCTCTTGGTACGATTTGACGTAAACTCTACCGGTACGGGCACTAGCCTTCCAATGAATGTGTCGGATCTCATCGCCGGGTTGATATTCACGCAGCTCGGAAAAGACTAATCCGCTGCCACGAAAAGCGCTGCGATAGGCACCGGCGATGTCGGCGTCAATCCTACGTTTTGACCTAAGCTCCAGCCGCTTTAAATCGCCAAGGCGGGCAGGATCGATAATGTCGTTAATACTTTGCTGTACTTGCGGAGACATCTAAAAGATACTCTCTCTCGATCGAATTCTTACCCAACTTAATAAGCACTCTCCCGCGCTTAAGGCAATGAAACAGATTTTAAAAGTGTGCGCACTACGTCGTCGCTCGTGACTCCACGCGCCTCGGCTTCGTAGCTTGTCAGGATTCTATGCCGCAGGCAGTCGTAGGCTAACTCTTTAACTTCATCCGGGCTTACAAACTCGCGCCCGCGGATGAAGGCTAAGCTGCGCGCGCAGCTCTTAAGCGCGATCGCTCCCCTGGGGGACGAGCCCCAGTCAACCATGCCCTTTAACCCGAAGTTGTCTGCGCTGCGACTGGCCTGCACTAAAGCCACAATATACTGGTCGATCTTCGGGTCGACATAGAGATTAAGACTCTGAAGACGGAGGCCCATCAAAACTTCTAATGGCAAGACCTTCGAAATTTTCGGTGGCGTCGCCAGCTCTTTCGAAACCACACTAAGTATGGCGACTTCTTCGTCTCTGGATGGGTAGGTCACCTTAAGTTTCATGAGAAAACGATCTAGCTGAGCCTCGGGCAGGGGATAGGTGCCCTCTTGTTCGATCGGGTTTTGGGTGGCCAGCACCATAAACGGTTCGGGCAACTTAAAGGTCTGGTCGCCAATGGTAACTTCTCGCTCCTGCATGGCTTGCAACAGCGCAGACTGAACCTTGGCCGGGGCTCTATTGATCTCATCGGCCAACAACAAGTTTGTGAAAATTGGACCCTTTCGAATAGTGAACTCGCCGGTCTGGGGACGGTACACCTCGGTACCAACTAAATCTGACGGAAGCAGGTCGGGCGTGAACTGCACTCGCTGCATAGCAGCATCGACGCAAGTCGTGAGCGCCGTAAGCGCCCTGGTCTTGGCGAGTCCCGGCACGCCTTCTAGCAGGACATGGCCATCGGCGATGATCGCCACTAAAAGGCGCTCAAGCATAGCTTCCTGGCCAACAATATGTTTGCCTAGCTCTTGCTTGAGCGCCTGAAAATGTTCCTGTGCTTCTGTCACAACTAGGACCTAGACTGCTTTGTTCTTAATAATTCCCTTGGCCATAGCGATCATAGACCCAAGATCAGAGAGATTGGCGGGAAGCACGATGGTATTTCCAGCCTTTGCCAGCTCACCAAACTGCTGAATGTACTGTTCGGCGATTCTAAGCTCCATGGCGCGGTCGCCGCCGGAATCTTTAAGCGATACCGAGACCTTTTTGAGACCTTCAGCGGTAGCTTCGGCAACAGACAAGATCGCCTCTGCCTTACCACGCGCTTCGTTGATCTGGAACTGCATGTTGGCTTCGGACTCTTTAATGCGCCGCTGCTTTTCACCTTCGGCCTCATTGATCTTGGAATCGCGGATACCCTCGGATTGCAAGATGTTGGCGCGTTTCTCTCGCTCGGCGCGCATCTGCTTCTCCATCGCGCTAAGAACATCTTGCGGAGGGGTAATGTTTTTAATCTCGTAGCGCAAAACTTTCACGCCCCAAGCCTCACTTGCTTTATCGACTTCCTGCACCACGGCGGCGTTAATCGCCGAGCGTGCCTCGAAAGTTCTATCGAGCTCAAGCTTTCCGATTTCGCTGCGCAATGTGGTCTGAGTAAGCTGACTTACCGCCCACTGGAAATCGGCGATACCGTAAGATGCGCGCTCCGGGTTTAGCACCTTTAAGTAAAGAATGCCGTCGACTCCGACCTGTACGTTATCGCTGGTGATGCATATCTGTTCCGGAATATCGATAGCTTCTTCCTTAAGCGAGTGCCGGTAAGAAATGTTGTCCATAAAAGGGACAAGGATATGAAATCCAGCGTCCAGGGTGCGGTGATACCGCCCAAGTCGCTGAATCACGAACGCGCTTTGTTGTGGCACAACCACGGCGGTCTTTACGATCGCCACCACCACCACAATCACTAAGAATGCTACTGCTACTAAAGATCCACTCATGGGTTCCTCCTAAAAAAATCTATACTATTGAACTTTGCTAACGAAAAGGGTTAACCCCTCAACTCTAGAAACTGTAGCGCTCTCTCCCGCCCGAATTGGGGCCGAGCCAATATTTACAACTTTCCAAACAGTGCCGCGCAGCTCCGCGGATCCATGCGCGTTAGGGGCGATCTCTGTGCCCACGCTAACTTCCTTGCCGGTAAACTCGTCGGACACTTCCTTTGAGCCCGTGAAAAGCCGATTCACGATTTGGCGGCGTACGGTGAATAGCATCACGATAGTGAGAACCGCGTAAGTTATGTACTGATTTGAAGATGTAATCTCGTAAGAGCCCAGCGAAAGCGCAAATAAAAAGAGCCCAAGCGCCAAGGCGCTCAGCCCAAAAATAAACAGGAAGAAACCGCTCGATAAAAAGAGTTCTGCGATTAAAAGTACAAAACCGCTAACCACCCAAAGCCACCATTCCATATGCATGCGCTCCTAATATTATGAGGGAATATTAGCTACTTACACAGAATACACAAGCGCCATAACGTAGCCCCCTTTTTATAACCCCATAGGCCACGAATCTTTCGCATTAGTTGATACCTAGTCAAAATTATCAACTCCCCGTAAAGTCTTGGGTATGGCCATCAAGATGCATGAACCCATCGCTAACCCGATATATGGACCGCTTTTAATTCGGGTAAGTTTAGGAGCTTATTTTGTGTTGGCTGGGCTTGCTAAGCTCGATAACCTGCGCTCTTTTATTGGCGAGGTGCAAAAATTTGGAATTTTGCCGGAGCCTTTCTCCACCCTGTATGCGATTCTGCTCCCCTACGTCGAAATTGTAGCAGGGGGTATGCTGATTATCGGCATCTGGACCACCCTGGCGGCAATTTGTACCTCGCTACTCTTAGTCTCCTTCGTCGTGGCCTTTGGACTGTTTCCGGCCCCCGGGAAGCTCTTTAATAAAGATATCTTGCTGCTCTGCGCCTCGCTTTCTCTGCTTTATTCCGGAGCCGGGGCTTTCAGTATCGATCGCTTCCGTAAAGGGTAGTAATAGCGTTCTTAAGTATTCTCCTCTTGAAATCCTCGAAATCAGACTTATCTAAAGTCTGGTAGGGAATTTTTTACTAGGAGGACTATATGGTACTAAATGAACTTCTACCTATTGAACTAGAGGAATTTTTAAAACCTTTCTTCGGTGAGCGCGAAGCCCGGAATTCCGAAATCGGTAATTTCTGGCGTGGGTTGCCGCGTGTGGCTGATACCTCCGGTTTTAGCCCGCGCATCAATATTACCGACGACGCTAAATCTTTCGTTGTCACGGCTGAGCTCCCAGGCATGAACGAAAAGGATGTCGACGTTCAACTTACTAAAGACACCCTGATCTTGAGTGGTGAGAAGAAAGTTGAACACGAAAGAACTGAGGGCGGGCGGCACTACTTTCAGAGAGCTAGCGGCGTTTTTCGAAGGGAGGTTAAATTAGGCTTCGATGTCGATGAAGATAAAGTCGAAGCTACCTTCGCCAAAGGTGTATTAACGTTGAAGCTACCCAAAACTGTGGAAGCCCAACGGGGAACTAAGAAAATCACCGTGAAGACTGCTTAGTTAGTAGTCGGCTAAACAAATGCAAGCAACAGCCCCTGTGCCTTAAATGTATGGCGCAGGGGCTTTTGTAATTTATGAATTTGCCTGATAAGCTTTGTGGGCATGCGTAAAAAGAATTCAGATCTTTTAGGTGAGGTGGCAAGCCGATTGAAAACGGGATGCGGATATTTGCTGGCCGTTTCCGGCGGCGTTGATAGCATCTGTTTACTGTATGCCTGCCATGCCCTGCGTGAGAAAATGGGGCTGCGCATCGAGGTGGCACATTTAGATCATAGGCTTAGAGCCGAGAGCGGTGGCGATCGAAAGTTTGTTGAAGATCTTTGTGCTCGGTTGAAGATCGTATGCCACGCGCGGCAAGTTCAGAGTTCGCCGATTGGTGAAAACGTTGAAGCCTGGGGGCGGCGAGAGCGTTACACGTTTTTTAGAGAGTTACGTATCGAACGAGGGTTGGATGCTATTCTTACGGCGCACACAGCCTCGGACGTGGCAGAGACTTTCATTATGCGCTTACTTTCGAATAAGGAATTAAAAAGTATCTTAGAATACGACAACGTTCGCCAAGTTTTGCGTCCTTTTTTGACGATTTCTAGAGCCGAAATTTCCGAATATGCCAAGGCGCATGATCTTAAATGGGTAGAGGATCAGTCAAATCAGGATAAGAGCTATTTTCGGAACAAGGTGCGGCATGATGTTTTGAGCCACCTCAAAGAACTATTTGGAAACTCAGTGGAGGATGTGATTGCTAGGCGGGCTCGTTACTTGGCCGACGACGATGCTATCCTTTGCAAAATAGCCAAAGAGGCTTTAAGCGATCTACCCGAATTTGGCTCTAAAATTTGGCTGCGCGCGCTTAAAGAGCGTTTAAAGGCACTGCCGCGAGGGATAGCCTGGAGAAGTATAGAGGCGCTCTTCCGCGACAAACTAGGTTTTAATTTAGGCCGAACGCGTTCGGAACGGCTTCTTGATTTCGTGCAGGGAAATCACGAGGGGATTGAGCTTCCTGGGATGGTTTCTATACGTCGTAGAGCTGGGTCGCTGGTCTTTAAAGGGCTTATAAACTAAAATGGGGCGGAACGCGGTATCGTTCAATAATATCGTTCATCAAAACGGTGGGTTTCTCGAACACTTTACCGTCTTGGATGTGTCATATTTGAGAAGTATTTTAGGAGGTTAGCTTGGGCCAGTTTTCTCGTAACGCCATCTTCTGGGTGATTGTGCTTATCCTGTGTGTCTCCCTGTTTGGGGTATTTCGCGGTCAAACCGAAAACGCGCAGGAGCTTTCATACTCCGACTTTTTAGAAAAAGTTGAGCAGAAGAAAATTCGCAGTGTCGAGATGGAAGATAATTCCATCACCGGCGACTACGTCAATCTTACAACTAAATTCCACACGACAGCGCCCCAGTCGGATGATCATCTGATTGAACTGCTTAGAAAGAGCAACGTTGAAATCAACGTAAAAAAATCCTCCGAGCAACCGATCTACATGATGATCTTGGGGCAAGCTATCCCGATCTTGTTCTTGATCGGCTTCTGGCTTTTTATGATGCGTCAGATGCAGATTGGCGCCGGCAAAGGCATGAGCTTTGGAAAGTCGAAGGCGCGCCTTCTAACAGAGAGTCAACAGAAAGTTACCTTCGAAGATGTGGCCGGAATTGATGAGGCCAGGCAGGAGCTGGGCGAGATTATAGATTTTCTAAAGGACCCCAAAAAGTTTACACGGTTGGGCGGACGCATTCCGAAAGGGGTGCTTTTGGTGGGTGCTCCCGGTACCGGGAAAACGCTGCTTGCCAAAGCTATCGCGGGAGAAGCTGGCGTTCCGTTTTTTAGCATCTCAGGCTCTGATTTTGTGGAGATGTTCGTGGGCGTGGGCGCGTCGCGCGTGCGCGATCTTTTTATCCAAGGAAAGAAGAATGCTCCCTGTTTGATTTTTATAGATGAGATTGACGCCGTTGGCCGACATCGTGGAGCGGGCCTTGGTGGCGGTCACGACGAACGTGAACAGACTCTCAATCAACTCTTAGTTGAGATGGACGGTTTTGAGAGCAACGAAGGGGTGATACTGATCGCGGCTACAAATCGGCCCGATGTCTTGGACCCGGCCTTGATGCGCCCAGGGCGCTTTGACCGGCGCGTGATTGTGCCTAGACCGGACCTACACGGACGCCTTGGAATATTGAAGGTGCACTCTCGAAAGGTGCCCTTATCCGAAGACGTCGATTTAATGAAGATAGCTCGAGGTACGCCAGGATTTTCTGGGGCGGATTTAGAGATGCTTGTGAACGAAGCTGCTCTGTATGCGGCCCGCAGTCACAAAGATAAAGTCACTCGCTTCGATTTCGAGTACGCAAAAGATAAAGTCATGATGGGGGCCGAGCGCCGCTCCATGCTGCTGACCGAAAAAGAGAAGGAAACCACCGCCTACCATGAATCCGGGCATGCCTTGGTGGCCAAGATGTTGCCGCACGCCGACCCGGTACATAAGCTCACGATTGTGCCGCGAGGTATGGCCTTGGGCGTTATGCAGCAACTTCCCGAGAACGATAAGCACACCTATTCTAAGTCTTACTGGATGGATCAGTTGGCTGTCTTTTTTGGCGGAAGGGCAGCTGAAGAGCTCATCTTTCAGGATATGAACACCGGGGCGAGTTCAGATATTGAGCGGGCCACCGATATCGCCCGTCGCATGGTGTGCGAGTGGGGTATGAGCGACAAGCTTGGACCGGTGCATTACTCAACCAAGGAGGAACACGTATTTTTAGGGCGGGACTTTGGCAAGGCTAAGGAGCACTCGGAGAGTACGCAGGTGTCGATCGATGCGGAAGTTTCAAGCATAGTCGAATCTCAATACAAACTAGCCCGAAAAATTTTAACTGAAAATATTGAGACGTTGCACCGATTGGCCAAGGCAGTCTTGGAGAAAGAGACGCTGGATTCCGAAGATATTGATAGAATTCTCAAGGGTGAGAGTCTGCTTGAGTCCGGAGCACCCCAGGCCAGTAAGGACGCCGGAGTAGGTGAGTCCGGAAAAGCAAGCACCATCTCGGTATCTGTATAAAGCCAAATTTCATGGGAAGCCAGTTCCTAACCGCTGCGTTACCGTACATCACTAGTGTGCTGGACGTTGCTATCGTTGCTTATCTTATCTACAGGGTACTCCAGATTATACGAGGTACGCGTGCCGCCGCCATGATGTGGGGACTCTTGGCGATCGTGTGCTTGTATTTGGTGGCACAGTGGGCTGATTTTGTGACCCTTAGTTGGATCCTTGGGCATGTGTTAAGTTCCTTGATTCTTGTAATTGTTGTGATATTTCAGGATGAGATTCGCCGGGGATTAACCAAAGTGGGTTTGCAACCTGTATTCACCGGCACCGGTAAGCCGCTATACGACAAGAGCATTGAGGATATCACCCTGGTTTGCAGTAAACTCTCGGAGCGACGAATCGGTGCTTTGATCGTGATTCAGAGAGAGGTGGGCCTAGAGGAGTTTCTGGAAGACGCCATTATTTTGGATGCCGAGCTTAATCGCAAATTGCTGTTCGGAATATTTGTAAAAGATTCGCCCTTGCATGACGGCGCTGTCGTAATTGAGGGCGGCAGAATTAGAGCGGCGGGTTGCCTCTTGCCACTCACCTTTAATCCGGACTTGGATCCTAATCTCGGCACTAGGCATCGCGCCGCTTTGGGGCTCTCCGAACGTTCGGATGCCTTAATCATAGTGGTGTCGGAAGAGACCGGTTCGATCTCGCTTGTCAGAGACGGCCGCTTGGTCAGAAATTTAGATGCCGCCATGTTAAGAGACTCTCTGCATCGCCTTTTGTCGACCAAGAGCCATCTTGAGGATGAGAAGGAGGATTACTAACCGTGCGAGATCTTCAGCTGAAACTCCTCTCTATTCTTATCGCCGTCGGTTTAGCGCTTTTTGTAAATAGCGAGAGCAACACTAGCGTTACACGTTTTGTTGTTCCTATTGAGGTTAAAAACCTTCCCACCGATCTTTTGATCGTGCGTCCGCAAACCTTGCAGGCCGAAGTTACTATAAGAGGACCGTCGTTTCTGATCGCCAGAATATACTCGGCTCCGCCCAGTCTAAGGGTTGTGGTTCCAGAGAACGTGGGCGCGAATTTTAGGGCAGAGCTTCGCCAGGAGAATCTAAGTGTGCCCCCGTCGTTGCGGGTATTGGAGATAGAACCGAGCGTGATTGACTTTGTATTCGATCATAAGATTTCCAAGCTTATTCCGGTGTCGCCCTCAAAACTTGGTTCGCTGCCAAAAGGGTACAATTTGGATGCGCTAGATGTATTCCCGAAAGAGGTAACTCTCACAGGCGCAGAGTCCGAGGTTAAAGAGATCGATGTCGCCAAAACTCAAACGGTTGACTTGCGTGGCCTGACGGCCTCAGAAGAGAGAGAGGCTGGGATAGATCTAGTTGGTCGTTATCTTACAGTCACGCCCTCGACTGTAAAGGTGAAGATTAGTATTAGCGATAATTCGCAACCCAAGAGCAAAGATAAAAAATAGAGAAGTAAAATATGAAGAAAGAGCGCAAATATTTCGGCACCGATGGAATTAGAGGGGTGGCTTCGGTGCCCCCGCTTGATCCTGAAAGCATGGTCAGGCTTGGCAAGGCGTTGGCGCAGATCTTTGTGCGCACCAAGGGCAAGAAACATCGCATCTTGATCGGCAAAGACACCCGGCTTTCCGGTTACATGCTTGAAACCTCGATCGCTGCCGGGCTGACATGCATGGGCGCGGATGTCTTGTTGTCGGGGCCGATTCCTACCCCGGGGGTGGCGTATCTTACGAAGAGTATGCGCGCGGACGCTGGTGTAATGATCTCAGCCTCACATAACTCGTATGAGGATAACGGCATCAAGATTTTTGCGGCGGACGGCTACAAATTGCCGGACGAGAAAGAATTTGAAATAGAATCTCTAATGGAGACTGGCGTGCTTGATGAAAAGTCCGCCGCTGCCACCGAGATCGGAAAGGCGCAACGTATAAACGACGCCGTGGGTCGCTATACGGTTTTTCTTAAAGGCTGCTTCCCGCGCGACCTTTCACTTGAAGGGATGAAGATTGGGCTGGATTGCGCCAACGGAGCCGGGTATGTCGTGGCTCCGCAAGTATTCTCGGAGCTAGGAGCGGAGGTCATCTCGCGCGGTATTAGCCCGAATGGCCGTAATATTAACGCTGGCTTTGGCAGTTTGTTTCCGGAAGTTTCTAGCAAACTTGTGAGCGAGTACAGCTTGGATTTCGGATTAAGCCTGGATGGGGATGGTGACCGCGCTTGCTTAATAGACGAACGTGGCACATTGATAGATGGAGATCTGATTTTGGGGATCTGTGCCCGGGACCTGGCCGAGCGCGGACTGCTGCGCAAGGGCAAAGTCGTGGCTACTGTTATGTCGAATCTCGGTTTGGAAAAATTTCTAGCCCCCTTTGGGGTTGAAGTCGAGCGGGCAGCGGTCGGAGATCGCTATGTTTTAGAGCTAATGTTAAAAGGGGAGATTCAACTTGGCGGCGAACAGTCTGGGCATGTGATTTTCTCCGACCTTGCAACTAGCGGTGACGGTATCTTAAGCGCGCTTCAGGTTTTGGCGGTGATGCTTCGCAAAGGCCAGCCGCTCTCTAAACTGTGTGAGGGTTTTGTGCGTTTCCCGCAGAAGCTTGTGAACGTGGAAGTCTCAAAGAAGATTCCCTTGGATTCGATCGTGCCCTTACAGCTGCTTATTTCCAAGAAACAGAAAGAGCTCGGTGATAACGGCCGTATCTTGGTGCGGTACTCCGGAACCGAGAATAAGGTTAGGGTAATGGTGGAATGTGACAGCGAGGATGCTTGTAAGAGGCATACGGCTGATTTAGTAGAGGTGATTCAGCGCGAGATTGGAGCGCTTTAGAGAGAGATATGCATTCCATTTTGGATCCCTCTCAGTCAGCGCTGTTACCGTCTGCCGACGAGATAGCCGCCATGGATCGAGCCACCATCGCAAGCGGCACCCCCTCGTTGGAACTAATGGAGCGCGCCGGACACGGCATGTTTGATGCGCTGATTCAAGCCATCGCCAAAGAGAAGGAGCTTCTAGACCACACCCTAATTCTTGTGGGGCCAGGTAATAACGGAGGTGATGGTCTTGTCTTAGCGCGCCTGATTATCGAAGCCGGATTCAATCCCAAAGTCGTTCTATGTTCCAGCTCAAAATACAGCAACGATTGTCGCATTCAGATCCAGAAGCTAACCTGGGCCGAGATCGATTTTTATCTTTATGACGAGCCGGTATCGCCGCTGGTCGATTCCAGCGTCAAGGTGATCGGCGACCAGTTCCTAACTAATTTGTTAAAGGGCGCCAGAATCGTAGTCGATGCGCTCTTAGGGAGCGGACAAAAAGAGGCGCCGCGGGGAAGCATCGGGAAGGTGGTTCAGCGCTTGCAGCAGGCCGGGAGCAGTGGGAAACGCCCGTTCGTTATGGCGGTCGATCTTCCAACGGGAATTAACTGCGACACTGGCGAGGCATACGAGGGGGCAGTATCGGCTGACCTTACCGTTACAGTAGAATTGATTAAGCGAGGCATGCGTCAATCCCCGGCCCGAGAGCTGTGTGGTAAGGTGGTTATCGTGCCGATTGGGCTCGATATCAGCGCTGGCACACAGGTCCGCTTATTAAAGCCAGGTAATTTGCGAAAACTATCTCGGAATGTAGCCCATCACAAAGGAGACTCCGGCCACGTTTTTGTTCTGGCCGGCTCACGCGCCATGCCCGGGGCCTCGGAACTTTGCGGGCTTGCAGCCCTTCGGGCCGGCGCGGGACTCGTGACGCGCTCGGTCTTACCGGGAATGGGCAATTCCGTACCGGAAATTATGACAGTTCCGCTTGGAAACGCTAAGAGCGAGTGTTTCGATGCGAAGATGCTCTCCACTCTAAGCGCTTGGATTGAAAAAGCAGACGTTTTCGTAATTGGACCGGGATTAGGAACAGACTCGGGCACAAGTAAACTGCTTTACAGGTTCTTAGCATCCCTGAGCGAGGCGGGCAAAGCTTGTGTGCTTGACGCCGACGCCTTAAACATAATCGCCGTAGCACCCAAGAATTTTGCGAAAATGTTAGAGCGTGCTGTTATTACGCCACACCCTGGCGAAGCTGCGCGGCTTTTGGGGGTGACGGCCAACGAAATCCAACGCGATAGAGTCTTAAATGCCAGACGCCTTTTGGATTTAGGCGCATCTGTGGCGGTGTTAAAAGGCGCCTCCAGCGTGGTTTGCTGCGCACACGAAACCTATGTGAATAGCAGCGGTAATCCCTTTATGGCGACAGCGGGGAGCGGCGACGTTCTGGCCGGCGTTATCGCTGCGTTGGCTTGGCAGTTTGAAGGTGACCTGCTTGAGGCTTCAAAGACGGCAGTCTTTGTGCACGGGCGCTCGGGTGACTTGGCCCACCGCCGCCACAACGGGCCCATCATCGCAACTGATTTAATTGGGCGCATACCTTTTGCTCTGGGTGAGCTGTGATACTTCGGCGCGAATTGCATGCCCTCGCTGACACTGAAGCGCTGGCACGAGATCTCGCTGAGAAACTTACAGGCGGTAAAACCATAGGGCTAATCGGGGAACTTGGAGCCGGGAAAACAACCTTAGTGAAATTCTTGGTATCCGCCTTGGGCGCAAACGAAGAAGTAAGCTCCCCGACCTTTGTGCTTCAACATATTTATCAAACCCAGAAACTGACCATTGAACACTGGGACCTGTATCGGGTGCGAGCTCGACCAGAAGAGCTGGATTTAGATGCGCCAGAGAATGTACTTCGGGTGGTCGAATGGCCCGAGCACGGCGAGCTGGCTTGCGATATTGAGATTCGTTTAAGCTTTGCCGCTGGCGGGTGGCGCGTGGCAGAGATCTCGATTCGCAGGCCAGCGCAAAGTTAATTTTTCAGTTTTCCTATATTGGCCAGGCTAAATCTTGGGCCCTTGGTCTTCGCGCTTCGGAAGACGGACCCCGCGCATGGTCTCTGAGGGAATGTCACTACTGTCTCGTACAGCGAAAATGCTTTCAAATCAAT
>CAZVWV010000074.1:0-18862 GCA_964631745.1 uncultured Bdellovibrionales bacterium
GCGAGTTACGAGCAAAAGACGCTTAACTTAATGGCCGTGGGAGCCACCCTAGTTTTTCAATACTTATTCGATCCCAAAACAACTATTAGGCACTATTGAGATCAACCTGGACCAAGAAGCGAACTGTTAAAGTAGGGTGGCTCGAGTCGGGACTTAGTTGAAATTATGAAAGCTATCAATCCCAAAATCTTACGCCAGTTCCCCTCGTAGTGTATAAATTTGAGGATAAAGTCAGGTAACTTAATGGCCGTGGGGTGGCTCCAGTTCGCTTTAACACTTCTGGTTCTCAGAGATCTTTCTTAGATAGGTGCATGATTCATGACACAGCACTCAGCCCCTCCTGCCAAGGATTGTATGGCATATTTTTAGAACGATAGATACCCGTAATTATCACTTATTTTTCAGGCGTTTTTTGACCCCCGTGAACGGATACCTTTTTCGATTGGTTTACGGTTCGGAGCAGGCAGAGTCATTGGGGGTCCCATTCTTTCCATCATTCTTTTTTGATCGGTTACTCACTTTCGTAAAACAGCTTCGCTTCCATATCGCCCAGCTGCATACCCGATCGAGCCTCCTACCAACATACCGACTAGCGATCCGGCGGCGAACCCTGCTGGTTTTGAACCGCCTAACCGGCCGCCAAACTTCATTCCCATCTCTGCTCCTTTGTAGGCACCAAGAACTCCTATTCCAGTGGAAATGCCGGCGTCTGTGGCAAACTCGAAATCGCCGTCGGTGTTGAAAGAACCTTGGTTGCGTGCTTGAATTGCACCAAAGCTGGCCGCGATCGTGACTCTAGATATTTGAGCGAATCGTCCAGGACCCCCTAGACTCAAAATATCTTGAGCCACCTCTATAGGCCTGGTCAGGAGATTGAATGCTCGAGCCTGAGAGTGAGCATCGTCTCCAGCGAATATGACTTCTGTGTTTGCGTAATCGCCTTGTCCCTGGGTAACGGAGGAAGTAGTAGCGGAAGATAATCGCTCTACTACATCACCAACTGAGTGGGCGGTGCTATAGCTCCAGTGAAGCCCAAAATATCCAACAGCTTTCTCTGCTAGGCCATTCGATATTACAGAAGACGCGCGACCAGCTCCGTAACAACTTAAGTCCACATAAGCTTCATAATTGCTGTTAGCTAGTCCTTGCATAATAGAATTAAACCTTGTTTTCTCCAAGCCAAAATTCGAGCCGTGTTGATCGTTCACAAGTACATCAGCACCAGCCACTGCGATGGTGTCTTGTGCATACTTGGGTGCGCTGACAACTTGGAATGGTTTGCCAGCAATTTCCTGATCTCCACTTTCCAAACTATTCATTCTTGGGTCTCCAATGAATGTGGTAATCAGAATACCCCGAGAAAAGTGCCCCTCCGCGTGCCCCGTCGGATCCACCAAATTCATCGGATTATTCCCAACATACGAATACCGATTCCAGCTCTGCGGATTCCCCACCTCTGGCACGATACTGTCGGCAGCCAAGAATCTTCCCAGCACCGGATCATACTGCCTAGCGCCGAAGTCGATAATTCCGGATTTGTTGTCTATCCTGTTGCCATGGAACCCGCGATTCAACGCGTTGCTCTCTTCGCCGGCTCGCATTTTGCCGAAGGGATAGTAGGTCCTGTAACCGTGCTGCGAGTTGCCGGCGCCATCTAGAGTCACTTGTACTGATCCTAAATGATCTGCCAGAAATATTCGGGTGTTAGTGTCATACCCGGTCGTATACGGGATCTCCATCAATCTTGAAGTTCCAGCAGTCAGAACCAAATACCCTTGGTTGGTCCCGGCGTCGTCTTCGGTAGTTTCGTAGTCGGCAAAGAAGAAGCGGCGCACGCCTTCTTGTACTACTTCGGAACCTGAGCAGAAATCGTCGCCTAACCCATTTGGCACGCATGATTTATAGCGCACTTCGGCGACTCTGTTTTCGCCGGTCCCATACGCAGGCTTTGTAGTTAAAATTAGTCCGTTGTAGATACCAGAGACGCGGTTTCGCTTATCGTATTCTATACGTCTTGCGCCGTAGCGTTCTAGGTTTCCTGCTTTGTTATAGCGGTAGACGTTATATCTGGAGTCTGCGCTTACGGCGTGGGGGCCAGCTTCGCCGCCATCGTAGTAGTCTGCTCCGTAAACCCAGCTTACTTGATTTGTTGGTGGCGGCTCGTTCTCTTGGCCACCACTGCAGTAGCCGGGGCAGCTAATGTTGCTTAGGCCGCCGTAGAAGCTTTCGCATTGAATTTTGGCTACGTTTTGAGCAAGGCAGCGTGGTCCAAAGTTACTGACATCGTCATCACCGACTATGGGCGCAAACTGGGAGACAAAAACTTGCAAGTCGCGCTGATCGATTGTGCCGGGCTGCAGATCAAGATCAGCGTACGGGTGCTCGCTGCTATTAGCCCCAGTGTTAAACGCGGTACCAAAGTGAACCAAGTCAGACAAGTTAACCTTGCCATCTGCTGTAATGTCCGCCATTGGCTGAAATGGCGACATAAGCGGGCTCTCTCCAGTAAGGTTGGCGCTTGATTCATGGTCTAAATTCAAACGGTTGCCGATGGCGTCGTACTGAAACGAAACAGTATCTACTATATTGCTTGGTGCTGTGACGGTGACGCCAGTCAGGCGGTTTAGCTTGTCGTAAGAATAGTCCCAGCTCTCGCCAAGTCCGCTTTGAGCGCCGGTGTCCCGAAGCCGTGCTATGTTGCCGAGCTTGTCGTAGCTCTCAATCACAAAGCCTTGTATGCTTTGGGTGCCGCGCGAAGTAGATTTTTCTCTTAGCTTAAAGTTACGTTTTGTAATATCTGAAATGCTAAGATCGTTGTAAGCAAATGAGGTAATAAGCGGATTTCCTCCGGTTGGTAAGTTGATGCTAAAGCTTTTTAGTTCGCCCTGCCCGGCACTGTCGTTATACTGAAAGCTTCCTGCCACTGATTGCCCATCAACGGTAACCCCTGATTGGCGTCCCTTGGTGTCGTATGAGAGCTTCACGGTTTTTGTAGTAGCGTCTCCGCCTCGGCTTAGGTCGGTTATTTTTCGCGATAGCGCTACACCTGCTGCATCTGTCTCGCTTACCCCTTTGGCTCCTTGGCAACTTACAGAGTATCCGCCCGCCACAAACTGGTTGACGCAGATCCAACGCTCCTCTTCCATGGTTAACGGCCCAGTGTGCCGCACAGCTGTTGTGCCGGAGCTGTCAACTGTGGTCTGCAGCGCACCAGCATCGTAGTTAGGGGCGCTTTCGGTGCCTTGAGCTGTGTTGTATGTAAAGCACTGGTCTTCGGCATCTACGTACAGCCGTCCGCTTCCAGTTGGAGGCGCTACAAGACCGGCGCAGTCGCAGCCGGCGGCTGAGGTCGCCAAAGTTCCCACATCGTTACACACGAGCCGCCCTACTGCGTCATAGTGATTCCTTGAGCGCTGCCCAAGGGGGTCAATCTGCTCGACAAGCTCCCCGAACTGATTGTAGGAATACCGCATAGCGCAGAGCTCCTTCTCAGCCTTGGTATCGCCGCAATTTGAAAGGTCCATATCTAGCACTTTTTGCTTCTGTCCGATGGAATCATACTCAAACCAAGAGCTGTTGCCGTAGTGGTCGGTGTACTCTATCAAGTTGCCCTGGGCGTCGTAGTTATAGAGCGAGACAAAGGGCGAGCTGGTTTGCACTCCGTGCTCGTACTCCCGCACAGCTCTAAGGTTTCCTCTAAGGTCCGTTAGGGACTCGGAACGTGCTCTATCAGCTTCGTCACCGGCGTAGGCGGTGCTGACCTGAACGGTGATGGTTTGCCCATGTAGCGCTAAAGTCTCTAGGCTAAAATCAGTCTGAAGGGTGCTACCGTCCGACGCTTCAACAAAACTCACCCGGCCCTGGTAATCGTACTCAGTGACCGAGCGCGGCACCTGGGCATTCGGCGGAAGAAGGATGTTGCCGTATGAGATTTTGTAAAGGTTTCGGTTACACTGCGCGCTAGTAGTAAGCGGCATAGTGGTAATCTTGGCTCTACCGCCCTCGTCAAAGATAGTTCCGGAGCAGACTTTGCTGCTAGCAGCTAAGGTAGTGTAGCTCTCTGAGTAATAAGCGCGTCCTAAGCCGTCAAGGTATGTTTTGCTCACAGCCCAGTTTTCGCGGGGATTTCCGTTTGCGTCCTTTAGCTGAAGGAGCTTGTAGCTCTCAGTGTAGAAATTACTTTGCTGACCAACCAGGGTGTCTTTGTAAACAATCTTGGCCGTTGTAACCTCTGGCTGACTTGGCCCCGCTTTGAAGCGCGTCTCTTGCGCTCGCCCGAGAGAGTCGTAGATGGTTGTGGTAGTTACGCCGGTAGCAGCCACAGCTTTTTCCGGACGCAAAAACTGCGGGTGATACGTCACCGTGGCAGTAAGCCCCGCCTCGGTTGTGGAGATTGGGAGCACGTGGTCCACCGAGTCAAACGTTACCGTTTTGGCGCGGTCCGAGGCGCAAAACACGTTACCGTTAGCGACGGTTGCCGGTGCGGTGCTTTCAACGTTCCCCCAGCTATCAAACTGGGTACAAACCGCTCGCGTTAACCCCGAGCTAATACTCCCATTCTTGTAACCGTAGGTCACAGTGCCGTAAGAGTAAGGCGAACTTGGCTCGGCGCTGCAATTGTCAGGCGATAGAGTCGTCCCAGGATACCCGGTCATGGTAAGAGTAAGCGGGACTTGCGCGCCGCCCACTAGCTCAGCACTTTTCTCGCTGCACGGGAGTACCAGCCCCAAGGCCTGGTTTTTCACATAATTGCGGGTAATCACCATCGGGTGCGGGTCATCTAAGCTTGGTTCGCCATTTATAGCGTCACTCACCACTGTAACAGCTCCGGAGCTCTGGTCGTAGCTATACGACTTACGACTCTCGATGCTAATGCTCTTCTCCCCTTCAAACTTGTACGACCTAGTAGTAAGAAGAGGGGTAAAAAACGGTACCTGGCCGCCGTTATAGTCCGGCTCTTGGTAGGTGTTCTCGGTAAAGGAAATAAGGCTTTGGGCTGTGATGGAATCAAGGCTCGGTGTCCACGCTGGATCCTCCTCTCCAGAGCCGGATAAACTTACTAACTCAAAGCGAAGCTTACCATTTAGGAACGGGTCCCAGTTATTGTACCAGCGCTCAGTAACTACCTGCGCCGGTGTGGCAGGATTCTTAGTAATCCGAACCCGCTCAAAGCCACCAAAGGCTCGGTAGCGCCAGTAGGGTTTGAAAAATTGGTTCTCTTCGGCATTGATTTGATTGCCGTTAAAGTATTCATGCTCAGTAACGATACGCGATGTGTCTGTGGCGCGGCCATCGTCCAAGACAATTTTTGCGACAAGCTGCTTAATCCGCCCCATGCGCGAATTTATTCCATCCCATTTGTGGACTGAGCGATCAGTTGAGGGCTTGTATTCGAAGTTCACTGTGCCCCCTGTTGGCAGAGTGATGCTCTTAAGTAGCCCCGGGTAAGATCCCCGCGCTAAGGCTGCTCCGTACTGCTGATTGTAGTTTGTAGTGCCACCAGCTTGTACTAGGTCTTCTAAACCATCGCCGTTAATGTCGAGTGCTTGGAATCCGGTAGGAGCGCCGCGCTGGGCTGGATCTACCAGTATAATCTGCGAAGCTGGTTTATAGCGCACATCGGGACCGATCCAGCGAATGAACGGCGAGACGAAATCACCTCTAATACCATCGTTTATGTAACCGCCTTCAGGGCTAAGGATATCGATTAATCCATCGCCGTTTAGGTCCATAAAGCTTCGGCCCAAGCTCTCATGCGACTGGTTGTAGAACTCCGGAATGTTTTGCGAGATCTGCGGCATGTAGGGCGCCCCAGCTTTCGCGAACGGCGAAAACCAGGTAAAGCCAAAGTAACCCTCGGGCGTGTTCCTGCCATTTCCCCAAAAAATCTGGTCGGTTGGTCCATTTATCTTGGTATAAGTAGTAGCGTAATGGCTGTCCCGAGGAGCTATGATATCTAAGGCGCCGTCGCCGTTGATATCGATAAGTGAGTTTCCTGCGCTACCTGAAGCTTCGGGGTAATTTTCGTACTCATAACTAAAAGGCAGATAAAAGTCAGAAAAGCTCACTCCGAACAGAGTTGCGTGCGGCCAGCCGTAGGGGAATGGGATATTTTGAAGCAAGAACTTGTCTGAAAAAAATGAGTTATAGGATTGCTTGAATGATTCAAGGGGGTCGTCCTCATCGATGTGAATCGGAGTCGAGATATCAGCCAGCCACCTAAATCCACCAGCAGTGCTCCCATAGCTTAAGTACAACCCACCGTCGCCACAACGGTTGCTTGGGCTTGGCACATACACCGACTTTGTACTGCAAACCTTAAATAGATCCGTTCGCCCATCTTGATTAAAATCTGTGGTCCTTACGCCGTAATCAACTGTGCGGCGAGCGCTGTTCTCAGCGAGATCCAACGCGCGCGGGCCATTTGTTTCAGTCCAGTTAAAGGCTAGGCTTTGATTATTTGCGCCGCAGTTTGAGTAGTGTAAGCGGTGCTTAATGTAGTCCTGCCACGGGTAGCTCCCGTAAGCTTCGTACACATCAGAGCAGCCATCTCCGTTAAAGTCGCCAATACTTAGACCTAGATTGTCTTGGGCGTTAGAGTAACCAAAACCAAAGGTAATCGCGTTTGCGCCATTTGCGATTTCGCTACTCGAAAATCCCTGCTCGTTTACACCCGTCCCAAGATAGATGCCGTGAGACGCGGCCCACTCCTGACCACCGCCGCCAAGCGTCTTCTCTGCCTTGATTATGTCAGTTAATCCATCGCCGTTGAAATCACCGAATCTGATCTGCTGTTCCTTCTGGCTGGGGTCGGCAAACGCTACCGGTACGTTCCAGGAAGTATCAAACGCCTCCCAAGCGCCGCTATTCTGCGAGCTTATGGGCTGGACGGAGTATTTAAAGGTGACTTTTTCCGGGAAAGCAGGCGGACTCACCGAAGTGTCTGTGATGTCTGTCAAACTTACGCTGCCAGTTAATGGCCCAAACTGCTGAACAGTTGTTAGGTATTTTTCAGTTGCTGGGTTCGGCGCAGCGCCAGTGGCGTTGTAATCAAGGGTCATGCCCCCTAGAGTATTGCCGTTATATACTACATAAATCTTCTTTAAGAACTGACTTAGGTAGTCAACGTCTCCTCTGCCCATATTAAGACGCCGAGCTGCGCTAGCGCTAAACGGCTCATAGCGAAACAAAATCTTTCGCCCCGAGTAACTTATCGACTCAATAGAGACATGCCCAGTTATTGACTGCCACTTGTACTCGATACTGTTTCCTTTAAGGTCGCGCACCTTGCGAATGAGCCAGGTGTGAGTGAGGTCGAAAGAGGTGTCGCCTGTGCCGTTTCCTCGGGTGGTCTCGGTTGTACCGCCAAACGTATAAACCGTACCGTCATGTCCGGTCGCTGTCCAAAGATTGTTGGTTATGTCGCGCTTAATCTTGGCAAAGGATCTTTGAATAGTCTCGTAGGTGCTACCACAAATCCATTTATCATCTTGCTGATTTACATCAAGGCAGGCCAGCTCTCCGGATGCTATTGGAGAGGAGATATTGAACACATCCCCTCCCCCTCCAAAGCTTGGCAGAGACCCGCCAGGCCCAGAACGCTCAATCTTGTATAGCCCCGAAAGCGACCAGCCCTTACCAACAATATCGGTGCTTGAGTTACTTGAGCTGTAGGAGAGTCCGATGCTCGGTGTTAGTCCACCGCGCCCGGCTGGGACAGGTATGGGAATCGAGTAGCGACTATCACCGCTCTCCGCAAAAAATCTCTCAGTCGAACCACCGCTAGGCGAATCGCCGCCATCTCTTGGCGCGGGAACCGTACCCTCAACATTCTCCTCCCCCCCATTAGTAACAAGCGGTGGCCCGTCGGCGCTGGTAAGGTTTGGGGCTATCGCTTGACCATCTAAATCATCCAATAACGCGCTCTGAGTGCCAGTATCAGTGCCAGTCTCCGTGCCAGTGTCAGCATCACTACCGAAATCAGAAATAGATTCCTCGCTAAACTCCGCGTCTTGCACCGGGACCTCTCTCGCCAGCGCTCGACCACCACCAACTCGCCCCTCCGCCAGTAACACCTGGCTCGGAAAAAGCAAATACGATATCAGAAATATTCTTAATCCTAGATACGGAAAGGAACGATACTGCTGTTCCATAAAACCCCTAGTTACTGATTTATTGCCTAACCCACACACCACCTATTAGGGTTTAAACTACTAGGGAGTTATTCTAGCAACCACTGTGCCAGGGGATTTTGTGGAGGGCTGGGGAAGGGGGGGGGGCGCCACTCCGTTGAAACTTTGAAAAGTAATAAGTCGCTATATGCGCTGAAGTTATTTTGTCCCCAACGCTAAGCTATGCCTCGGATCCATGCATTACAGTTACTTCGTCCTATGCTGCCAATCTGGTTCGAACTCAAGTTGATGAATTTCGTGTAAGCGGAGTTCTGACCGACGTTACCGTTACTCCGACGTCTTGTGGGTCCGGTAAAGTACCTAAAGTCTGCCGCAGCCAAAGTTGGCAAATCCTGGTTCCAAGGGATGCGAAGCGCGGTTCTCGCGTTCGATACGTAGTGAGCGCAGCTGCGTTCTTCATCGATTAAAGAGATCTCCAGGGGAGATCTACTCAGTTACAGAAACGGGTATGAATCTATCTGCCAGAAGTGTTCTTCACAGAGGAATTTCTGGCAAATACTACGATGGTATCCTGTTCAAAGTCGCCAATGCGATCACAAAAACGCTAACGGTATAGATTCACTGGGGTTATAAGATTTCCTGCACTCTTTTAGGGTCGTGCAATAATACCCTTTTTAAAGCTGAATATAGCAGTTAACTTAGTCACTGCGCATAACATCCCCGGCCTGACATGCGCGCAGTAGCGAGAAGGCGATTTTGCGGTTTAGTAAAGAATAGATAGGTCGTATATGGACGATAGAGAGGAATTTAAGAGAGAGGTGGCGGGCAACGTCGCCGCCCAAGGCGCCGATCCGGAGCTGGCAAAGGTTTCACTCCAATGGAATCAAGCCATTCAAAAATATAAATACTCACATAGCTTCACCTGGCTGGGCATGCCTATTATCCAGATTCCGAACGACATCGTAGCGATGCAGGAATTGATTTGGAACACCAAACCCGACCTGGTGATCGAAACCGGAGTAGCCCGAGGCGGATCGGTTATTTTTTACGCTTCCATCCTTGAACTGTTGCAGTCAAACGGACATGTGCTAGGCGTGGATATTGACGTTCGTCCCCATAATCGAGAGGCGATAGAAAATCATCCACTCAGCAAAAGGGTTACACTGATCCAGGGATCCAGCATTGCCCCTGAGACGGTTTCGCAGGTAATGGGGCATGCTCAAAAGGCAAAACGCATCATGGTCTCCCTCGATTCGAACCACTCCCACGCGCATGTGCTGAAGGAGCTCGAACTGTATTCGCCGCTAGTTAGCATAGGATGCTATTGCGTGGTTGCGGACACGGGTGTGGAATTTCTTCCCGACGATTCCCGATCGACTGCCGACCGGCCTTGGGGCAAAGGAAATAATCCCTACACAGCAGTGCAGGCCTTCCTTGCAAAAAACAATCAATTTGAGATTGATAGTTCCATCGATAACAAGCTTCTCATTAGTGCTTCAAAGAGCGGATATTTGAGACGTTGCAGGTAAAATTAGCTAGCGCGTGTTATGAACTTAACTCCGTAGCGAGAGGTCCAAGACGCGTTATAATGCGAGTCACTCGCGACTAGCCCGATGAAGCCGCATACTACGTATCGGGACTCGCAGCCGGAGAAAAGTTCGTAACACGACTTAAGTTCCGATCTGCTCTAAGGCCCGCACCAGATAGGCCAAGTCGGGGTCTTCCGGGAAGAAGTGCGCATACTGCTTCGCGCTCCCGTTGGAGTTCCCAAAAAACACAGGCGGTAATGATTGGATCTTACTTCGTAAATCTTTATCGTGTGAGCGAGACTGCAGTAGCGCACGCAGTGTCTTACCCACATCACTCTCTCCCAAAGCGCTAAAGAAGAGTTCCGTAGCCTTGCCCTCCCCTTCTTCGAATGACGCGCGGCAGGTCCAGTCATGGAGTCGCTTTTTACCGGCTAAAGCTTCCCTATAGATATTTAGCCAGGCCGAGCTTGTAACCCCAATATGAAATTTCTCCGCCGCCCTTCTTCGGCCGGCCGCTCCCATCGAGCGTCTTTTTTCCTTATTAGAATATAGATACTCAACGGCTGCTTTATACTCCTCCGGAGAAGATACGATAAAGCCGGTTACTTTATCCTCTACAATAAAACGTTCGACACCGTTATCGAGCACTACAGGCGGTATACCGGCGGCTTGGGCTTCAATTAGAACCACCTCACTCGCGCCGTAATGCCCGCTTATCAACGGGTAACCGAAGACATCCGACTGCGATAAAACATCCGGCACATCTTTAACGCTACCTCTAATATCAAAGCGCTCTTGCAACTTTCTGCGCTGTACCTCTTCACGCAAGAGCTGCTCAGCCGGTCCGCCGCAGACAATGAACTGAACATTAGGCACCGCAATTGAACTACAAAGCTCCACAAAATTCGGATGCATCTTGGAATAATCAACGGTCCCGATATAAGTGACATTGAACTTTTCGTGTATTTTCGGCTCAATGCCGGCGCAATGTCGGTAACCGGGCGAAGCGAAGACTACCCTCAAGTTTGTGTCGCGCCAGGCCCGATCCATGTTCTTAATCAAAGGCTGCTCGAGACTATATCCGGTCCCGAGCACGAATTTATCCGGATAGCGGCAGACATGCTCCCTGAAAATGTTGGGAGGATTATACCCGTTAACATGCGCCCAGATAACAAGGCGGCAGGGAACGTTGCCCATGCGTCGTAAAAAATCATACGCCAGAGGATGATTCCACCAATGTAGATGGACAATATCGGCCCTTTCCAAGAGACTGAAAGCTTTATCAAGGCAATGCCTGGCATCGGCCAGCACAGCTATGCCTCTAGCTCGCGCCCATTCAACCGCTGACTCGTTAAGATAGTCCAGACAGACGATCTCAGGAGGCGTGTCTATTAGGTTTCCGAAGTCCTCGCATAAATTCATAAGCACACGTCCAACTCCACCCCCCATATGCGGCGTTACGTGAATAATACGAGTGTTTTTGAGTTCCATCAGGCAGTCACCTTAGCAATAGATCGAGATCGAACGGGACTTACTCCAGGTTCTATCACCCCGGTTTGCTTGGGGTCAATCATCGCTCGCGGTGCGACATAGGGGTGATTTGAGCGCTTCGCCTGCCGCTGCGTCAGAGGCTCCTGGAAGGGGGAAGAATTCCCCATACACTCATCGGTTCGTACGCCAGATAAGGATAATAGCCTAACTTTAAGGTAAGATGCGCGCCACGCTCTTTGATCTGCTCCTGCACAAATTCCTTTAACTTAATGGGGCGACCCGAACAGATATTGACGATCTTGCCCGGACTGCCACTAAGCAGTGTGTCTACCATTTGCCGAGCGGCGCTTTCTACCCGTAGGTAGTCGCGCACCTGCTCGCCGCCCGACATCTTGAATTCTGTATCCCCTCGCGCAATGGCTGCCTCAAGCTGCGGTAGTAATGCGTTCGGACGTTGGCCGGGGCCATAGAGAAAAAATAGCCTTAACCAATAGAGTTCGAACGTCAGCTCGTTATTTAAGAGCTGTAACATCTTCCGTAAGCTGTCTTTGGCGAGTCCATAAGCTGTAACCGGTGAAGTTAAAGCGTCGGGTGCATGCCCTCCCTCCAGTAATCCGAATTCATAACAAGTGCCGGCTACCCCAAGATGGCTGACACCGCGCTTCAACATGGTTCTTAAAAAAGAGAAGTGCGCAAGGAGTTCACTCTGCATGTGCGCAAGATTGTGGTAGTCCGGCAAATGCCCCCAGGCAAGATGCAAGAGATGCGTTATGGGGCCTATACGGTCGAGTTCGTCTTCAACTGGTTTGGTTACGTCTATCTCTACCGCCCGAGCGCCAAAACGATCGGCCAGCTCCTGGCTGCGCGCAAGCTCGCGGGTAGCCACTATCAAGGAAACATCCTTTCTAGCACTCAATACATGGCAGGCATGTTGTCCGATGAATCCGCTGGCACCTGTGACAAGAACGTGTTTCACGAGCGGCCACGTCAAGTCAGAACTTTAAGGACAGACGCTTTGGGCGCACTGCCTATATCTCCGGTGCCAACTCTTGTTTTGTGCGCTTTATTAATGCGCTCCAAGAACTCGGGAGCAAACTTATCGATATCATCAGGCATACCATGCGCTATCTGACCGCAGTTATTGCAGGGGGAAATTTGCTTGCGCTTTAGCTCCAGATGTTGCCGGCGTAATTCGTACATTTCGTTACCGTTCCAGATATCAACTATATTTTGCGTTTTGGCGTCGCCGATAACAAGTTTTCGGGCCCAGTCTATAAAACATGCGCTTACCGTACCGTCTGAGTTGATCGCCATTGAATAAAAGAGATATGGGCAGACCTGCACTTCACGGATTTCCTGGCCGTAAATGCCCTTGGTGATCTCCACGTTCATATAGTCTTTAATCTCGTATTCGGGCCAACAATAGGAGACGTTCTCCACGAATACTCGGTCGGCATAGTCACCAAAGGTTTTTAGGAATCTGCCCCGCTCTTCTTCGGTAAGAATGTCCCCCACTATTTTCACTACGATCATGGTATTCTTGCGGTTCTCGTAGAGATGACGAATATTGGCCTCGAGCTCCTCCATGTTCATCTTGTAGCCGGTAAAGTCAACGTACGTTTCGCTCGACATGCCGTTGATGGAAACGTTGATCCGATCAATACCTGAATCGATCAGATCCAAGTTCTTCTCGGGACTCAACAAAGAGGCGTTGGTTGTGGTATCGATTTTATGCGCCACGCTTTTACTCTTGGCATATCGAACCATGTCCGTAAATCTACGGTTTAACAAAGGTTCCCCTTCTTTGTACAGGCGTAGGACTTTAATGGGATGTTCAAAACTCTGCATGTCGTCGATTATTTTGCAGAAGACCTCATAGTTCATCCCGATCTGCTTACGACCCACAGACTTGATAAGTTCGCGGTCTCCAGTCGGACAAAACTTGCATTTGAAATTGCAGGCGCTGGAGGGATCAAGGAATACCAGAAAGGGAACGGAGAGCGGGATTACCGTTTCAAGAGGAGTACGACCTTCTAGTTCAATACGGGGCTTTAGCTTTGCTTTCATTCACGTCTCCTATCTGGCGATTCTTGCTAGAGTGACGATAAAAAGCCTTCTCAATTAAGAGCTGCTTTATAGTATCGTCATCAAATACTTGACCTTAAATATATTGCCACTGCAATACGGATTTAGTGAGGCCGATCCGGCGGGGAGCCATCAAAATTCCGGAGAAGCTCTAGCTTTTATAGATGAATCCCCAGGGTGCTAAGTTTCATCTTTTCAATAAGCGGAGATCTTTCAAGTGTTTAGGAGATTGACACTATGACCCTGGCAACTATTATTATCCCCACCCGCAACCGGGTAAATTTCTTACGGCGTGTACTGGCTTACCTCGAAAAGGCCAATACAGAAGCCCTGCCCATAGTGGTGTCCGACTCCAGCGACCAAACTTATCACGAAGAGCTGTTTGCTCTGATTAATGATTATTCCAAAAAATTGCCGCTTAATTTCATCCACTTTCCCCCGGAACTGGATTTTGGCCGTAAGATCTCCTGCTCCTTGAAATGGGTTAATACTCCATGTGCTGTCATAAACGCCGATGATGACTTCCTAGTTCCGGCAACGGTTAGGGCTTGCGCCGAATTTCTTTGCAACAACCCTGATTACGCCTTGGCACACGGTCACTCCATGTTATGCAGTCTTGCAATGAGGACCGATTCGGCAGAGCGTAAAATTACAAACTTAGTCGAGTACGCGCAGGTCTCGCGTGAGGAACCCGATGCACTCGAGCGCTTGCAGGCCCATGCGCGCTGCTATTGCACTACTTTCTACTCCACCTACCGGCTTGACCTGCTAAAAAGGCTCTGGCCCGCTGACTATGCAGGGGATAAGGAATTTTCCGAGATTTTGCCTTCATTCTTGGCGCATTGCTTAGGCAAAGCAAAGAAACTCGATCACTTTTACATGCTGCGGCAAGTACACGGAGCTTCGGATGCAAAGACACTCTGCGATCCGTTACACTGGATCTCTTCGCCCGAATTTTCGGCCCAATTCCTGCGTATGAAGAGACTGTTAGCTGAGAGCTTACCAGAACTTCACGGTAAGACCCTGGCAGACCGAGAAGAGGCAGTGCACCGAGCAATCTACCTCTACTTCGCTGAATACCTGGCTTGGGGCGGAGGGGCTGAGTTGAGCGCGGCAGCCTTAACCGGCCAACGAACTTACAAAGGACCGGGGAGTTTACGCGACTCAAGGCTCGAAGCTCAAAGCCTGCTCACTGGAACCAGCCCCTTCTCCAAAGAGGTAAAGTTTATTCTGGATTACCTGTGCAACGGTAGTTTCAAAACAGCATAAAATACGCGCTGGGCCTTGCGGACGGCGGCTTACCCCGGCTCTGAATAATTACCCATATCGAGCACGATTACTTTGCCGCTAAATCCGATCTCTTCAAGGGAACGTGTCATCTCGGGCGCATGCGAAAGCGCAGCGATCACCACCGTGTCGCCCTTCTTCAGCTTCTTTAAAATATCAGGACCTTGAATGGCCACTCCCCTTATAGTGCTTCCCGATTGAGAATAACTCCGGTCTATAAATCCGACTACATTGCAGTCCTTAAGCGGACTCATGCCAAGCGCAATCTGGGCATGGGCACCCAAGCCCCAAACATAGGTTGGTGATTGCTCGCGTGCCAGCAGCGCGAGTTCGCCATTGGGATCAAGTTTCTTCTCCCTAACCCAGAGCGCGAATCGCTCTGGAAGAGCCGTATCCCGAACAAAGGAGCTACCAACCCCCTTCCGGCAGACAAGCCAGGCGCAGGGGATGGGAACATCGAACTCGTAACGAACGCGCGTGCCGGAGTTTAGCACCTCAAATTGAAAGGAGGTCATAAGATTTCTCAAAGAGAGCGGCGAAAAGTGGGTAAGATGTAACAGGAAAAGCATCTTTAGCGGGTAGCCGTTGGTGTACTTTTCAAAAAGGGAGGTATCCGGAACCTCGACGTATAAATACCCGTCGTCTGATAAGCTGTTTCTGATTGAGGTTAAGGCCTCGTCCAGGTTTGGAATATGTTCCAGGACGTGCGAGAGCACCAGTATTCGGGCCGTCTTTAACTCCGCTGGGAGGGTGTTGAATGAGGACTGGCGACAAGGAATTCCATGGAGTTCTTCAATCAATCTGCAGCAGCTCGCTGAAACGTCCAACCCGAGTAGACGAGAAGATCCGAGCTCTCGAAGCGTGGTAAGCAGATGTCCGGCTCCGCACCCCAGATCAACTACTAGATCGTCCGAAGCGCGCATGAAAGTCTTCAGATCCGAGGCGATATTTCTTAAATACTCCTTATCTCGACTTGGAAGAGGCTTGCTCAGATATTCGCGGCTGTAACTGCTCGACTCATAGTATTCGTTGTAGTCCTTAACCCCAGAACTGGTTTGGGACCGCACTAGGCCGCAAGATGCGCAGGCTATCAAACGCATCTTTCCATCGATGGCACTGCCGTCAATTACCTGAAAAAAAGCTTCCCCTAATGCACGACCCTCACTACACCGGCAGATTGGGCAGGTGAAGCTGGTTAAGTTCTGGCAGGTTTCATCCAAGCTCATATAGCCACGCTCTAAAACTTAATTTTCAAAGGGTTGCATAGCAGACGGTTTCCCAAAGCTGATTGTAGCAATGATGCCTTAAAGCCAGCCTGTATTCTGGAACCAATGTCTTAATCAGCTGAGGGATCGCCAGGATGTGGCTGGTCTCATGGTAAACGCAGATCGCCAATTTTGGTCGGTTAGATCTGATCACCTCCTTAGCACCGTTTAAAGCATCGACTTCGTATCCTTCAATATCCATTTTAATGAAGGAAGGTTTCATCCCGGACAGCGCTGTATCCAAGGTAGTAACCTGGATCTCACTTCGAGAGCTGTCTTCAGGACGGCAGTTGAAGAAGGCCGCCGGATTATCGAGCCGGTTGGAGTTTCCCACTGCCGCTTGGATGCGTTCAAATTTCGGCAAAGATAAGACCGTCTCCAGTTGCGCAAGCCTGGCGGCATTTACAGGATCCGGTTCAAAGGACGTGACTCGAGGGGCGGGTAGCCCCAGCTCGACCGTCCTAAAGTATAAGTCGAAGATGGCATCACCATCACAGGCCCCACAGTCCACAAAATGTTCCTGACCGGACAAACTTATAAGCTCCGGAACAAAATATTGCATGTTGCAGGTAACTTTATGCAGAAACGGGCTGCCGCCCAAATAGAAGCTCACATCCTGAAAAATTCTGGCCTTAAGCACCGCCATCAAGGTCTGACGCGAAAATTCGTCCCGCCATCCTGCTTGCAGTGCCTCGAGCTCAGCTATTGAGTTAAGCAGCGAATGGGATGGAATTAGTCCCAGCTCCCCCGAACGTTCAGCAAAGGCGTAACAGATGTTGGCTTCATTCAATTGACGCTGAATAGCGCCCGTATTGCTGACAGCTATGACCAGTATGCTTTTGGCAGCAAGATCGTGCAAATCCCCGGGCGAATGGATCGGAACACCTTTTTCAGTCTTCCCCCACTTCTTCGGATCATTATCAATAAATGCTACAACTTTTGCGCCAAGCCCAATCAGGTTTTCCCTAACCGACTGCCCATACATACCCGCTCCGAAAATTGTAATTTGCCGGTTACCTTCCGGCACACTAAAATTCCAAGCGCTACAGCTTTTCGCCCAAGGGTGCCGCTCAACACGCCGACGGGCGATATCGGCAAGTTCGCTCGGCGACTCAGCCAACAGCAAACGATTTAGGTCGCGCGAATCCCAACAAAACCAGTTGTTCAAGCATCCTCTCAATTAATCACCAACGGGCGGTACCGAACGCCACGTGCAAGGCCATCTATCCGTTAATATACGGACAACCCAAAGAAGGCGCTATAGCTCTTAAGATTACCAAAGGATCTGAGTGATTCTGCCCAAGTACGGTCTTTGTATCCGTCTTATTCGATTCAGAGATAGCCTCAATAAATCCGAACTCTAAGCTTAATTAGCTTAAGCTTAGATGGCATAATTAGAGTGGTGCTACATAAGGGGCACCGTCATATTCCCGCCCAGTCTGAATGATAGGATAAGCGTATGAGAATGAAAGCAATGGCAAGGGCGGAGATCTCGCTCAGCGCGGTTCTGAGCGGAATGTCACTTACTGAGGAGGCAATCTATTGATGCTACTTAAAAAGTGGCTTTGTTTCTCTTCTCTACGTCAGTCGCAGAGGCAGTCCACAAATTCTTCGTGCTCTTCGCGCTCTTCGTGGTGAATATATTAAACAATTTAACCACGAAGAGCGCGAAGAGCACGAAGAATTTGTGGATGACCTCTAAGGTGTAGGCCGAGAATGCCGGGGACGGAAAGCTTCTGCTAACAATATCAATTGATTACCTCATCAGTAAGTGACATTCGGTTCTGAGCGGATGCGCCGGAGGTCTTAATTGCCCAATCGAACCGCCCCACTGCTGTCACAATGTGCTTTTTGGCTGCGGCGCGCTCTTCATTGGTCAATACCGAGGGCACTCTCTCGCTGACGAAATTTTCCGGCGTATTTTTAGGTAATTCTTGGGCGGGGTCGGCTGCTCGGTCTAGCCAACCCAACTATTGAATATTATTGTGGCTCTTCTTAGAAGAGGCCGGTTAGAACCTACACTTTTCGCCTATATTTTCAGTCTGGGTATCTTAAATTTGACTTAACGACAAAGTTCTTTGAAACTAGCTCTCAACGTATTGGGAGTGAGAAAATGCTAGCCACCAATCAATCAAGGTCACCGTTTCCTGTTCCTGAGCCCAGTAATTACTCAAGGGAAGTTATTGAAAGGGCGGCAGGTGCAGTGGCCGAAGCCATCGCACTGAAGCCAGGTGGGGACTTGCATGGTTTAGTTACCTCTCGTCTGGGAGGAGTGATTGAGCTCTTGACCATGGATAAATGGCGGCTGGCCCCGGAAAGTTTGATTGTGCGAGGTTTAAATGATTTCTTGATAAGGGTTGAAGCGATAGCGCCTACTGAACGAGCCAGATTTAATATCGCTCATGAACTTGGACATTACTTTCTTCATTCCGAGCAAGGTAAGAAACAGATCGCAGCTCAGCGCTATGAAGACTTAAACGATCTCGCTAATTCTGAAGCGAACTGGTTTGCGGCAGAGCTCTTGATGCCGCGTAAGTTGTTCTTACAACTAGCGGGAAAGGGGCTTTCTTTTCCGCAGTTGGCGAGTTTTTTTTGTGTGTCACAAACAGCAGCTGAGACGAGGCATAGATATTTAACCTAGGGGCCTGGTATAAGCCTCGCCAAAGAAGTCCCGTGCCGATTTGCGATTTAACCAAGTAATCGAATAGGGCCCCCCAACGAAAGGAATATTCCAGCGCCAAGTAGTTGAAGACGCGAGCATAAAAATTTTTGGTTACCAAAGTGGCAGCAAAATCCCTCGCCCGAAAATTGGCCCGGCCGCTGGGTGGCCACCCAACAATGCGGCTGTCTACCCAAATTGCTCACGCTTCATGCCGGTACGGCCCGCGGTATAGGGGGGTTTTCCTGACTGGAACGCGTAGAAGCACCTCTCCACTCCCAAAACTTAAAGTGCTTTAAACTTAATGCTGACTTAAAAACGCTAACTCTATAAATTCATTGCAGCTATAAGATTTCCTAGTAGCTGCTCAAAAACCCCGGGTAAATTACAAACGCGGCGCAGAGTAGGGATATT
>CAZVWV010000075.1:0-18500 GCA_964631745.1 uncultured Bdellovibrionales bacterium
AATGAGGCCGGTGTTGCCACCGAAACCGTCTTGGCACAGGGTGAGCCCTGGCACGAGATTTTAGAAGTCTCTCAGGCAAAGCGATGCGATTTGATCGCCATGGCGACCCATGGCCATAAGTTTTTAGGAGACCTTATATTCGGGAGCGTGGCCGAAAATATCCGACATCGGACGGATGTGCCCATCTTGATGATTCGCGCGCCAAAGGTCGGGTAAGTGGGGCAGGTTGAGAAGTGCGAAACCTGCCTTTCGATCCAAACAGAGAGCCGCGCCCGATTTGTTACGCATGTTTACGTCCCGCATCCCACTGTTTGTGTGCCGAAATTCAGCCGTTTGCGGCGCACTGTAATTTTTTAATTCTGCAACATCCACACGAACGCAAGAAGTATCATTCTACGGCGCGGCTTCTGCGGAGCGTGGTCACGAATGTGAGCTTGCTTCGGGGGATTAGTTTCGAGGAGCAGTCCATTGCGCGCAGCGCACAAGCTAAAACAACTTATTTACTGTATCCGGGCCGAGAATCAATCGACGCAGCCGATGTCCCGCTGGATTTAAACAGCACGATAATCGTAGTCGATGGAACCTGGATTGAAGCGCGTAAGATCCTACATCGCAATCCGTTCCTGAAGCAGCTTCAGCGGATTAGCTTTAAAGCGCCGTTGCGATCAAAATTTATAATTCGAAAGCAACCTAAGGATAACTACTTGAGCACGATTGAGTCCGTGGCGCATCTGCTGCAGATAAACGCGCTTGCTTACGGCAGACCGGCGCAGGCCGAGCGTTATCAGGCGCTCTTTGATCTGTTTTTGAAATTAGTTGAGAGGCAGTTCGCGTATTTTCCAAGAAATGCGCGCGGTGGCAGCGGGCGGACTGTTGATGTTTAGCTTTCTGTAGCTCTATTCCAAAGCGCGCTGGCTGGAATCTTTAGGGAAGGGATTAAAGTTCGAACATCTCCCAGGTAGGTTAAATAACCTATGGGGGTAGGGACGACTGAGAACTCGTGAGTTGCGCACGAGGTGGATGCTTGCTGATGGTATGGTGCTCCATCAGTGACCCACAAGTCAGTCGTCCCTAGGGGGCCCCAAAAATCGGGAGTGTTCCGTCCGACCGAAGTGCGCTGGAGTTTACCGCTTCTCCATGGTAGTGCGGAACTTGAGCGCCTAATTCGTGCCTTACAGAACACTCCCATTGGCACATTTTAAATGCGGACGTGCTCACATCACCTCCCCCTCGGTAGTGATGAACCAAAAAATGGTCTTACCATCGATTCCGGGCCCAGCCGAATCGTTGGGAGCACGTCCGCGTATAGCTTTGGAGAACAAGCGTAGAGTCTTTACTTTTGAAAACTTGAGTTCGGCTCTCTCAAGTAAATTCATGCGCTCGTCCTCGTAGGGAATAACCTTGCCCTACCTGGGTATGTTCGCGCGCTGGAACTTGAAATGGTAAACTAATAAGTTTCCCTATTAATTCCAAAGTAAAATTCCAGAGCGCCAACATGCCCGCAGCCCGAACTAGCAATTTAAGCATAGACGAGCTTTAGATGCCAGTGTGGCACGTTATTTTTTTGCCCTAATTCGCTAAAAAAATCTCAGGCGAACTATTACCGACACTAGATTAAGCACCGGTACCCCTATTAACGCTAGGTTCCAGACTCCAAACAAATACTCCTGCGAGTTCCTCGCAGCCTTCTCTACGGATATGATTAAACCGCGCAACTTCCCCGATCGGAGATTCTCTTAAGCCTGTTCGTATGCATCGGTAACGGTACCCTACGATGCTTTTTTGAGCGCACGGCACGCCTGTTGCATTTTACGGACTTCGTAACTCAGCTCTTAAAGGAGATGAACTACAGTTAAAAAATAAAAATTAGGAGTACAAGATGATTAGGAAAGTATTTTACCTTATCGCTTTAGTACTCGCAGCAAGTGTCGATAGCCAAGCCCTTACCGCCTCAGTTCCTCAGTCCGCAACAGTTCCAGTAATATGGGATTGTGGTGTCGGACAAGGTTCTCAACAATTCCAAGATAGACAAGTAGTCCGCTTTAAGATGTGCGGCGATGGTCAGTATAAGATCAACTGCTTGCGGCAAGAGAACGTCTTAATGCAACAGCGCGGTTTAAGCCTGCGTGGTAATGTCACGCTCCGACCAAACGGCGTGCGTTCCTACGCCGCTTCAGTCGAGATGAATTTACAGTCCGGGGTAAAGCCAGTAATAAAAGCTTCATCGCGTGGTACACTAAAAGCTCATCAAGATGTAGGCGCTTACGCCAATAACGGCAGTGCCTTTATCTTCTGCGCCTTTAGTCTCCAGTAATACAAGTATAAACACTTTCCAGCTCACCCTTGAACTCTCTTTTCGCGCCGGTAGAGATACCGGCGCGGTAAAGGGGATCTAAGCGAGGTTTAGCCATGAAATCAGTAAGAAGAGACAGCCCCACATCACCCTGGAAGCGCGCCCTAAAGGGCGAGGCTGGAGCGGTGATGGTCGAATCGGCCGTAAGCTTTGCGGTTTTCTTTACGATGCTCTTTGGCGGAATTGACTTAATGCGCATCGGGTTTCAGTACGCTGTGATAAATATGGCTCTGGCCGAAGCTAGCCGCTTTGCCGCCGAAGGATTCACCAAAACAGGGATGACAAGGCAGCAAGCCATCTTGCAAACCTTTACCGACAAAACCGCAAAATTTGGAGTAACAACCCCGCAGAACGCGCTTTCATTCTGTGTGCTTAGTATGCTTAACGCCGGGCAGTGTCGCTCTGCCAGCGCGGGAAATGGCGGCGATTGGGTGCAGCTTTCAGTTGTGCAACCGATGACTGAGCACATCTTACCTTTTCCGACCCTTTATCTGCGCGCGAAAGCAGTGGTGAGAAATCAATTTCCAAAGAGGTAGATTGTTATGTCTATATTCGAATCGATTTTAAGAGGAAGGGTCAAGCGCCACCAACCGCGAAGCAAGCGTGATAACGGTCAGTCAGGCAGCGCGCTAATAGAATTTTCGATGATTCTCCCAGTCATCTTATTGGTAGGATTTGTTGCGGTAGAAGTTTCAAACATTTTGCGCACCCGTCAAGAGATTCAGCGTTTCGGGCGAGAGGCCTCAGTCTTTGTTTACAACAAATGCAAACGCCCGACCACATTAAGAACTAATGATCCCCAAAGTTCCAAAGCAGCCTGGCATGCTTGTATCAACCAAGCTATTCAGGAGGTCACATACGCCTCGGTTCAAGCCATGACTGGTCTTGAAATTGGAGCGCAGTTTTGGGTGGTGAATCCTCGTCAAGACGCCGAACTGGGACTTTATTTTCCGCAAAATAATATTGGGATTGCGGGCCCACAAGCGCCCGAGCTTTACGCCTCCGCCGCGAATTGGGTGAACTTTACCCCAACGTTCACGGCTGCAAGCTTCGATCAGAATGCCGCGCTAAATCAGCTAAGGCAGATTAAGCATTACTTCTTCGTAGTCCAAGTTTCTGCGCAGTATAAGGCGGTGTTGCCGTTTGTGAGTAGGTTAATCGGTTATGATGACGATACAAGATTCTCGGCGGTGGGAATTGTTTAACGAAACGCCGTGCCATAGAAGCTCTAGGAATTTAAATGACGAATCCGGTCAGTTCGCGCTGATTCTGGCTTGCGGTTTTTTGGTAATCTTAGCCCTTGCCGGACTCTCAGTGGACTCACTCCTATTTGGATACAAGAAAGCCACGCTGCAGGTAGCGGGGGACATCTCGACCATTAGCGGCGTGAACGCAGTGGTAGGGGGATACAGTTTTGAGCAGGCAAGAACCATTACGGAGCAAACCCTTTTAGCGAATTTAGCCTTTAATAGCGCCAGCGAGAGCGAGCGAACCAGTCTAGTGAACAGTCCAGATTATAGTGTTTTCGCCGACCCAGTGAACGGAATCGGCATCACTGGGAGCATGGTCGCCGAGGCGTTATTTATGAAGATGGTGCCAGGCATGACCAAGAGCGCCACGCTTGGGAGCTTTGCGCGGCAGCCCATGAATGCCAAATTTAGAAATCTAGCCGTTGGGTTAGTGCTCGATAACACGCCTTGGATGCGGGATCATTCGGATAACGGAATTGCGAAGATAGAGTGGCAGCGCCGTGCGGCGATCGAGTTAGTTGACCGCTTGGGGGCTTCTGATTCGGTGGTTTTGGGGTCTACTGGGGAGCATGGTGGAAGTACGACGAACTATGAAGGCTGCTTTCATATGGATGCTGCCGGAAAGGCGGCCCTGAAGAGTGCGATAAACTCGCTACCTATTCGTGGAAATGCCCGGTATGGGGACGGCACAATGTCCGTCGCCAACTATTTTGCCTCATGTGCCGGCGGCCCGCCCAGCGATGACTTGCAGTATCTTGTTATTATGGTTAGCGGCAGTCCATGGAAGATGACGCAGTGGGCGTCCCAAGACGTGGATGGGTACTACGGCGACTGGTGCCCTATGGTGAAGACGGCTTGGGATAGTGGGATGAATAGCGGACATGATGGACAGGAGGAAGCGGCATTAATGGCGCAATTACTTTCAGCGGCAGATCGCTCCGATTACGCGCGTTCGACAAAGAAAGCGAGGATTTATAATATTGCCTATGGCGAACAACCGTTGCCGATGTGGAGTTGCACACTGGGCACTTGCCATCCAACTCTTGGGGACGCCTCGTTTGGTATTGACCCAGCAGTAGATTTCTTCCAGCGCTATTGGGACGTTCAAACTAACAGCATAAAGCCCTACGTCCTACGACGCATGGCCAACGTAAAGACCCAAGAAAACGGCGAGCCCTACAACGACCCAGTCATGCCGTGCCCCGGCCATTACGGCGGCAACAATAACCAGCCCGAAGGCGGATATTACGAAACTAGCGATGGCGCCACCCTACCCGCAGTTATGGCCAACGTGCTGACGAAAGTCAGGCTGAAATTTAAGAATGAGCAGTAGGAGTAGGTGTAAAGCGGCCTTAGCAGCCGTGCCAGATAAACTGGTGTGACGCTTCCTGAGCTCCGAGCCCCAGCTCGGCCAGATACTGCAAAGCACAGAAAATATGAGTAAACTCACAATGGTTGAAAGAGAAAGTGGTTGAATCGCTTTCTAACTCTGAGCCCGCTAAAAAAACATCTCAGAGACTATGCGCAGTCTGGCAACAGGCTCTGCGTGCCACTACTACGAAGCTTTCTTTCCCGTGCGATCTTGAAATTTGGCAACGTTTTTCACACACTCCTGAAGCTCTGCTGGTAGGGAGGGGATATGCAAAGGCAGCCCGCATTTATTGCGTGCCTCGTCATCTGCCAAAAGCTTCGCCTGAATCTCGCGCTTCATTTCTACGCAGTCGAAGTCCTTAATTTTTTTCATAGATCACCTCCTTCGGGGAAAATATATCGATGGGCTTGTAGCCATACTGTAAATTTACTCCTTGGAACCCCTTAATCTTACGAAAATTAACAATGTGCTTGAAATTCCAGCTCACAATCATATCCGCTTCCGCCACAGTTGCAAAAGCGATGTGTTCTGCGTCGCCCACTGAATCAGCGCCCAAAATTCCCGCTTTAATATAGGCATCTCGTAACTCAATCACTTGCGGGGAAATCTCTACAAAAACGGACGCCTCGCTCAATGGAACAATTACGGCTCGCACGTGTTCCGGCGCAAGAGCCAATTCTCGCAGAGTAGTAGCCGAAACAACAATTTCAAATAATCCCTGTACGATCTGTTCAAATAACAAATTGCTTTCAGCCTGAAATTCTTTATCAAAGCATCCGCCAAATACTGAGGTATCCAAATAGAGCAGGGGTTTTCGCCTTACCATCTTGTCTATTAGTTTATCAGCAAGCCACGACATGGGCCACCATGGACTATTAGGGTAGGAAGGAAGAAAAAAATTCACCTCAGAGACCATGCGCAGCTTTAAGCTAGTTAAAGCTCGCCCCCCTATCTAGCCATAACCATAAGCTTTTCCTCTTTGATAACTTTCCCAAGGCACTTACGCAGGCTCGCCTATGGTAACTAGGCCGCCGGGTGAAAGTTCCCCCCCCCTCTGTTTAAAGTTTTCCCCGATTGGTATAGATTCCACATTCTGGCTTCTGGCCCGTAGCGCAGATTGCGCTTTTCGTTCAACTTTGAAGGACCGTATGGAACTACTATGGGGAATTGATCTTGGGGGCACCAAAATTGAGTGCGTCGTATCAGCCGCCGAGAATATTCTGGCGCCGGTTGCCAGGGTTAGAGCGCCGACCGAGGCCCAGTTTGGATACGATCGCGTTTTGCACAATACGGCTTCATTAGTTGAGAAGGTTTCGAGCCAACTTGGCACAAAACCCACACGGCTTGGTATTAGTTGTTGTGGCACGGTCAAGCCGTCTGATGGCAGCATGAAGAACTGTAACGCCACCTGCCTAAATGGCCGGCCATTCAGATCAGATCTTGAGAAACTTTTGGGCATCGAAGCAGTCTTTGCCAACGATGCTAACTGCTTCGCGTTAGCGGAGGCGAGATTGGGTGCTGGGCGCGGTGCCAATGTGGTCTTTGGAGTAATTTTGGGAAGCGGCGTTGGCGGCGGGGTGGTGGTTAATTCAGAGGTGTTAAACGGCTCTAACGGCATCGCCGGGGAATGGGGGCATAATGTTTTGGAAGAGGACGGGCCAAAGTGTTACTGCGGCAAGTCCGGCTGTGTTGAACGCATTATCTCAGGCCCCGCGCTTGAGGCTTACTACGAAAGTTTAGCCGGAGAGAAATTACCGCTTAAAGAGATCGAGAATCAAATAGACCAGGGTAACCCAGCCGCACTAAAGACTTTCGAGCGCCTTATTTGGGGCCTCGGCAAATCCTTGGCTGTGGTAATAAATATCTTAGACCCCGATGTGATAGTGCTTGGCGGCGGTGTCAGTAAGATTAGCAGGATTTATGAGGCAGTAGGCGCCGAAGTCGCCAAGCATGTGTTTAGCGATGAGATTGAGACGCGAATAGTGCAGCACCAGCTCGGCGATAGTGCCGGGGTGTTTGGGGCTTTGATGTTGGTGGGGTAGGGATTTCGAACGTAAGGAGATAGTTTAGAAATGATAGCAACCACGACGCAGGTCAACCGCCTTAATCCCGAACACTCTAGGCTGCTCCCATTAAAAGGCAGCGTGCAGCCGTATGCTTGGGGTAAACCAGGTTCTGAGTCTAGGATATTTTCTATGCTGAGCGAGCCCGCCACCGGCCCGTTGGCGGAATATTGGATTGGGGTGCATCCAAGGGGAATGGCACAGGTCATCAGCTCTGATGGCACGGAGCGAGCTTTGGGCGAGCAGATCGCTGAGCGCCCCGAATATTTTTTAGGTCAAACGGGTGCCAGACATTTTTCCGGCAGACTTCCCTTCTTGCTTAAGATTCTTTCGATAAATCCGGACTTCGGACTATCTATCCAAGCCCATCCGAATAAAGTTTTGGCGGCTTATTTGAGGGAAAAAGATCCGGAAAGATATCCTGATGCAAATCATAAACCGGAGATCGCTATTCCACTTACTCGTTTGACATTACTGAAAGGCTTTAGGCCTCTTAGCGAAATTAGTGAGTTCTTTCAGCGATACCCTGCGCTAGCCGAAATAGTTGGCGAAGAAGCCAGGCAAGAACTGTTGAATACTGGCGGAGCGACAGGGGCATCAACTTCCGTAACCCTTAAAGCCTTGTACAGCGCAATTCTAAGAGCGGACGAAGCTTCAGTAGCGCGTTGTGTTGCAGCCATACGCTCCCGAATAGAAACGAGCGGGAACCCTGGGGCAGAAGAGACACATTTTCTTCGATTGAACGCCAAGCACGGCGACACTGATCGCGGATTATTGTCAATTTTTGTTTTGAATTTAGTGCGAGTTGAGCCGGGAAAAGCAATCTTCACCGGCCCTAACATCGCACATGCTTACTTAGACGGAGATCTGGTAGAATGCATGGCAGATTCTGACAACGTTGTGCGAGCGGGCTTGACGAACAAATTTATGGACGTAGAAACGTTGATCGAAATGTTAGAGTATGTTCCGGAACAGCCTAGTGTTATTACTCCTCAGCGCGATTCGGACGGATTTGACGTCTTTCAATCTCAGGCTGAAGAATTCGAAGTTTCTATGTTGCCGCGTGACTCCACTTCAAGTAGTTTAACTTCAAATTCTTTACCCATGGTATTGATGATGTTGGGAGAGAGTTGTGTTGTGAGCTGTCAAAATACTCGCGAGCGAATTGTATTGCGGGATGGGGGCGCGCTATTTATCCCCCCGGATTCAGGCATCTTTGACCTGAGTCGGACAAATTCATCCTTAATTCGAGTTAGGCCGAACATATAATTATAATAATCAGTTGCTAAGTCAACCTCGCGATACTTTCTGAATAACTGGGCGAAAATCGTAAGCAGATTTTTTTTGCTTTGCCTATTGATTGTATTTTAGGAGCCTGATAATTGATATCGTAGTGAAGTATGCGCCACCGTTCCAAGTGTGAAAAGTGGCGCAGGCCCCGTGCGTTTTTGAAGTATTTCTATTGACTTGTTTTGAGGGTGTATTAATAGCCAATAGTTCAAGATGGGTTTTGATCAAAGTATTGCTAATATTGGAACACACGGTACGAACGGTACAGATAGGTCATATGCAAATGGCTCGCATGCCGACCCAACACAAGCCAACATCACTCTCGCTGACTTACTCGGTCCCGGAAGCGTCGCCAACGAAATCCCAATAAATACCACCGTCCTTAGAAGCGACCAAGTCGTAACCATTAAGTGTCGTGCGGTCCACTCGGACGCTGACGGTACTGTTTACGACACTGAAGATGGCTTATACGCAGATGCTGATGCTTGTTACGCCAGAGTCATTAAGGACGAGCTAAAACATCACGAGCGTTTTGCCGAGATTTGTTCGGACGATGAGCAATGGCGACAGTTTTGGAGTTCCGCACATAAGCTTTCGGAGTCAGATCCGGAGGGCCGAACTTTCCAAAGCTGTCTGAAGCGCGGATTGGATGGTGACGTGCTTCAACTTTCAGAGTTTTTAGAGCAGTATTTTGGCGGAATGCGCGGTCACGTGGGACCTAAGCTAATGGAGCATTTTGAGAGGGGCGCGGCAGATACCTTTCATCATGAGGTTCAAAGTGAAGCGGAAGCGTATGGTCAGTTCAGAATTGTTCCTAGCCTGTTTAGAGAACGTGTTGTTAGACTTCAATCCAACGATTCAGTGTTCAGTGAGATGCTGAGTCGTTGTCGAAAAATCCCTTACTATGATGAGCTGATTGTGGGTGCACGACGTCTCAGGTTGGGATTCACTATTTGTAGCGCTGCACCGCATGAAAACACCATTAGAGCTACCCAGTATTTTAGGATTGAGGACAAGCCTGGGATTCCCCCAGAATTTGTAGGCAAGTCTATTTTCGAACTATGCGATCTTGTCACTGGCGACGTCGAAAAGGTTCGGCGTACCGATGGCGGACGAGACGAATGGAGTATTGACGGTATTCGGAAAGTTGCTAGAGAGCTTGAAGGTGAGATTGGGGACCAGGCATCACGCAGATCCACCGTAATGGTAGGCGATACAATGTCCGATGTGGGAGCGTCGATTCTTAATGGCATTGGGATGGTGATAGTCAGGGTTCCCGAAGGACCCGGACGAGAGAGGGAGCTGCTGAATTTTGCGAGAAAGATTAAACAGCTATGTTTAACGCAGGGCGACCTTATCCGATCTAGACTGCAAAAATCTGGTGTGGTGACGGAGGTGATTTTTGTCAATTGCTGGAGTCAGGTCAAGTTCACCGAACGAGGAAGTGGGTCGGAGGTAGCTACCCGTGATATAAAATGAATACTTTTTAACACCTTCTGCCGGCGAACGTTTTTTAAAACCCAAACAACTTCCCACCCCCACCTCGTCCCCCCAGCACTTTCTCTAATAACTTCCCGGCTTTCTCCTTAACCAAATTCTTAGCGCCGAGGCGTACTAGCTTTGAGGTATCCGGCAGCACTGCGACTTTTGGCAGGTGGCCCTTAAGCTCTAGCGGTATTACTAAGCGTTCGCTTTCGTCGAAGAGCGTTCTTAACTCTTTGGTGCGGTTTGCTAGCGCTTGGGAGAAATCTTTATTGAAAAATATACTGGAGCGCATATGCAAATTGGCATCAAAGTCAACTTGGCCTTGGCCGTCTAGTTCGAAGAGATTGCTGGTTAGATAGAGATCTCGAGTGCTCATTGCCCCGGCTGAAACTGACACATTTGAAGTGATACTCTTAATGACGGTGCTGTCCGCCGTAATTTCGTCTTGTAAGGAAGGCGGCACCGAATTTACGAGAGCGCCTTGCAGGAAGGGGAGGTCTTTGACGGAAGCGAGCACCGCGCCGGCCAGATTAAGCCCGGGCAATGAGGTGTTCACGGCCTTAATATAGACATTGCCGCTGGCAGCCTGTAATGGCTTGGCCTGTCCTAGCGGAATACTCATAGCGCCTTTCAAGTTCGTTAGAGTGCCCTGAAGTTTTGGGGAGCTTGGCGCAAATGCTGCGATTGCTTCAGCGAGGGCGATATTTCTTAGGTCAAATGTGGAGTTGGCCTGGGTAGCCGTGAATTCTCCCTTAACTTCGACACTCCCTGAGAAGATGGATGCATTCAAAGAACGAAGCGAGACAGTCTTAGTCGGAAGCGCTAAACCAGCATCGAGTGCGGCCTGTACCGGCGCCCCGTTTAAATTTAGTTTAAGCTGTTTACTTGCAATCGAAGTTTCCTCAGCATGGGCCGAGACATTTAGCGCGCCATTTAGATCGCCAATCTTTAACGAGGGGAATTCGCTGGTTACCGATTTCAACTCGATGGTTCCCTGCAACGCCGGAGTGTTTGCATGCAATTTCACTTCAAGTAACGGAAAAATCTCACCTGAAATCTGAGGAATGTTAATTCCATAGGCCCTCGTTATTGAACTTAACGAAGCTAAGTCAACGTGAGTGCCTTGAAGCGTGTTGAACTGACCGGAACCATCACTGTTTTGGTAGCGGCCATCCAACACGAGCAGGCTCTGGCCGAGTTTAATATTCACGGGTTCGAATTCGGCCAGGTTATTTGCCGGAGTATATACAATTTGGTTTACGGAGATATCGATCGGTGTCCCAGCGGCATCAGCCTGCGCTTTGATGCCCGACAGTATGAGCCTACCTTCTAAGTTTGAGATTGAGCTCTGAAACGTGAGGTTATCAAGCGCGTATTTCTTTGCATTGGTCTGATCATCGAAAAGAACAGTGCCGTTCTTAACGGCCAGATTCTGAAGATTTATTTTAAGGCTGGCTGCACTGCTACCGGATTTTGGCGCATTCGCCTGCGCTTGGCCGGCCTCGACATCAACTTTAGTGGCTGTGTTGCTTCGCGAGGGCAGTCCCGTGATGGTTGTTCCAGCGGCGGTTTTGACGACTACGATATTGGGGGAGTCGACTGTTATCGAGGAAAAATCCAGCACGCCTGAAAGTAGCGGCATCAATTTAAGCTTTACTAGCACCTCCTTCAAACTTAAGTCATTGGCCTCACTCCCTACCTTAATTTTTTTCAGAGCGAGCGCTAACTCTGGAAACATGCTTACCGTGATCTCGCCCAATTGTACCTTGGCGCCCAGCGAGTTCGAGGCGAGTTGCTCGAGTTCGGGCCTATACTTTGCTATAATCGAGTTGGCACTGGTATAAACCCATGCAATAAGCCCTAGAGAAACTAGCAGGATAGTGACTAAAATTATTACGATCATTTTTTTCATTAGAGTATTTCTTTAGTTTATTCAATAGGTTATAAGTCTAGCATGTTATCAGTTCAAATTTCCATGGCGAACAATATTGCGCAGCGTCGACGACCCCGGCGGGGATTTTCGTGCAAGCACTCTAAGATGCATCCTAAGTCATTTCAGTTTATCGTAAAAGCCTAATGCAAAGTTTTAAAACTTATTCACGCATAATTGCGTATTTAAAACCGTACCGCGCCGAATTTTTGTTGGCGTTGGGGTGCATGGTTTTTTTCGGGGCCTCCGACGGAGCCGTGCCGTTTCTGGTTAAACAGGTTTTGGACGGAATCTTTGCCCGGCAAGATAAGGAGCTCTTATATCTGCTCCCCGGGGCCCTCCTGGTGTATGCCATCCTGCGCGCTGCTTTTGATTTCGGGCAGCAGTTTTTGATGGCCAGAATTGGCCACCGCATTGTGCGGGATATCCGTAACGATCTTAATCGGCACCTCCTAACGCTTTCGCCCGAGTATTTCGTGCGCAATGAAACCGGAGATCTGCTCTCACGCATGTCCTCGGATGTAATTTTAGTGCGCGGCCTTCTAACCGACTCAATCGCCTCCGTGATTCGTGATTCAATTCGCGTTGTGGCGTTAACTGTGGCGGCTGTTTACTTGGATCCGCTCTTAGCTCTAATCGCGCTGGTGTTTTTCCCGCTCGGAATTTATCCGGTGTACAGATTTGGCAGAAAAGTTCGAAAGCTCGGGCGGGTGGGCCAAGAGGCGATCGGGCGGCTTAGCTCACGACTGCAAGAGAGTATCATGGGCGGTCGCGTTGTGCGCATCTTTGCGCGTGAAAATTTCGAAGACCGCAGATTTCAGGAAGAGAACAACACACTTACCGACACCTTCGTTAAAGCCGAAAAGATGCGGGCGCTTTCCGGCCCAGTCAACGAAGTCTTGGCCAGCGCCGTAATCTCTGGAGTGATCGTATACGGCGGATTCTCTGTTATAGGTGGCGTTAGGAGTCAGGGGGATTTTGTAGCTTTCTTGCTCTCAGTCTTCTTGCTTTATGACCCTTTTAAGAAATTGAGCCGTGTTCACAATGTTATTCAACAGGGCATCTCCGGTGTTGAGAGAATTTTCGAAGTGCTAGATACGGCCAGTACTATCAAAGAGCCCCTTGCCCCACGCACATTATCTTCCGCCAACCGTATCGAGTTCGACGGAGTTTCGTTTCGATATGGCAATGATCGCTCCGTGCTTCAAGATATCAATTTAACAATTGATGAAGGCATGAAGGTCGCTATTGTGGGGCTCTCCGGCGCGGGCAAGAGCACCTTGGTAGACCTGCTGCCGCGTTTTATCGATCCCAGCCAGGGTGTGGTTCGTATCGGCGGCACCGACATCTCGAGCGTCTCACTAAAATCCTTACGGCTCCGTATCGCCATGGTCAGCCAACACACGTTCTTATTTAATGACACTGTCTTTAATAATATCGCTTACGGAAAAGAGGATGCCTCCATGGAGGAAGTTGTCAGCGCCGCGAAAGCCGCCTACGCTTTTGATTTTATAAACTCGCTCCCAAGAGGATTCGATACCATGGTGGGCGAGGGGGGCTTTTCATTGTCGGGCGGCGAACGGCAACGTTTGGCGATAGCGCGCGCCGTTCTCAAAAACTCGCCTATTTTAATTTTGGATGAGGCTACGGCCTCGTTGGATAACAAATCCGAGCGCGAGGTGCAGTCCGCGCTTGAAGTCCTTGAGAAAGATCGCACTACTCTCGTAATCGCACATCGGCTTTCTACAGTTCGAAGCGCCGATCTGATTCTTGTCATGAAAGAGGGACGCATCGTTGAAAGTGGCCGGCATGAGGAGCTCTTGAGATTCGAAGGTGAGTATGCAAGATTACACGCGCTGCAATTTACGGAAGGGCATCCCGCCTCGGAAGATTTTTTAATTAATTAACTTTTGTGCTACGACGGATTCGAATCGAACTTTTCGCAAGGCTCGGCACTATGTTGCTGCGCCTACTAAACGCCAGCTTGCGCTGGAAGTTGATCGGAGAATCTCCCTTTACCGGAGATCAGAAGCGCATCTACGTTTTCTGGCACTCAAGGCAGTTGCTGATGCCGTTTGCATACATAAAGTATTCGAATAAATTAAATCGGCTAGCTACCCTAGCCAGCAGGCATTCTGATGGCAGAATCACGGCGCGCTTTTTGGACTTAGTGGGGCTGCAATCGATTGCGGGCTCATCCTCGCAAGGAGGGATGAGGGCTTTGCGCCAACTTATCGCCTTTGTGAAAGCCGGAGACCATATCTCCATGACACCTGATGGCCCGCGTGGCCCGCGTCACGTGCTAAAGCCAGGCGCTATAAAGGTCGCACAGAAGACCGGAGTACCGATTCGCTGCTTGGCGCTGAGCTTTAGTAGGAGTTGGATCTTCAAAAGTTGGGACCGTTTGATTTTACCCAAGCCATTTTGCAAGGCTTTCTTGGCATCAGGTACGGATATTTTTGTGCCGCCTCATCTCTCAGAGGAGCAACTTGAAGAGTTCCGTGTTAAGGTCGAAGATGCCTTAAATGGGCTAACAGAGGATTTGGATAGATTTGCAGATGCGCAGTAACATTGGCGGTAATATTGGCAGTAATATCATAGTGACTAACGATGATGGCTTAAGCTCTCCCTTGCTGCTGCCTCTGATTAAAGAGCTTTCAGGCAGGGCGTTTTGCGGGACTCTCCTAGCGGTGGTTCCGGCAAGCGAGCAGAGTTGGATAGCCGATGCCATGTCCCGTTTCCGCGAGTTGACTGCGACCCCACATCAATTCGGAGAGATCGCAGGTTTTATGTTGGATGGCACACCTGCAGATTGCGCCAGTATCGGCATTCACAATCTGGCCAAGCACTCTCCCGATCTTGTGATCTCAGGTATCAACATGGGCACTAACGCAAGCTTGCCTTTTTTTCTCTGTTCGGGAACGGTGGGCGCCGTGACTCAGGCATTTTTGAATGGAGTGCCGGGGATAGCGCTTTCATGCGTTATTCCGCCGGAAGTCTTTTCTTTATGGATGCTGAAAGATATCGCCGGGCTAAACGCCAAATTCGCAGAGCGCTTTGCGCAGGTTGCCAAGTACGGCGTTAGAGTTTGCGAACGCTTAGTTAAGGCCCAGGCTATGAAGGCGGCAGACTTCTATAGTGTTAACCTACCTTGGGAAATCAATGCAAAAAGTGAGCTGCGTATCACACGCCTGGCGCGCGCTACCTTTCGCACTATGTTTGCCGAAGTAGAGCCTGGTCATTTTAGTCATCGCCTGACTGGGTTTGATTTCCCCGAGGGCCATAACGGATCAAGTTTGCCTGAAGATTTAGCTGTGCTGGAAACCGGGGCTGTCTCAATCACGCCGGTAAAGTTTGAGGTTTCTTGCGAGGTGAGTGAGCTGCTTAAACAGCAAATCACGGGTACTGTTTTAGGAGATTAGTGCGCATGGGTCTTTTAGATAAGTGCTACAACGTGCTAACCCTGGGCACCTCGCTAGCGCTCTTTGCGCCTTTTGCCGTAAGCGCGCGTGGCAGAGTTAGGCTTTTAGAGAGGTACGGTCTTTGGCGTGTTAGGACCCCAAAACCGGTGCTTTGGTTCCACGCTGCCTCGGTCGGCGAGGTGAATGGCTTGCTGCCGCTACTTAAAGCCGTCCGCGAGAAATACAGCGGCAATGCGCTCTTGCTCTCGGCGACCTCTCCTGAGGGGCTAAGCAAAGGCGAGCAGTCTGTAGACTTTGCTCGTTTGCTCCCTTTTGATTCCAGGCTTTGGTACAGGTGCGCAGCGCGTGGCCTAAATTTTGAGATGTGTCTGATATCGGAGACCGAGATCTGGCCGGCGATGTTGGCGGTGCTTAAAGAGAAGGGTATTCCGACTGTGCTTGTAAACGCGCGCCTCTCGGACTATTCGTGGAATAAATATCGACGTTTGCGGCCACTCACCAAGCGGCTTTTTCAAGAGATATCTTTGGTGTGTGCAGTGGACCAAGTTTCAGCCGAGAGATTCTTAGCCTTGGGGGTGCCATCGCAGCGGGTACGAATCTGTGGAAATTCAAAGTACGATACTTCCCCGCGTTACGCGCTGAGCGATAAGCCCGCTCGTAAGAGAAAATATTTTAACAATGACTTTCCGGTTTTAACTTTGGGCAGCTTACGAAGTGGCGAAGAGACTACCTGGTTCCCGGCAATTGCGCGGGCGAAGGCGGAGGGTTTGAATTTTAACGTTGCTATCGCCCCCAGGCATTTGACCCGCCTTTCTTATTTTGAGGAGAAGTTGAGGGCGTTCCAGATCTCGTTTTGTAAGGCGCCGGTAGGCGCTGATTGTGGCGTTTTGCTGATGGACCGCTTTGGCGCACTGGAGGAGCTGTATTCCATAAGCGATTTAGCGTTTGTAGGTGGAACGCTTGTGGACTGGGGCGGGCATAATCCGCTTGAGCCCGCCATGTATGGCGTTGGTGTGCTTTTTGGGCCTTACACTTCAAAGATATCCGAAATCCGCGTCGCTCTTGAAAGTCGAGGCGGCTGTGGGCCGCTGACAGATAATGAATCGGCGTATCAGTACATCCTGAAGCTTTGCGATGAGTCAACTACCAGCCAAATGGGCCAGGCGGCTTTTTCTGTATTTAATGAGTTTAGCGGGGCCACCAATCGAATCGTTGAGGCCTTAGATGGCCTGGGCAATTCCTTGCCGCGGAGCCAAACGTGAATAACTTAACCGCTCCCGCATTGGCATTTTGCGCGCTTGGATACGGCCTTATCACCAGAGCGCGTAACGCCTTTTATGATAGCGGAGTGTTGCATTCGTACACCTCCGCGCTGCCCGTGATTAGCGTGGGAAATTTAACCGCCGGCGGAAATTCAAAGACGCCGCTTTGTATTTACTTGGCCAAGGGCATGCTCGCAAGGGGAGCAAAGCCTGTCATCCTGTGCCGGGGCTACGGCGGAAGCGTGAAGGGGCCGGTGTTGGTGACGGCCGGGCGCACGGCCAAAGAGGTAGGCGACGAGCCGCTTATGATGGCGCAAGACTACGGGCTAACCGTAGTGGTAGCGAGGGACCGGGTTGATGGCGCACGTTTTATTGAGGAGGGGAAATTAGGGAATCTGATTATTCTAGATGACGGCTTCCAGCATAGAGCGCTTTCCAGGGCGCTAGATATTTTAAGTGTGAACGTGGCCGATGAGAAAGCTATTCAAAGTTTTTTACACGGACGAATTTTACCCTGGGGCCGCTTCCGCGAGAATCGCGAGGCCGGATTAAAGCGCGCGCACGTGATAGTCTTTGCCGAGCGCCGCCCGGCAAAATCGCCCGAGATCGACCCGCGTCTTCTAGCCGGGTTGCCCCCCACAATTAAAGCATATCGGAGCATAGTGGTGCCTCAAGGACTATTCGACAAAGATGGCAAGCGCTACTTGGGCCACGAAGTAGTAGCATTCTCCGGCATCGCCAATCCGGAAGGATTTCTTGAGACACTCGCCCATTTAAGATTGAAAATTATGGGGACTGAGATCTTTCCCGACCATCACCCATTCTCGGAGAAAAATATAGATGATTTACGTGCCAAGTACCCCGACCTGGCGCTGGTGTGTACCGAGAAAGACGCCATAAAACTTACCCGTTACAACTGCCATGGGATCTATGCGCTAAAAACGCAGCTGGAAGTGCATCCTGCGGATGCTATATTTGGCGATGTGGAGCGGGCCATGCGCCCCTAACTCTCTTTCTCCACAAGCGCGCTAGCGATTTTTTGGGTGTCGACTTTATAACTGCCGCTTTCGACCTGCTCCTTGATGGCTTGAGCTTTTCGCATGCGCTCTGCTATCCAATTAAGGGTAAGTGAAGTCAAGCTTCTCTTCCGTTTGGGTGGTGGTACTTCATTTTCTGACATGTAAACCTCGCTTCAGTAAACTTGTCGGCCCGAAATCCTAAGATTTTTATGTTTGGCGGCCAAATAATTCCGGAAAATCGACAACTTTTTTAGAAAATTGCTGATAAGGATGTAGGGCAAGTATTAAAGGGGTGAATATGAATCTTCGTCAAATAATGAATGAAATTCCGGGCTACGATAGTCCTGGCATGCGTTGCTTGGCTCAAGCTAGAGCCCGGGGCTTTATGCCAAATCAGGGGGAGTCTGCGCTGTTGGAAGGATTAGTGCAGCGTAGTAGCCAGTTTCAGGGAAAGGCCCGTAGCGCTGCTAGTCTTTACAATACTCCTCTAGATCGGGATTCTTTTAGATTGTCGGGCGAAAGCCGCAATGCCGGAGATGCCAACCCGCTGGTGCAGATGCAGGTGATGAAGATGATCTTGGAAAAGAGTAGGGACCTGGGGGATGCAGACCGGGCTATACTTTTGGCAACGGCCCGTCTCGAATCAGGGTTTAATCCGGATGCCGCTAGCCCCATCACAAGTGCGGCCGGAATATTCCAGTTCGTATCAAAGACTGGAGCTAGCTATGGCTTGGATAAGAGTAACGTCTTTGAGGCAGAACATAATATCGACGCTGGAATTTCACTCTATCAGGATAACGTTTACAAACTACCGAGTAGGCATAAATTTAGTGGACTGGATCTTGAAGCAAAGGGAGAGCTGGCCTATGCCCTGCATCACGACGGTCCGAGTTTGGCATACGGCGGCAGAGAAGTTGCCAAGGAAGGCCTGGTGCCATATTTGGGAGGGTACTTAGAGCTAGTGCGCAAATACGACACAGTGTGCGCAACTGATATTAGGTAGCGCCGACGACTCGTCCAATGCCACTTAGCTTAAGTGCGCAATAAGCGGCGC
>CAZVWV010000076.1:0-18490 GCA_964631745.1 uncultured Bdellovibrionales bacterium
GGTCATGCAGCCGATGTCTGAGACCTCTATGCGTGGATGGTAGCCCATGTGTGTGCGTTAGCTCTCTAAAATGCAGTGCAGAGCTCCCCTATGGCACTGGGGAGTGTGGGCACTGGGTTTAAGTTACTGGGGGGCGTTGTTGTTACCCCTTAGTAATTAATCGTGGATTTTTTAAGAATGTTGCGTGGGGTGGGGGAGTTTTTTTGATTTATTTTGATTTTTTGTTGCGCATGGTCTCTGAGCAAAAAAGTGGGCGCCCTTTATTATTATGCGCCTACATTGTAGGTTGGGATTGCTATGGACGATGAAAAAACTATTAAAGGACTTATTGCCGCTGAGACTGCGCTTCGACGCACTTTTGCAATTATTAGCCATCCAGATGCTGGGAAGACCACTCTTACCGAAAAGCTCCTGCTTTATGCCGGGATGATTCGCACTGCCGGTATGGTGCACGGTAGAAAAACAGCAAAGCATGTTAGCTCGGATTGGATGGCTATGGAGCGGGAACGGGGCATTTCGATCACCTCCTCCGCTATGCAGTTTCGCTACAAAGGTGTTGTCATAAACGTTTTGGATACCCCTGGTCACCAGGATTTTTCAGAGGATACCTATCGCACATTAACCGCGGCCGATAGCGCCGTGATGGTGATCGATGCCGGAAAAGGCGTCGAGGCGCAAACTCGCAAGCTCTTTGCTGTGTGTCGCATGCGTAACACCCCTATTCTTACCTTTATTAACAAGATGGACATGCCGGGGCGGGAGCCTCTTTCGCTGCTGTCAGAAGTCGAAGACGTTTTGAAGATTCACGCCGCGCCGGTCAACTGGCCCATCGGATCCGGACGTGATTTTTGTGGCGTTGTAGATCTGCGCACCGAGGAGGTAATTCTGTTCGATGCCACTCAAACGAATGGCGCTCACCTAACTCATGGCAGCCGCGTCCCGTTATCCGAGATCAATGAGTCGCATATGCGGCCCGATCAATTATCGCAGTTAAAAGACGACCTCGCATTAATTGCGGAAGCTGGAAATAAATTCGACTTGGCTAGCTTTCTAGCTGGCAAGATCACTCCAGTATTTTTCGGTTCAGCATTAACAAATTTTGGTATCGAGCCGTTTTTCGATTCCTTTGCTGCCTTGGCGCCCTGCCCCAAATCTCGGCCTGCCACGGAGTCAGCTAGCGGCGCTCCGATCTTAATAGATCCGGTGGAAGAAGGCTTTGCCGCCTACGTCTTTAAGATTCAGGCTAATATGAACCCGCGCCACCGCGACAGCATGGCATTCCTTAGAGTTTGCGCAGGTCGTTTTGAGCGCGACCTAATGGTAAAACACGGCTCCCAAAAAAAAGAAGTCAGGCTTTCGCGCTCGCACAGCATGTTCGGCGGTGAACGCACCACGCTAGATGTTGCATATCCAGGAGACATTATCGGTGTGGTAAACCCAGGGCAATTTGCAATCGGTGACACCGTGTCTGAGCGTGGCGGCTTTAACTTTCAGCCTATGCCGAGATTTTCCCCAGAGGTGGTAGCAGAACTTCGCCCCTTAGATGCCGGACGCAAAAAGGCCTTTGACAAAGGCGTACAACAACTAAGCGATGAAGGTGCCATCTTAGTGCTAAAAACCAGAGATAAAATGCAAACCCGTCTATTAATAGCAGCCGTAGGTCAGCTACAGTTTGAAGTGATCCAGTACCGCCTCGCAAACGAATACGGCGTGCGCTCTGAGCTTTCGATGCTTCCATTTAAGGCCGGTGCCTGGCTTAAAGGGGATCCGGCCTCATTCGCACTTCCCTCCGGCACAATGCTGGCCGAGGACCAAAAAGGCCAGATCGTATTTCTGTATTCACTTGAATGGGAGCGCCGCGTAGCGCTTGAAAGAAATATCCATCATCAACTTTTGGATTTCGTGCAGTAGCTAGTTCCAGCTTGGGAGCAGTGCTGCGACATCCCAAAAACACTCTAGGCGGCCGACATTAGTAATGTTATCTACATAAGTCATTGTAATTAGAATTTAGCCGAAGGAGCCTTATGCGAAACTATCTTACAGAAGCAATCGGAACTTTCTTCTTGGTACTAGCAGTCTGTTTTACCGGAAATCCCCTTGCTATCGGATTAATGCTAGCAGTTATGGTGTATATCGGCGGGCACATCTCCGGCGGGCACTATAATCCTGCCGTCTCTTTGGCTGTCTTTTTTCGCAAGGGTCTTAGCTCCCAGAGCTTAGTGGGGTACTGGGCCTCACAAATAATCGGCGCATTTTTAGCAGCCATGGTCTTTTACATAATCTCACACAAAACTTTCGTGCCTATGCCGGGTGTGGGCTACTCTTTTCAATCAGCTCTCATTCTTGAGCTTCTTTGCACCTTTGCGCTTGCGCTGGTTGTACTAACCGTGGCGACCGCCTCAAAACTTAAAGGAAACTATGTATACGGGTTCGCCATCGGACTCACAGTAACAAGCGCCGCATTTATAGCCGGACCGATCTCCGGCGGCGCTTTCAATCCCGCCGTGGCGCTCGGACCGATCATACTGGATGCCATGTTGGGCGGAAGTGGACTTGCGAATTTGCTGTTATACATACTTGGACCACTTGCGGGCGGCGCCCTGGCGGCCTTTGTGTTTGGGTATATTAATAACGAGTGATACCCGGCCTAGCGTAATTCTTGACGGTGAAGCCTGATCTCGTGTGCCCGAATATATTGCGGAATTTCCCCCGCGCTCTGAATCCAAACCCTTTTAGCCAAGGCGACCGAGGCTGCGTCTCGATCTTTTGGCGAGCGTTCTGAGGCTGCCCGCAAAAATCCCTTTCTGGACGCAGCTAACATTAGCGGAAACCCAAGTTCTTGCAGCTCACCGAATCGTTCTGCCACTGAAAAGGAATCACTAGGGTCATCGCTCAAGAAAGCTCCCATGCCTGGGTCCAAGATGATCTGCTCTCGGGTGAGCCCGCACGCCAAAGCTTGCGCGGCGCTCTTCTTCAGAACGTTCTTGATGTTATGCAGAATATCACCTGATTCTCTTTCAGAAAATTCATGCGGCCTATTACAACGCGAGTACATCAGAACAACCTTGGCTGGCTTACCCTTTAGGGTCGACAAGAGTTCAAGATTGCGACCACCCGAAACATCATTAATCATGAGCGCGCCAAGGGCGAGCGCTTGACGACCTACTTCAGCCTGGTGCGTATCAACCGAATATGGAATGCCCTCCGCCTGAAGCACCCTTGCAACAGGCTCAATTCGTCGCCATTCCTCCGAAGCACCCACACAAACAGATCCCGGTCTAGTAGAGTCGCCCCCAATCTCCACCAAAGCAGCCCCATCACCAATTAATTTCCGAGCATGCTCCAAAGCTTTTTCGGGCTCTAAGAACTCGCCACCATCCGAAAAGCTATCAGGCGTTAAATTTAAGACGCCTACCAATTTTGGTATCATACGATCAGTGCGGTAGCAATGATTTGAAGATTTCAGTTAACACTTCCGGAGCGGGCATCTCTACCCTCTTACCGTTTATCCAAACACTGGGGGTGCCTTCGACGCCAAGCTTGGTGCCCTGCTCGATATCAGAACGAATCTTCTCTAAATGTCTTCCCGATTCGACACAAGATTTTTGCGCTTCTAAGTCCAGACCTAAAACTTCAGAATCTTTATATATCCTATCCTGCAGTTCCTTAATTTCCAGCTTCTCTTCAAAGCTCTGGTTAGCGAACAAGAAAGAGGTAGCCTCCCAGAACTTTCCCTGCTCGCCGGCGCATCTCGCGAACTGAGCCGCAAAGCAGGCATGCTTATGAAACACCCTGTGAATATAGGGGTTACAGGCGTTATCTATGGGAAAATTCTTAAAGGTAAAGCTGATCTTGTCGGCCAGCTGCAACTTGCCTATTAGCTCTTCTAGTTCCCCTGCAAGCCGACGGCAAGCAGGGCACTCAAAGTCCGAAAACTCCACAATCTGAATGGGCTTGTTGTCGTCTCCAATTCTAAAGTCAGCGCTTAGCATGCTCTCTGATTGCGATTCAAACACCGTGGGAGGAGCGGACCTCCAGGCATCCACAGCCCCTTTTGCAGCCTCCCCGTACTCTTTAGTTTGGGCGCTTGGCAAAATATAATTTATCAGAAAAAAATCTGGGAGCGACCTTATCATGAAAAACGAAACCACAACGAACACGAATCCAGCGTTTCCGATGATGCGCCTTTCGGTGTCACTCGAAAACGGCAACGTTAAGCCCCCCAGCAGGGAAGTGAATCCGTTACCCAACCTGTCCAAGAAGTTATAGTGAGACGGTAACCGGTACGAAAATACAAATAGACCGATATTAACTAAATACATCCCCAGGCATACCAAGCAAAGCGTGCCGATCAATACTTCTGAAACATAGAAAAGGAAAAGGGAAACAAGCATGGCCATGGTCGACAAGAAGCTGAATACCCCTGAAAAGACTCGATCGGAAACGAAGCGATCGCTGCGCGCAAACTGCCCAAAGACAAATAGAAATAGATAAAATGCAAGCCCATAGGAAGCGATCGGAACACCGAACAAACTAGACCATTTGCTCTGATTAACCGCATCGCAATTAAAACTAGCATTAATATTGCAAAATGATTTTCCTAACTCTAAGCCGGAATTAGCGGCCACGTGCTCATAAAGAGAGACCACACTGAGCGCCACGCCCAAGAAGGCAAGTATCGACAATACGCTTTGATGTTTTTTATTCATACTTAAACACAGCTGCTACGTTATCTTTGAAAACCATGGGAAGCTCCCGGCTCTTCTCTAAATACTGCTCGAACGATGAATCTTTGGTGCTTAACATCAAATGCGTGGCTTTGACCGATTTCAAAAAGCTCTTCCATTCTCCTAAGGTTCTAACGTTCTCCATATATGATCTATGAAAAGCTTCTCCAATTAAAGTATTGCGGTCATCAATTATGGCGTTAACCTTACCTTCTCCCAAAAAAGTAATAAAGCCTCCCCAGTCTGGAGTTGCCACTACCACAAAATCCCCTGAATTACTCTGCTTTTGGGCCTCCAAGAGATAAGCGGTGGCCCCGTATGGGAAGCGTTCAGACGGTGGACCCCAAGGGCCTTTAAAGAACCCGATCTGGCCTTGGTAAATCACACCGTACCAGAGCCACACCCCTAGCAGAACAATTACTAAGCGTCCCATGTTCGTGCGGCCCTCGCGCATTTCTAAACGGCTCAGATACGGCGATAGACTTTGCAGAGTTTGCATTCTCGCCGATAAGGTATTCAAAACCAGAGCAAGCGCCTCTGTAAGCGGAACGGCCATCGCAATCCCCAGAAACGGAAAGATGCGCACAGCGTTAAAACTCATGTTAAACAGAAGCGCCAAACTTATAAGTTCAAAAGCTCCCCATCCAAGTTTGCGCTCCCGATCAAGCCATAACGCCAGGGCGATACAAGCCAGAGATAATTTCACTAAGTTTCCGACGAACTCTTTAAAATCTGGGCTGTGCCATTCCTCGTGTAAGTTCATGAAGTACTCGCTCTGACCGAGGCTCAAGATACTCTGGTGTAGATCTCCCATGTAAGGGTTCACAAAAGTGGCAAGCAAACAAAGTAGTAAAGCCAGCAGGAGCTTTCTGCGTAAACCGTCTACCAAGACCCAGTTATTCCTAAGAAGGAATAGATCAAGTTCCCCTGCAATCAACAAGAGCGCCATCATCACAAGCCCCATGATGAAACTGGGGTGAATATTAGCCCAAACCAGAAAAGTTAAAGTAATAGCAGCTATGCTTTTGTTTGAGATAATGCATCTTCCCGAGCGCGCATTGCGAAGAACGTCGTATAGCCAGATTATAACGATCGAGAAAAAGAAAAAACTTAGCGGCACCGGGCGCAAAATGAAATGCACCTGTCCTAATTTAAAGGCGACCACCATGGCCGCCGCTGAAAGTAGTTTGTATCCACTAATACGGGCAACCGCTGAATAGAGCACTACAAAATATGTGACGCCAATGGCTGAGATAATAAAAAGATAAAGCGCCGGCCAGCCTCCTGCCTTGAAGGACAGAAACAGAATAAGATCGCTCAACCATTGATCTGACACCCAGGCTCGCGGAACCGCAGAGGCAAGAAACGGATCGATTTTAGGAACGCTGCCGTTTAGCCAAATATACTCACCGGACTTAAGATGCCAGCCCACCCCAGGGTCGCGGGCAAAGTCCGGGAAAACCTGTAAGGTTAAAGTGACAAGACACAAAGCTACCAGCGCATCGGCCAGACCCAGCGGCCTGCTGAGCTTGTTGAACAAGGATTTTAACACACATGAATTCTATGGAGCTCACGGGAGCTTGGCAACGGCATAATAATCTGCGCCTTTTACTTGCCAGAGTTGTGGAGAATCGGCGATCCTCCTAGCCAGGCATGTCTACGCCGTTTTTGAAAAGCTGTGCCAGATGACGGAACGCTTGGGCTTGATGTCACCAGTGGCGTAGTTAAATTTAGCTAAGATTATTTGTCGGTGGGCGCATTATGAGAATTTCAGGCAAGCAGTTCCGGATCATTTTTCTCATTATCTCAATCCTCACAGCCTCGAGCTTTCTCCCCTATCCTACCCAACTAATCCGCACCCTCGCGAGCCCGACTGATAAACCCACGCTGCAAATACTGATGATTGGCAACAGCTTCACTTTTGGACAAAACATGCCTTCTATTTTGGAGCAGATCCTAATTCAGTCCAATCACCCTTCCCAAGTCGAAATGGTGGCGCCTCCCGGCCAGTATCTGGATTGGCACGCCACTAACCCGGCCACACTTACTGCTCTACAATCCAAGCATTGGAATGTTGTGATACTCCAAGACTGCAGCACCTGCCCACTTGAGTTTCGGGATTATTTTGAAAGTGGTGTAAAAAAAATGGTACAGGCAGTAAGGAGCGCCGGGGCGACTCCTCTATTGTTTGAGACCTGGAGCGATAAAGGGCTCGTTCAAGATCAGCAGATTATTACGGCTGAGTATAGACGGCTTGGAATTGAGCTGGATCTGCCCGTAGTCCCAGTAGGACAAGTTTGGGCCCAGGCGCAAGCTCTGCGACCTAGCCTCAATTTATATGCCAACGATAACCATCATGCGGGAGCGGAAGGGGCTTTACTTACTGCGTATACATTTGCGGCGTTTCTTTATCCGGGGAAGGTACACTTGTTGGCCGGCCTGCGGAGAGAGCCGCGTTATTTCTATGAAATATTTCTTCCGGCTGATAAGCCATTGGCAGCAGCCAGCGAGACCAATTCATTTTTGCTCCGAACTGCGAATGCCAAGAAGTTCCACTAAATCTTAGGCCGATAGGCAGCACCAAGTGCGAGCAAGGGGTGGCTTCGCCCTAACCTGTAGTGCCACTATCAACATTGGCGGACGGGTCGTCCGCGCTACATAATATCTCGTGCTTTACCCGGGGTGTTTGAGCAATTGTCCTAGAAAGAGCAGTTGAACATATGTCGAAATTGCACCGCAATTCCGACATATAGACAACAAATTACGGGATCTAACCCGGGCAATTAATTTAGGCCCACTCCCGAATCCTCTTCTCAACCGCCTCCGGCGTAATACCGAATTTTTCCGCCAGCACCTCTCCCGGAGCCGAAGCTCCGAAGTGATCGACTCCAATCTTTAGTGTACCCTCGGAGCCAATTACCCGATCCCAGGTCGCGGTTACTCCGGCCTCTATGCTGACTTTGCGAGCTGCCGGTGGAATTATTGACTCTCGGTAGCTCTGGTCCTGTTTTAAAAAGAGCTCCATGCATGGCATGGATACTACCCTGGCTTTAATCCCCTTTTGGATCAACTTCTTCTGCGCTTCGTGCGCTACCCAAACCTCAGAGCCGCTGGCTACAATCACAAAATCAGTATGTTCCTCGCCACTCACGACATAAGCGCCTTTTAGTACGGAGTCCGGATTGAAATTTGCGGGCCGCTCCAGCGGCGGAAGATTTTGGCGCGTCAGCAGCATTGCGCTTGGGTTGCGCTTGGCCTGAAGCGCAGCAAAATAACACATGCCGGTTTCTAAACCATCCGCGGGGCGGAACACTAAAAGATTGGGAATAATTCTCAAACTTGCGATGTGTTCAATGGGCTGATGGGTGGGACCGTCTTCTCCTACCCAAAAACTATCATGCGTAAAGATAAAAAGCGTTTGCAGATGCGAAAGCGCGGCTAACCTAATGGTAGGACGCATGTAATCAGCAAAGACTAAAAACGTAGCGGTATACGGGATCCAGCTTTGAGTATACGCAAGCCCGTTAGCAATCGCTCCCATGGCGTGTTCACGCACCCCAAAGCGAATATTTCGCCCGCTAAACTCCTCTTTCTGAATATCCTTCGAGCCTTTAATCAGAGTCTTGGTTGAGGGCTCAAGGTCCGCAGAGCCTCCTATGAAGAATGGCAGGCTTTTTGCGATAGCGTTAATTGCTACGCCTGAAAGATTTCTCGTGGCATCTTTTTTCGGCTCCTTAAAGGTCTGAAGCAAAGTATCCTTTAATCCTGATGGGATTTCGCGCGAGCTCTGCGCAGAAAAATCGCTGGCTAACTGTGGATTGGCCTGGCTCCATTCTGCAAACTTTTTCTCCCAAGCGGCGTGTTCCAGGGCTTTCTCACCACACAGTTTGCAGCAAAATTCACCGACCTCTTTGGGCACGTAAAAACTCTCCGCTTCCGGCCAGCCCAAGTTTTTCTTTGTAAGTTTTAGCTCCTCCGCGCCCAAGGGGGAACCGTGCACATCGTGGGTATTTGATTTGTTCGGTGAACCAAACCCAATCGTAGTATGGCAACAAATTATACTTGGCCGCGAAGATTCCTTCTTGGCGTTGTCTAAGGCTTTAGCAATCTCAGAAAAATCATGTCCGTTGATTTCTTGCACGTACCAACCATAAGCCTCAAACCGTTTTGGGACTGATTCGGTAAAGCATACGTTTGTATTTCCGCCGATCGAGATCTCGTTATCATCGTAAAGATAAATTAAGTTATTTAACCCCAAATGCCCCGCCAGTGAGGCAGCTTCAGCAGACACGCCTTCCATCAGGTCGCCATCCCCGCAAATTCCGTACACTCGGAAATCAAATAGATCCTTCGAATATTTCTGTGCCAAAAGTTTCTGCGACATGGCGATGCCGACACTATTTGCAAACCCCTGCCCTAACGGCCCGGTGGTAGTTTCAACTCCGGCTGTCATGCCGAATTCTGGATGCCCGGGAGTGCGGCTCTCCCACTGCCTAAAATTCTTAAGCTCCGATAGCGGCAGGTCGTAGCCAAAGAGATGCAGGAGTGAATACAACAACATACTGCCGTGCCCGGCAGAGAGCACAAAGCGGTCGCGATTGGCCCAATTTGGTTGCTTCGGATCGAACCTTAAATGATAGGCCCAAAGCACGGCCGCGTAATCGGCAGCCCCCATGGGCATACCTGGATGCCCGGAATTGGCTTTCTCGACCCCGTCGGCTGCGAGCATTCGAATTGTTGTGGCTAGTTGCTTTAAGTTGGTTGTGTCCATGATCATACTGGTTTGACTCAAATATTGAGAAATTTTAACGCCTTAGCTAACTTACATGTAATTGCTCATAAACTCAGAGTAGTTTTCCCCTCCGTGTAACTCCGTGTCCTCAGTGGTAAAAAATTCTTAATATTTTCACCACTGAGATCACTGAGTTACACGGAGGGGGCCAATTCCCATCCGGCGTTACCCGGGGTTAATGAGTAGTTCCACTTACATATTAGGTCGGGCTGATTGAGTACGGTAACCCCTTTTTAGGTTCCTTACAACGAGTTTCATATACCCAAGCATTGGCACACTTATCGCAATAGGTACATACAGTTTGACTTTTCTCCCCAGTGGTCTCGGTTCTTAAGAGATCACGTTACGATGCCTGACTCCTCGTTAAGTGGGCGACCCCCTGCCCACTTAACTTTTTTCTTTTTTATCCACCATAGTTCCAAGTAGTAAGTGTACCGGGATTTGACCGACGGGAAGCCCTAACGAACGTCACCCACTCGCCACTTTATCGAACATCCCACGGGGTGAATAAAGCAAGGCACCGGTTCTTTCCCCGCTAAAGCGTATTCCAAGGCCGGGGTTAAAAGATCTTTGCGTTCACTTCCGGGTTCCTTCGGCCGATCGGTAATGGCTCCGTGATAAACTAGCTCTTGGCTAGCATTAAAGAGATAACACTCAGGCGTGCAGGCCGCATCAAACATCTTGGCTACCTTTTGCGATTGGTCATACAGATACGGATACGGCAACTCCAGCTCCTTGGCTTTACTTTTCATGTTCTCAAAGCTGTCTTCCGGGTACTGCGCGGCATCATTTGAACTAATGGCTACCACTCGAAGTCCTGCCTTCTCAAATTTCCGGGCAGCCTCAATTAGAATCATCTCGCTGCCTTTTACGTAGGGGCAATGATTACAGGTAAAGACCACTAGTGCGGCCTTACCTTCACTCAAATACCGGCTACCTAAATTGCGCCCGTCAACATTTGGAAGTTCAAATTCAGGTAGCTTAGACCCGATCGGAAACTTATCGCTAGAAAGATCTCTTTGCATACTATGCCTCCTATGTTGAATAGCAGCCGTATCGTAGCCAGGACTACCCTTTCTTATGAAAGCGAGAATTCTTCGCCAAGAATCGCTCGACCTCGCCAGCGAACCACTCCGGATATTCGATCATGGGCGCATGCCCACAGTTCTTAATGCTGACAAGCTCTGAATGAGGAATTAATTTATGAAAGGTTTCCGCCACAGCCATGGTAGTGACTTGATCGTCCTCGCCCCACAGCAGCAGCGTTGGAACTTTTATCTGCCCTAGTACTTTGGCGAGATTATCTTTCTTGGCGCTTCTGGCGCAGTGAATCAAATTTAAAATGTTAGCGCGATCCGCAATAATCTCGGAGATCTCATTAACCGCTTGATCGGTGATAAAACGGCTATTGTAAAAAACCCGGGCCATATGTTCACGCACGAAGGTATGATCGGGTCGCACCGGTAGGGCATCTACTGAGTGTTCGTAAAGCCCTGAGGCACCGGACAACACCAAGCAATCCACCAAGTCCGGCCGCGCCAACGTCAGCCTTAAGGCCACATGGCCACCCAAGGAGTTGCCGCACAAAGTCACGGGCTGTACCTTTCGCTGCCTAATAAAAAACTCGGTAAAGACAGTCAGCGCCTTAACCTTAACTTCCGAGCGGTGTCCCGAAATGATCGGAAAGCTCAGCGCAATTGGGTTAGAAAATTTCGCAAAACAGGGAAAGATAGAATCCCAGTTTGACATGGCCCCAAAGAGCCCGTGCAGCAATAAGAGATCTTCGCGCACGACTCCGGCCGGACTCTCCGTAAGCTCGTGAGTTATAAACTTAGGAGGAGTCCCGTCTTTGAGCCATTTAGGATCGCATGATCCAAGGTGAGAGGCTGTCTTATGCACCTCGTCGAATATCGCGCTAACCATCAGATTTAATTTTTGTTACCACGGTCATAGTTTTACAATAGCGCAGTTCAGACAAAATGCGGTTTTGCTTTACCCTGCTTGAAGCCTACAGTTAGATAGTCTTTTTAAAGATCTAGTTCAAGCCTATGGGCGTTCTCTTGTATCAAACGATATCTTTGAGCGCTATCTTTTCCAAGTAGGTTTTCAAACGTTAGCGTTGCCGCTTCTACACTATCTACCTGAATTTTAAGAAGATTTCTAGTGCTTGGATTAAGCGTAGTTTCCCAAAGAGCCTGAGGACTCATTTCGCCTAATCCTTTAAATCTCGTTATATGGAGCTTGGCTTTGCCCTTCGATTTTACAATCTTGTCCTTCTCTTCGTCAGTGTAGGCCCAAAGGATCTCCTCTTTCGAACCACTACCCAGCCGCACTCGAAAGAGAGGCGACAAACCCAAAAACAGATGGCCAGACTCTACCAGCGGCCGCATGAACGTAAAGAAGAAGGCCATAAGTAACGCAGCGATATGCATTCCGTCGGCGTCCGCATCAGTTAGAATTATCACCTTCGAATAGCGCAACTTATCCAGATTAATATTCTGTCCAGCTCCGCATCCCAGGGCCGAGATTAGGTCTGTAATCTCATTGTTCTCCTTTAACTTGACTTCTGAAGCCGCGATTGAGTTTAGAATCTTTCCCTTAAGCGGCAAAACAGCCTGAATCTTGCGGTCTCGCCCCTGCTTGGCGCTGCCACCGGCGGAGTCACCCTCTACGATAAACAGCTCTGATTTATCCGGATTGGTAGAGGAACAATCGGCAAGCTTTCCAGGCAGGTTCAATCTATGACTGATGCCTACTTTTCTTGAGATACTTTGCGATGCCGATCGCGCCGCGGCCCTAGCCTTAGCCGCCAAGGAAATTCGCTCTACCAACGCATTTGCCAGAGTTGGTTTCGAGTTTAAGATATTTTCAAAGCTGCGCATCAAGCTCTCGACCGGAGCTTCAATCTCCGGATTGTTGAGTTTATCTTTAGTCTGCCCCTGGAACTGAAGCTGGCTCACGGAACCTGGAACATTGACGGAGATCACCGCAAAGAGTCCTTCACGGATATCGTCCGAGGTCAGCTTTACCCCCTTGGGGATCAGATCATGCACGGACATGTAATTTCTAAGGGCCTTTCCCAGCCCGGACTTAAAACCATCTTCATGACTTCCGCCCTGGGCAGTAAAGATTCCGTTAACATACGAGAGAATTTTTTCCTGCGTGGTTTCAGTCCAACAGAAAGCGCACTCGATCTTGATTCCGTTGGCGCGCTCGATATAAAAACTCTCGCCGCCCACGGCCTCGTTCTCACCCTTTTGCAAGAGAGACTTTAAGTATTCCTTTAGCCCCTCTTCATAACAAAAAGTCTCCTCGGCCTTCCTAACCTCGTCGATAAAGGTGATCTTTAAGCCACGGTTAAGAAAGGCTTTTTCTTGGCATATTTTCGCGATCTTTTCGCCGCTAAACTTTATATTCCGAAAAATCTCCGGGTCGGCCTGAAAACTAATCATCGTGCCGGTGTCTTTGGTCTTCTCACCTTTTTTGAGAGTCGATACAGGTTTGCCCCTTGAAAAACTCTGCCGCCATTCATGTCCGTCTCGCTGAACTAAGACATCCAATTTTTGTGACAAGGCATTCACCACAGAAGCCCCCACCCCGTGCAGTCCTCCTGCGGAATAGTAGTTCTTATCGGAAAATTTACCGCCCGAATGTAAGGTGGTCAGGATCATCTCCAAGGCGGGCTTATTAAATTTCGGATGCTTATCAACCGGGATCCCGCGGCCATTGTCCTCGACCGAAACAGTTTCCGAATCCTCGTGCAGAGTGACCCGGATAGAATCGGCAAAGCCGTTCATGGCTTCATCAATTGAATTATCAAGGATCTCTTTCACTAGATGGTGAAGCCCGGCGCTACCTTCCGTGCCGCCGATGTACATGCCCGGGCGCTTTCTAACCGGCTCAAGACCTTCCAACACCTCGATGTCGCTGGCTGTGTATCCAGACTTGGGTGATAACTTTGCCATATATTTTACCTACTTCAGTAATTGACCTTGAGCGGGAGTGACTTCGATCTCGACCTTAGAGATGCCACCCCGCGCTATAACCTTATTGCCTTTTAAGCTGCGTCGCCCCCGCACAATCTCTTTGCTGCTTATCTGTTTGGTGCTGCCGTTATCAGTGGTTACAAGCAAGGGCAGATCTTTTTCAAATGAGATCGCCGCCACAAGAGCATCATCGCTCCTAACGCCTATTAGTGAAACCCCGATCGCCGCCGAGTCACGCACCGGAACTTCTTTGGCCTGTATCACCAATCCATAAGCGCTGGCTGTCACCAAGGCAAAATGCTTTGCGTTTCTGCAAATTGCAGCCAGGGCGTCCCCTTCCCGCACCTTAATCGCACGTTTCCCGTTTCGTTTAATGCTTTCTAACTCAGCCAGCTTTAGGGTGAAGCCCACGCCGTGTTTTGAAACTAGTAAGACTTCATCTCCATCCTTAAGAAGTTGGCTATAGCTCGCCGGCGTTCCGGAGCTCTTTCCGGCCTTCACCCCAAAGCTATCCACCAAGACTTCGCCGTCTTTGAACTTAAGAAGTTTCTGGATAGGATCACCGTATCCGCTCGATGAAGGAAAGTCCGCAACTTTCAGGGAATAAAGCGATCCCACACTGGTGAAAAACACTACGTAATCTAGAGTCGAGAGCGGATGCGCGCGCACAATCTGATCCCCCTCGCGCAGCCGCGTGGAGGAGATCTCGTTATTCTGCCTAACGCGTTTAATCCAGCCATCTTTAGTGACTATCGCAAAAACATCTTCCTGCACCACATAGGCGGTCTCGTCGAACTCAAAAGTTGCCTCTTCAATATCAGTTACCAACTTGCAACGGCGTTTATCGCCATGCTTTTCGAGCATGCTCTCTAAATCTTTCTTAACCAGCTCTTTGACTTTAGCAGGACTCTTTAGAATTTTATCAATTTCGGTTACGCGCGCCGATTTTTCCGTCAATTCGCCACGCACCTCAGAGACGCTGGTCTTTGAAAGTTGGTAGATACGCATATCAACTACGGCAAAGGCCTGAATCTCGGTCAACTTAAAACGCGCCTTAAGTTTTTCTGCCGCATCACTGCGACCATCGCTGCGCCGCACAATCTTAAGAGCCTCGTCTAAGCTGTCTAGCACTGCCATCAAGCCTTCGAGGATATGAATGCGCTCTTCAAGCTTACGTTTCTCAAAGCTCAGTTTCTTTCGAAAGATCTGATCCCTAAACTCTAAGAAATAACTCAAACACTGCTTAAGAGAGAGTAGCTCAGGTTTTACCGCGCCCAAATCCCCGACCGGCACGAGCCCAGTCATGTTGACGGGAAAATTGCTCTCAAGCGTGGTGTGCTTAAAGAGATACGCCATGGCAACTTCCGCATCAGCACCCGAGGCGAGCTCAAGCACGATGCGAACCTCATCGGTGGATTCATCGCGGATGTCATTAAGCTGCGGAATCTTTCTGCCCGTAATAAGATCTGCGATCTTTTCCACAATCTGTGACTTATTAACGGCATAAGGGATCGAAGTCACCACAATAAACTGTTTGCCGCGAAGCCCCTCCTCGGTGGTCCACTCGGCGCGCATCCGCACCGTGCCCTTTCCGGTTTCATACATCTGCGAGAGTTCGCGGCGGGTGTTTAGAATTTGGCAGCCGGTCGGAAAATCCGGGCCTTTAATGATGCCGGCCAGTTTAGCATTGGTAAGCTCCTGGTCCTCTAACAATGCCAGCAATGACTTAATAGTGTCAGAGATATTGTGCGGCGGAATACTGGTGGCCATGCCCACAGCGATTCCTGAGGCGCCGTTTATCAGAAGGTTTGGCAGCCGCGCCGGAAGAACCATGGGCTCTTGAATGGTGGCGTCGAAATTATCCCGTAAAATAACGGTTTCATGGTCGATCTCACCCAGCACATCAACCGCAAGCTCCCGCAGCTTTACCTCTGTGTAACGATAAGCGGCAGCGTTGTCGCCGTCTAACGAGCCAAAGTTCCCCTGCCCGTCAACCAGGGGATAGCGCAAGGAAAAGTCCTGCGCCATACGTACCATAGCCTCGTAACAGGCCACATCCCCATGCGGATGAAAGCGCGCCAAGACCTCTCCCACAACAGCCGCAGATTTGCGATGGCTGCCGCCCGGCATCAGCCCAAGCTGCTGGGCCATGGCGTACAAAATACGCCGTTGTACCGGCTTTAAACCATCGCGCACATCAGGAAGCGCCCGCCCAGAAACCACGCTCAAAGCGTAGGTAAGGTAACGATCCTGGGATTCAGTGTGAATTGCTCTTTCAATAACAGCCATGTGGCAAGATTACACCGATCCGGTAGGTGTTTGCCAAGCCCCTGCTAACACTCAATCACAACAGCAGCATTACTAGGCCGATAGTTTAAAGTACAGATCGAAGCATTCACAAACTGAATACTAGGCGACTTAAATCGGACTTTATCGCAAACAGTCACTGCACCGTAAGCTTCATGTATATGGCCAAAAATATGGCACTTAATTTGGGGCAGGTCTTGTATGCGCGCCAGCAAATCGGCGCATCCGACCTGTTCTTTACCAACAGTACAATCAAGAATTCCAAACGGCGGTCCGTGAGTAACCAGCACATCAGTATCGAGTGGAATTTTTGCCCAGACCGCAGCCAAGGCCGGGCCGCGTCTAAGATTAAAAGCCCAGTCATAAAACCAGGGCTGCCAAGGGCTTCCGTAAATTTTGACGCCCATGATAGTCAGCGCCTGGTCTTCAAGGTAGTGTGCATTTGTAATCAAGCTTCGCGCCTGCGAAGCTCTTTTCTCGAAACAAAAGTCGTGATTCCCCGCTATCACAACCTTATGTTTATGAGGCAGCGCCCCCAGCCATTTGTTAAAGCTCTGTACGTCCGATAACTCGCCATGATTGGTGAGATCGCCTGCATGAATAAGGATATCCCCGTCCGGAATCTGGCCCATCTTTTCGTGCAGGGCGTGCGTATCGCTTATGGCAACAATTTTTGGCATCTAAGAACTATAGCACAAATTCGGACAGCCAATTCTTCGTGCAGTTTCCAATATTATTATATTCAGATCATTTGTAACTGCTCAAGAACCCCGGGTAAATTACAAACGCGGCGCAGAGTAGGGATATTATGGAGCGGACGACTCGTCGGCCGGTGCCACGTAGCGGCACAAATTCTTAGGCCGATAGTCAGCAGCCGGTGCGAGCAGGTGGTGGCTACGCCCTAAACGATAATGCCACTATAACCACCGGCCGACGAGTCGTCGGCGCTACATAATATCTCGTGCTTTACCCGACGTTTTTGAGCAATTACGTTTATGGGGTCGACGAGTAATCCTCTAGCTTGGGGCCCGATCTCGTCCAGCCCGCGCGCAAGTTTCCGCACTGAACGATTTACTCACAAAATACCCCCTTGCCTAAGCGCCTGATCTGCCAAGATACTTGCATTTAGGTAAGAACTTTCCCCTTCTGAATGCCGATAGATTACTTAGTTTTAGAATTGAGGTGAGGCATTCTGAGCTCGGATAATTTTTACTGGGTAAGGTTTTCTATGTGTCTTACCTGTCGCGCGCAATAGCTTCCGCTAGCTTTTGATTGGTCGAGTGGAATTAATCAAGACGATGCGGGACAAATAACCTGTGACGGCAAAAATATTGCTCCTGTGACGGCTAGTAGGCGCCCCACGTGATAAGGCAGTCTTTCGGGAGACCGAAAACGCTGAAGAATTACGGGGGCGCTCTGCTTTTTGGGCGCCCTTGTTTTGAGGCTTGGCCTAGAGCGTACCTAAGCGTCGCTCATTACGGTACTGCTGCGAACTTGCGCAAAAAAAAACGCGGGGGAGTTTTTCACTCCCGCCGCGCGCATGATTCAAAGTCGACTCCTGTGACGGACTTTACTTTGACCTTTGCCCAAATAAGAGCATTCCCTCTTACCCAAGCCAAACAAGAGTCCCTTTCGAGATTTCGGTATTCAGTCGCCTAAAAACGTCCGACTCGAAAAAGTTAGTTACCCTGAACTAAGTTGCTTTTACATTCATAACCGAGCCCGACAGAAACAGTAGAGAGAATATCTTCCCTCCTTCAGGATTTGCGATTCCTTCCTGCAACCACCTCTCACTAAGCGTTACCTAGCGAGCTAAAGAGTTTCGGTTACTACTCCTAGGAACAACTTTGTTCCCCTCATTGTGTCGACGACTATAAGCCTGGATTTAGAGAAAATCAAGCAAATTGCAGGGATTTTGCCTGATTTCAAAAATCGCGCGCGCTGTGGATAACTCGTATAACTTCTATTTGTGCGGGCACTCTTAGTTTAAGTAAACTAAATTTAGAAAAAATAATTTAAAAATATTTTCTGTCGGGCCAGTTTTTTTGCAATTAATTCGAAAACAAATTACGTTTGGTGGCGAGAAGGGCGAAGTGTCCTAGGTTTAATCGCTAGTAGCCCTCGTCCTCAAGCTGCCGATTTATAAGGACAGCTTGCGGCGGAGTTATCTTTAACAGAAAAAGATTCATCTCTTCTAAATAATCAAGCTTTTGTTTGGCATCAAGAGAAATATAATATTTCAGATCTTCCAAATCGAATTCTTCTTCAACCATTGAGGCTCCTAATTCTTTCTAAGCGTATATCCGCCAGGCGCACAGGTGTGGGCGCAGCGAGCATCCTGTGGCGCTAATGGCTTTATTCACCACGAAGGACTCGGCCCGACATTTCATCAAACTTCAACTTCGTGCCCCCTTCGTGCTCTCCGTGATCTTCGTGGTGACTACTTCTTACACATTACCAACAATGGGATAACAACAAAATCACGCTCTCTTCCCGCAGCTCGCTTTAGATCAGGGAGTTACGAATATCCTAGGTAACTTTTAAAAACACCGGGCGAAGCCAAACCTAACTGGTGCATACCACCTCGATCTGTTTTGTAATTTCAGGTAGTTACCCAGCCTTTATGTATTTGCTCAAAAACCCCGGGCGAAGCAGGGATATTAAGTAGCGCCGACGAT
>CAZVWV010000077.1:0-1714 GCA_964631745.1 uncultured Bdellovibrionales bacterium
TGGCCTCCGTGGTTAAAGACCCAAATTACAATGTCTTACCGGACAGCAGTGGTTTTCGCGTAACCGTTCAGGGGGTGATAAAATGGAAAACCCTGATCGGGTTTGCTGTTTTTCTGCATAAAGAGGAATCTGACGCTCACCGGTTCGCGTCAGCCACCTTTGACGGTTAGTTTTTTCCACCCCCGATTTGAGTACAAATCGGCCCCTTAATAGGGGCTGTATAGATCTTTTAGTTCCTTGCGATCTTTCCCCCCCCGTGAACGGATACGTTTTTGCGATTTGAATTTAACCACGGAGAACACGGAGGTCACGGAGAGAGAAATTCTCAATGTTTTACCGGACAGCAGTGATTTAAAGATTGTTGTTATTAATCCAGCTTTACAGATTAAGCTCAGATTAGTTCTGCGCGCTCACTATGAGTTGGTTTTATTTTCAAGATTAACCGACCAAGTATGCGCCAAAACTTCGATATGGGCGGCCTCGCTTCCGCAGCAGCCGCCTAACATACGAATGCCAAAATTGTCGTAGAGTCTGCATAAGGCGTTGGCAAAGATATGCGGCTGTTCACAGTCCAAGTTGGGGAGTCCCTCAAGTTCAGAAGGCGCACCGGAGGATGTGTTTGCTTTAACACCTATTAGGCGCTTGATTTTCGGATGTTGACTGTGTAGCTCGATAGCGGCGTAGGCAACCGAGGGATGGCAACAGTTCAACATGAAAAATGTTGGCGGGGCAACTTCGTCGATCTTTTGTATGGCCTCAACCAAAGGCGTGCCGTCTGGAAGTTTTCCGAACCTGTCCACTAGAAAACTTATACCGAAGGGCTTATCTACAGCCGCGATGGCACGGGACATTCCCAGCGCTTCGCTCAAAGATGAAAGCGTGAGCCCTAAAATTAAATCCGCGCCACCGGCGGCCAACTCAAGCGCCTGGAGCGCATGATAAGAAAGTGATTCCAGCTCTGGTAGGGGCTCTCTGGGGTTGTAAGTAAGGTTTCTTGGGCCCAAGACACCGGCCACATAGATACTGCTTGTATGTGAGGAGCGGTCTCGAAGCTCTCGCAGGAAACGCACGCAATCTCGGTTGACCGGCTTTCCAGCAAAGCGAGAAGCAGAAACACGGTCTAGTCCGCTTCTAAAGGTTGGAGCTGTGGCGATTAAGGGGAGTCCGAAGCGGGTAGCGATGTCAAAGAAATCCCGGTAGGCCAAAGAGAGCTTGTCGATTGCGGAGTCGTCATAAACGAGAGCAGCGTGCATGATGTCCGGATCGAGCGAGACGGCGTTCTCACGTCGCAGGCGCTCAAGTACCTCTCCGTCCATCAGGATTCGCGGAGAATCTCTGATAACAATGTCTAGATTCATGATAGGATGAACTACAACTACAAATGGTAAGCTCGGAAATCATCCAAACAGTATTTCCTACATACCAAACTAACGCCGAATATCTTAGTTTAGTAGGCATGCAGAAGAAAGAGTTAAATAGAATTCTAATCGCCAATCGCGGAGAAATTGCGCTACGCATACAACGAGCTTGCAAGAAGCTGGGGCTGGAATGCGTCTCTATTGCTTCTAGGGCCGACCTGAGCGCGATGCACTCCCGAAAAGCAGATAAGTTGGTTATGGTGGGCGAGGCCGCACCTCAAAGCTCATACTTGAACGCAGCTCTCATAATCAAGGTCGCCAAGGAATCCGGTTGTGATGCTATTCATCCGGGTTAT
>CAZVWV010000077.1:1724-18343 GCA_964631745.1 uncultured Bdellovibrionales bacterium
TTCAATCATGTCGGCAGCCACTGCTACTGGCGCTGATGCTATTCATCCGGGCTACGGTTTCCTATCGGAGAACTCAGAATTCGCCAAGCAAATTCAGGAAAGCGGCCTGGTGTTCATTGGACCCAGCCCAAAAACTATAGAGGTCATGGGAAGTAAGACCAAGGCGCGAGCGCGCGTGCGGGAATTTGGCGTACCTTGCACGCCGGGAACCGAAGGCGGACTTTCAGATCAAGCTCTCCTGAATGAGAGTTCCGATGTGGGATTTCCGGTAATAGTTAAGGCTGTTGGAGGAGGAGGCGGTCGCGGCATGAGAATCTGTCGCAACAGATCCGAGTTGGAAGTCGCCTTGCCGCTTGCACGCGGCGAATCGCTCAAGAATTTCGGCAGCGATGATATCTATTTGGAACGTTACATTGAGAGGCCGCGCCATATCGAGGTACAGATTTTTGGCGACAGTCACGGGAATATCGTTCATTTAGGAACGAGAGATTGCTCTACCCAGCGTCGTCATCAAAAGATCATCGAAGAGGCCCCAGCCCCTAACTTAACTCCGGAGCTGCGCGAGCGTATTCATAAAGCGGCGCTCGATGCTGCTCGCAGCGTAAATTATGAGAATGCGGGAACTGTAGAGATGCTTCTTTCGGGGGACGAATTTTTCTTTATGGAGATGAACACCCGCATACAGGTTGAGCACCCCGTGACAGAGATGGTAACGGGAGTGGATCTGGTCGAGCTTCAGCTTCGGGTGGCTCGAGGTGAAAAGCTCCCGTTTACACAATCGCAAGTAAGATTTACGGGGCATGCGATTGAATTTCGAATTTATGCGGAGGATCCCAGCAACAATTTCGCACCTTCTATTGGGAAAATCACTGAATTTAAACGCCCAATAGCGCCGTATTTTAGAGAGGATTTTGGATACGAAGAAGGGGATTCTGTGACTCCTTATTACGATGCCATGATCTCTAAAATGATCATTCTAGGGAAAAATAGAGGGCAAGCAATTGAACGATCTCGGGAGGTTATGCGACGTGTGAGGGTCTCCGGCATAACTACCTCAATTGACTACCACCTTTGGCTTCTTTATCATGGGCTGTTCCGCAAAGTACCAGTTGATATCGGTTATGTGGAGCGAGAGTTCTCACCCGAGGTGTCCCAGCAGATGCGTACTTTATCGCTCTGGGACAGTCGGCATGAGGTGAGCGTTGTAAGAGATGAAGCGATAAGTTGTGAATCGATAGATATATACGCGGGAGAGTCTGGTATGGCAAATGAGCATGGTCAAAATGATAACGGCGAGACCAAGAGCTGGGAATATAAGATTGGTTCGGGCCGAGGCGTGGCTAAGCATGTTTACGAATACACCACAGAGAACAACACCATCTATACCGTCGAGGTTACGCATCGCACCGATGGCTTTTTTCTAGCGCAGCCTGTCGACAAGAGCGGCAAGAGGGCTTCGGAGAGATTCTGTCGCATGTCTAACAGTCTAGATTCTGCTCTTAAGACTCTGTTTGAGGATGTTTTAGAGAAGAATTCCCCGAAGGAAGTGTTTCACTGATTTACCGAGTCACCTCAGATATCTTGTTAAAAAGGGCCAAAATGGGCCCTTTTTTATTGGTGGGGGCTTCTGCTGCCTGGGTCGCATAAGGAAGCGCAGCCGATAACACCATCGGAGTCTTTGTGCAGGGGTGTGGCAAGTGAAGCTGATAGGCATGCAAAAGAAACGCGTGCGGCAATCCGCATGCTAGCTGAAGATTCATATTGGATCCATAAAGCAGATCCCCTACCAGCGGGTGCCCCAAATGGGCGGCCTGAGCGCGTATCTGGTGACGCTTGCCCAAACCTATTTCGATCCGCACCAGACTTAGCGAAAGCTCCGGTACGAATAAGACCGGTTCGAAGTTGGATTCGCATAGCTGCGCTCTCACTCCTCCTCGGAATTTGCCGTCGGGAGTAGGTTCGTAGACACGCATCTTTTTCGCGCTTCGTCCCTTTGCACCCAGAAATATACGCAGCTTTTTTTGTTGTCGCGGGAATTCCCCCTCCAGCAAAGCTAAATAACTTTTTTTAATCTCTCCTTTTTTTTGCGCGCTATGAAGCGCGATCCAGGCCTCGCGAGATCTCGCGGCAATTAATAACCCGCTAGTTTCGAAATCCAAGCGGTTGATAAGTCCCGCATCTTCCGACTTTGGCGAGGCATGCTGAATTCCGGGAAACTGCTGTGCTAGCTGGGCCGCAACGCTGGTTTTGTCATTGGGGCTTTTTGGAAGCGCCGCACTGTGAATTCCTGGAAACTTATTGATAGCCAAAAACTCACGGTCTTCGAAAACAATCAGGAGCTTTTGTGAGCTGCTGTCGTGGCCGCTGGAGCTCAATGGTAAGTGATCTCCTGGGAGACTTTGACCAAGGACAATTCGTGAAAAAGCTTGGCAAGCTGAGATTCTAAGCTCTTGCGGTTGGTGTTGATGCGATCTTTAAGCTCTGCCAACTGATTATCATATTCCGCCGAGGCCCAAGTGGCGCCAGTCCGAGCGGCGGCTTTCCCCATCAAGCCACGTTTGACCATAGACTTTTCCAAGAAGATCTTCTGCAACTGGACTCTGGTGGCGAGTAAATCCTCTAGAACCGCCAAGCTGTTTAGGCGAGATTGATGGCGCTCTGCGATGCTGAGTGCCCGAGACAAGACAGAGAGGTGATGGTTCCCAAGTTTTTCCAAAATGGCGAAGTCAGATCGGAAGTGATCGAGACAAAATGCCTCGCGCAAGAGTGGCAAGGCGCTCTGATAGTTGTCGTTCTTAAGATAAAGGTCGGCGCGATATAAGAGCTGAACCTTTCTTTTAAGATTGCGCTTCTCTAACCAATGCGCCGGATTGATGGCAAAGTTTCGAAAAATTATCTTTGTGAAATAAAGTATAAAAAAGAGGCCCAGCGTGGCCAATAAAATGGGTATGATTAAGGTAAACGCTTGCATAGCCTGAATCAGGTTAGTAATCTTCCTTCCCTAGGGTGCCCGAATACACCGTATCTCAATTGTACCGTTTTTCTTCAAAGCTGACAAAACTTCTTCGCGAAGGAGCTGCAGGGTTGAATTAGATCGCGTAAAAACTAGGAAGTAGGATATAGGAAGTAATATAGATGTCAGATCATTACAGGCCCGAATCGTTAACATTAGCGCAGGTATTAAGCCGATTTAAGGAAGGTCCCCAGGATGGGGTCTTTACCGATGGCGGCTGTTCCCCTAACCCCGGCCCGGGCGGCTGGGGGGTGGTATTTGTAAAAGCTGGCAAAGTTGTCTCGCAAAAGCACGGACAGGCCCCCGATACTACCAACAACCGCATGGAGCTTACCGCGCTAATTGAGGCCTTTACCTTGTTAGATCCCGGCGAAGAAACCACCGTCTACAGCGACAGCAACCTCTGCGTACAGACAGTCAACCAGTGGGCCAAAAGCTGGGAGCGAAACGGCTGGAAGCGAAAGACCGGACCGATCGCCAATTTAGATCTGGTTCAATCCCTCTGGCAGCTAGCCAAGTCCAGACCGCATGTGAAGCTTGAATGGATCAAAGCTCATAACGGTTGGCTATGGAACGAGTATGCGGATTCGTTGGCCAATGTTTGGTGTCGGCGGGAGATTTAGGGGGGGAGGCATAAAGCTGAACAGCTAGAATTTGCGTCAGATCGCCCCGGTTCGAACTGGCTTATTATTGAAGATCTGGAATATTCCCGTGGCTTTGCATCTATGCTTGATTCATCGCGCCGACTTCAAATCAACCGTCTTCACAGGCACAAGACGATGCCCTACCATATCCACAGCGGCCTGGGCTTGCTCAAGTGGAATATAGCCTAATAACGGCTCATAGGTCCCCTGATGGGGGACCATTTCAACGAACAACACCTCCCCATAAATTGGCGAAAAACCTTCAAGTTCTATCTTTACCGGTCCACACACATCAGCGATGCGCTGACTTTGATCTCCAAGTTGTACCGTGACTTCTCTAATCTTATCCAGCGTTCCTAACCGCGCTCGCCAAGCGCTCGGGAGCACCAGATATGCCGATCCGGTGTCCACAAGCGCATCGATAAGTATGGTAGCCCCTGGCTCCTTGAGATTTTGCAGTCTTAATGACGAGACAATTCTTCCCATAATCGAACTAATATATCCGCCTTCGCGGATGTTTGCTACGGTTTTCTCAGCAACGCGAATGTACTTTCTCCAAAGCCCGGGTAAGCGGCAACTGGGCTGTCGGACGTTTCTAATTAATTCGGTCTGTTCAGATACCCCCAAAACAACTCTACAAACTCATACCATCCCGAAAATCTTCCTTCCACTTTCTGTGGTTTCCGATAATCGATCGCGCGTATTTTACGCTGGAGGTTGGGATGTGTCCGCGATATGCGAGCGCTTGCTGAAGATTGGAGGGGCCCCAGTTGTAGGCGATCAGGGCGTGCTCTACGTTTCCGCGGAACTGATCTTTTAGATATTTTATATATTCAATCCCGAGGCGGGTGTTGTACTCCGGATCTGTAAGTTTCCAAGTGCCGTGCCAGGAGATCTTCTTGACTTGCGATATGTAGCGAGCGGTGTCCGGCATCACTTGCATCAATCCAAGCGCCCCCCGGTTTGAGCGGGCCGAATGTCTAAAGCCGCTCTCTGCTTTTATGACAGCGGCTACAAACAACGGATCAATTTTAGCGCGCAAACTTTCAGTTACGATGGTCGCCGCGATACTGTCGGCGTTATCAACCCCGTAGCGGGCTCTAATTAGTTCGGCCACAAACCTGGTCTGAAGTGCCGGAATAGAGCCGGTTTTCCACTCGCTCTGTGAGGCGTGGTTATCCAACGAAGGAAACCAGCGTTCCCAAAATGCAACCTGATTAGAAGCAACAATTTCTGGGTTTGAAAAGCTTGAGGGGTTTAGTATCAACCCGGTTAAAGAGAGCACTACGGCGGAGGTTAAAGAGAGAACAAAGAGCGAAAAAGGGCTAAATGACTTGGTTGAAGGTAACAGCGAAGAGAGCCCATCCACGCGTTGGCGCTTCATGCTTATCAGCCTTCCCCTTGGAACGTACGGTCCGGCGGGGATCATTTCCAGTTCAACCCAAGTTCTCATAATCTTAAAACAAAGTGTCAGGTACTATCTCGTTCCCGAAATTACTCTCCTACCCTCATAGGGTGTTATGATGGCAAACAGCGCAGTGGTGCTTCAAATAGCGCCTTTTGGACGGAATTTTCAAGCTTTTTACTCAAAAAAACTAAATATTGTGTAGTTTCAGATGGTTATGCTATATTTCAACAGATTTCAATATTATTATGAATTTCAAATAGTTAGCTTAGTTTTGCCATGACTGCCTTTGGCTGCTACACTCCCTTCGCTTTACGGTACTAATATATATGTCTGAGTTCGAAATCATAGTTATAGGCGGAGGGCATGCCGGGGTTGAAGCAGCTTGCGCCGCGTCGCGCCTTGGGGTGCGCACGTTATTGGTGACCCTCAGAAAAGCCGGCATCGGGCAGATGTCTTGCAACCCTGCCATCGGCGGATTGGGGAAAGGGCAGCTCGTGAAGGAGGTGGATGCCCTGGGCGGCGTAATGGGTCGTGCCATCGACCGTACTGGCATTCAGTTTCGAACCCTAAATGCCAGTAAGGGACCGGCAGTGCGAGCCTCGCGGGCCCAGGCCGATAGAGATCTTTACCGGGACGAAGTTGGACGCATGGTCGCATCCCAACCTCATATAAGCGTTTTAGAAGGCGAGGTCCGCTCGATTCATCGCGAGGGCGAGAATGTTGCCGGGATTGTGCTGGCAGATGGCAGCGCCATTGCATGCAGGGCGCTTGTTATAACTACCGGAACATTTTTACGCGGCTTAATGCATACCGGTGTTACTCAAACTCCTGGCGGCCGAGTTGGGGACTCGCCCGCTGCCTCACTTAGCAGCTCTTTGGCCGAGATGGGATTTAGTTTGGGCAGACTTAAAACCGGCACGCCACCTCGACTTAGCAAGAAGAGCATTAATTTTTCGACATTGTTAGAACAACCCGGCGAAATTCCCGCCAGACCCTTTTCGATAATGACAAAAGAGATTTCTCAGCCGCAGATTTCGTGTTGGATCACCGCCACTAGTGAACGCACACATGAAATAATCCGCGCTAACCGTGAGCACAGCCCGATTTTTAACGGTCAGATAAAATCCGGCGGCCCGCGTTACTGCCCTTCTATTGAGGACAAGGTCTATCGTTTCGCCGACAAAACCCAGCATCAGATCTTTCTTGAACCCGAGGGTTACGACAGCGATTTAGTTTATCCAAACGGGATCTCCACCAGCTTGCCAACTGATGTGCAAGAGGAGTTCGTACGCACCATCGTGGGGCTAGAAAATGTCAAAATCGTTCAACACGGTTACGCGGTTGAATATGATTTTGTGGACCCTAGAAGTCTGCGCCCTACCCTTGAGACTAAGCTCTGCCAGGGGCTTTTCTTAGCTGGGCAGATAAACGGCACCTCTGGATATGAAGAAGCGGCGGCTCAGGGGATAATTGCCGGAGCAAACGCGGCTCTTAAAATTTTGGACAAGGACGCTTTAATAATAGATCGCGGGCAGGGATACATCGGAGTCATGATCGATGACCTGATTACCAACGGCGTGGACGAGCCCTATCGCATGTTCACCTCGCGCGCGGAATATCGATTGGTTCTTAGAGAGGATAACGCCTCAAGGAGATTAACTCCTTTAGGGATGGCATGTGGTTTAGTGACGCCGGAGCAAAGTAGGCGCTTCGAAGAATCAGAAAGGTGCCGCGCTACCTTGATGAAATTTGTGAGCAAGCATCGAGTGAAGCCCACAGCGGCGGTAAATCAGTGGCTAACGGAGAAAAATAGCGCTCTCCTCAAAGATAGCATTACCATAGATGCCCTGGTGCGACGCCCCGAGATCTCGCTTCATACGGTGCTGCAAGATTTACTGCCCGAAGGCGCGCTTGAGCCGGAAGCTGCTGAAGGGCGGCAGAACCGGGATTTACTGGACGCCTTGGAAACCGAGCTTAAATTTGCAGGCTATCTTAGCCGCCAAGAGGAGGATATTCGCAAATTAAAGCGCTCTGAGGGGGAGTATATACCGGATCAATTTAATTACGACTCTGTGCCGGGTCTTCGCATCGAAGCGTTGGAGAAACTTAAGAGAGTTAAACCATACTCGCTCGGACAGGCTATGCGGATTCCCGGAGTAACTCCAAGCACTATCTCGCTTTTGGCAGTATATCTGAAGCGTTTTAAAGAGACACAAAAGAAGGCGGCTTAGATCTTAAGGGATTAGATATGTCAAAAACACTTGTTATCGTAGAGTCGCCGACCAAGGCCAAAACAATCCAGAAATTCTTAGGGAAAGATTATACCATCACTGCTTCTTACGGACATGTGCGCGATCTTCCAAACGATGCTTCTGAAATTCCGCTTGAGCTAAAAAAAGAAAAATGGACCAGGCTTGGAATTAATGTGGACTCGAAGTTTGAGCCGCTTTACATAGTTCCCGACGAAAAAAAGAAGCGCGTCGCTGAACTCAAGAAGATGGTAAAGGAATCGAGCCAAGTGTTGCTGGCAACCGACGAGGACCGCGAGGGGGAGTCGATTAGTTGGCACTTGTGTGAAGTCTTGAAGCCGAAAGTTCCTGTCAAGCGTATGGTGTTTCATGAGATCACTAAGGAGGCTATCGCCGAGGCTTTGAGCAACCCCAGAGAGGTTGATCAGAATTTGGTTCGCGCCCAGGAGACCCGCCGCATTATCGATAGGCTCTTTGGATATAGTGTTAGCCCCGTGCTTTGGAAGAAGATGGCGCCGCGCTTGAGTGCCGGCCGGGTTCAGAGCGTAGCCTTGCGATTACTGGTCGAGCGTGAGCGAGAGCGCATACGCTTTCGAAAATCGGAGTATTGGAATTTAGCGGCGCATTTTTCAAAGCTAGGAGCTAGTGAACAGTTCGAAGCGGAGCTTACCCATCTAGATGGGAAACGCATAGCTAGCGGAAAAGATTTCGAACCTACTACCGGAAAGCTCAAATCTCAGGACGTGGTCTTGCTTGGCTCGGAAGAAGCTGAAGAGCTGAAAAAGAAATTGATCTTAAAAAATCCTCAGGTCGCATCTATTGAGGAAAAACCCTTTAGCCAAAAGCCTTCCGCTCCATTTACCACTTCGACCCTACAACAAGAGGCCAGCAGAAAACTTAGTTTCTCGGCTAGGCGCACGATGCAAGTGGCGCAGATGCTTTATGAGAACGGTTTAATTACATACATGCGTACGGACTCGACCACGCTATCGAGCGAAGCCCTAAATGCCGCGCGCACATTGATCGCGAGGGACTACGGCCAAGAATATCTGCATCCCGATGTGCGTCTCTATCAAACCAAGGTAAAAAACGCCCAAGAGGCGCATGAGGCCATACGCCCAGCTGGCGCAGAGTTTACCGCCTTGGATCTCGTCAAAGAAAAATTTGGCCAAGAAGCTTTTAGGCTGTACGAACTAATCTGGAAACGCACGGTAGCCTCGCAGATGAGGGACTCAAGGGGCACGCGAGTTGTGGTGCATATCAAACTTGATCAGGCAAACTTTAGAGCCTCAGGTATGACGATAGAGTTTCCTGGTTTTTTACGGGCGTATGTTGAAGGCTCGGATGACCCGGAAGCAGAATTGGCCGACAGAGAACGTCTCCTGCCAAAACTTGTAGAAGGCGAGTCGCTTCAAACCCAGAAACTTGAGGCTTTGGGGCACGAGACTCAGGCGCCCGCCAGGTACACTGAGGGCACACTGATTAAAGAGCTTGAGCGGCTCGGCATCGGTCGACCAAGCACCTGGGCTACGATTGTGGATGTGGTGCTTTCAAGATCATACGCTTTCAAAAAAGGGAACGCGCTTGTGCCGACATTCTTGGCGGTCGCTGTGGCAGGGTTAATGGAGAAGTATTTTACCGACGTGGTCGACTTCGAGTTCACGGCCCGAATGGAGGATGACTTAGACGCAATAGCGCGCGGTGAAGCCGATGGCCTTAAGTATTTAAATGCATTCTATTTTGGAAACGGTCACCCAGGATTGAAGAAATTAGTTCTTGAAGGCGAGGAAAAGATCGATCCACGCTTGGTGTGCGGATTACCGCTTGGAAAGTCCGATGACGGAAAAGATCTCGAAGTTCGCATCGGCCGCTTTGGACCGTTCGTTAGTAACGGAGAAACTCGCTCTGGCCTACCGGATGGTTTGGCACCGGACGAACTTACTATTTCGTTAGCGGAGGATCTTTTACGACAGGCCGCCAAAGGTCCGCAGGCTTTGGGTAATCATCCCGAGAGCGGGCTTCCGATCTACGCCAAGAAAGGACGCTTTGGGCCGTATGTGCAGATGGGGGATATGGTGGAAGGGGGCGAGAAGCCAAAGATGGCCTCCTTGCTTGCCGGAATGACTCTAGAAACCATGACACTTGAGGTGGCTTTAAGATTGTTATCTCTGCCCAAGGTAGTCGGAAAAAATCCCGAGAACAACGAAGATATCGTGGCCTCAAATGGGCGTTATGGCCCGTACATTAAGTGCTCCGCCGAAACCCGCAGCCTTGGCGAGATCTCTCCGCTGGACGTGACACTCGATCAGGCTATAGCTTTGCTTAAAGAACCAAAGCGCAGAGGCCGCGGAGCTGGTTCCCAACCCAAAGTGCTAAAAGAGATCGGCAAACATCCGGTGAGTGATACTCTGATTACACTTCGCTCCGGACGATACGGACCGTACGTAAGTGACGGAACCCTGAACGCTTCGCTCACCAAGGGCAGCGATCCCGAAACTTTATCGATAGCAGACGCCGTGGCGCTTCTTGAAGCCCGCGCCCGCTACATCGAAGAAACTGGCGGAAAGAAACGAGGCGGCAGAAAAGTCGCCAAGAAAGCGCCAAAGAGCCCAAGTAAAGCCAAGAAGAAACCAGTTGGAGAGGATACGGGAGAAGAGGCAGAAGCTAGTGCTAAAGTGAAAGCGCCTCGAGCGAAGAAAGCTAAGAGCAAGAAGAGCTGAGTGGGAACGATAGCCAAATATATGAGGTAGATCGGGAAATTGGCTGATCTAGCACCAACATTTGACTATGACCCTCAATACCAAAGAAATCGACCGGAGCAGCTTTACTCAAACTAGAGCAGGCACGCCTATCCTGGCGCATGGTGTAAAAATTTGGCATGATTGCTGCATTGGGCTTACCATCGCAATGCTGGCGCTTGGCTGCTTGATGGCGGGCTGTGTTAAATTAGCGACTTAGCTGTTTTTTTTGGAGATCTACATGGAAATTATTTCATCTGTGCTTAGTGTTGTTAGTTCGTTGGCGCTTAGCCTTAGTTTAGGCACGCAGCTAGGTTCTACTAGTTCAAAAGAAGGAAGTGGCTTCAAGCAGCAGGCCATTTATGCCGCCGCACTTAAGTGCAAGGCAGGTTTTAAGAAGGGAAAGACGCCGGTGCTCTTAGTCCCCGGCGCCAAGCTTGCTTGCGTTGATGCGATGTTGGTGTCGGGCGGGAAGCGCATATTAACCAAAGGTACCTGTGGCACCTGCCATGCTCAAAGTGGAATTGCGCCGTACTCGCTTACGAATTCAAAACTGTATGCACAGCTTTATAACCTAAAGCCCGCGAGTTTAAAGTCAGCTTTTAACGCGCATGCGGCAGAGATGGCGGGCTCGACTGTCAAAAGTGCTCAACTAAAGAGTATCTCCGCCTTCTTGCAGACCCTGGCGCCGCCGTTTTAGTTACGGCTCGCAGACATGCGTGTATGATTGCCAAATCATGGCTGCTTGAATATATATACCGACGGGGAAAATATATATATTCAACTCAATCTATAGAAATGGGTACCAAAAAGCGAATATCGTCGATCCTACCGGCCGATCTTTTGAGCGAAGCAACCGATCTGACTCGTCTCAATCAAACAGACACTCTTGTGCTTGCCTTGGGGGAGCTGATTCGCGCCTTTAAGCGTCAATCGATTTTAGGCTTGAAGGGCAAATTAAAAATCAATTTCAATATAGAACGCGATCGGGAGCGTCATAAGTTTTAAGCAAGTCGGGATTTCTCACTTCGGATGCGGCGCTAGCAAGCGCAGCGCGCATCCTGAAGTTGATCGTCATTAATAAGTAAAACGGGCTGAGAGGCTCCTGATTTATCTCCCTGATGTGTTTTTAGTGAGGTAAGCGGACAAGGTTCCACTCAGACTCTCTTGCCCATTTCCGCTCAGAACTTAGTCCAAATATACTGATTTGTAACTTCGTGATGAAAAACAATTTCGCTGGTTTTCACCAGTGTGCCCAGTTCTCGCGGACAGCGATCGGCTGAAGCAATTTTTCGTTCCACGAACTTATCTTTAACATCCTCGCCAAGCATCTCGCCCACAAAGGTGCTGCCTTTCATGAATTTTACGGCATCGTAAATATTATCAGGTAAGAAACGTGTGCGCGTGCGCCGATTTTCTGAGGTGATGGTCTCAGTCATGGGGCCGTACAAGCCTGTTTGCAAAAGCAGCAGGAATGACAGGTATGGGTTTGAGTCCGGGGCCACAGTGCGCACCTCGATGCGCGCAGATTTTTCGTTTCCTAGCGGTATGCGCACCATGGATGTGCGGTCGACCGGGGATGATTTAATCTGATTTGGGGCTTCAAAATGCGGATCCAATCTTCTGTAGGCGTTGACGCTGCTATTTAGAACCAAGCAGATATCGTTAGCGTTATTTAGGATGCGGTCCACGAAATCCCAAGCCTTAGCGGAGAGCCCTTCTTCGCCTTTTTTGTCGTGAAAGATATTCTTATCTCCTTTGGAGAGAGACATGTTGCAATGCATGCCGGAGCCGTTAATGCCGGCCACAGGTTTTGGTAAAAAGCTTGAGGTGAGACCCATGGTGTTTGCAACTTGTCGAGCAGAGAGCTTGTAAAGTTGCAGCTGATCGGCCGCAAGTAGCGCGTCGCAGTAACTGTAGTTAAGTTCAAACTGTGAGGGCGCAACCTCAGGATGATCCTTTTCGTTTTGAAATCCCATCGAACGCTGAGCTTCTGCCAAGCGATCGATAAATAGTTTTAGCGGGTCCTGCGGTAAGGAATGATAATATCCACCGCTTGAAACGAGCTTAAATCCTTCCCGTGAATTATAAACCTGCTCGGCGTTAATTCCTTGGAAGAGAAAGCCTTCGCATTCAACAGAGATATTCGCAGTTAAACCTTCTTGCGTGTAAAGCGTCTCGCAAAAATCCTTAAGCCTGCCGCGCATATCCGATTTGTAGTTAGAGCCATCGCGATCTTTTATTAAACCAAAAACCGAAACCTTTCCCGGCCCAAAAATGTCAGAGGGTAACCAACGAAAGCTTCCCCAATCGATCTCAAGTCGCAGGTCCGACTCCTTCACCTGAGAGAAGCCTCTAATGGAAGAGCCGTCGAAAGTTAGATTGTCAAACGATTTAAGTAGGAATTTCTTGTCGTAGTCCAACATATGGAAGCGGCCTTCCAAGTCAGTGAAGCAAACAGTAAGAGCCTTGATACGTTTTTCATCGGTTAGGTAGCGCAGATAATGCTCTTTTAGTTCGTGCTCAGCCGTTCGTCGCTGCACGCGCTCTTTGGCTTCAAGATTTAGCTCTTCGAGCTGGTCGTAGGCGATCTCGAGGAAGTTTCTTAGGGGGGTAGGATTCATAAGAGTAGTTATCCTTAAGTTAGACAGCTTAATATTGTTTCGGAGGTGTTTATGCTAAATTTAAGTGAAATTAATATAAATATATATCTATTTACTGTAATATTAGCACAATTGGCAATAATTATTGATCAAATTCATATCTTTTCAAAGTGGTTTTTTGCCTTGACATCAAGTAGCTACCGTAGCTACTATTAAGAGTATGAGATCTGTTGGAATAAAGCTCTTAAAGAACAAATTGAGTAGCTACCTTAAGTACGTGCGTAAGGGAGAGTTGGTGCTGGTTACAGATCGCGGCGAAGTTGTAGCCGAGATTAGAAAACCCGGCAGCTCGTACGCCCTCGGAAACCCCAGTCGTATGGAAGCCTATCTTGAGGAATGTGCCGCCAACGGATCTGTGCATCGTCCTGGCAGTAGCGCTCCCCCTTTTCCAGCCAGCAGCGCAGACCTTCTAAGGCCACCAATAAATGCAAGTGCCCAGGAGTTACTAAGAGAATCCAGAGAGGACAGGTACTGAGAATTGGACAACGACCTTCCATGACCAACTATTATATCGACTCTAGTGTTCTCATCTCTCTATTGCTAAATGATATGCACGCCGAGAAAGCTCTAGAAATTTGGGAGCGTGCTACGTTAAAGATTAGCTCCCGTTTGCTGGCTATTGAAGCATGGGTTGTTTCGCACCGTTACGCTCTGCGCCTGCCTGAGCACTTTCGGCAAAGCTGGTTGATCGAGAGTCGGACCTGGCTTAAAAAGAGCCTGAGTGGCTTTTACCTGTATGAGATTAATTCCTCTGTCCAAGAGATTATAGAAGGCGAAGTGTCCCTGGGGAAATGTAGATCCTTGGATGCGATTCACTTAGCCACCTGTAAGATTCTACAAAGCGAGGCCGGCGATCTACAACTTGTTACTTTCGACGAGAAGATGCGTAGCGCTGCCGAGGAAGTTGGAATCTCTTGCCTTGTATTGTAAGGTAGACTCATCTCTTTGTGGACAGCATGGATACGCTCGCCAAAACCCGCAGAATATTGCTAATAACCCAGCTGACTATATTTGGGTGCGCCGTAATTGTTTACTTGAATTCACTGGGCAACCAGTTTGCGCTTGATGATCATATTCATATCGTCACCTCTCCAAAGATTAGATCGCTAGAGCAGGCCTTTTCGGCCTTTTGGTCAGGAATGTTTCCAGGGAATCTTTACCGGCCATTGGTAGTGCTGAGTTACGCGGGTACGTACGCCTTATTCGGTCTAAATCCCCTGCCCTACCATCTTACAAATATTTTATTACACGCGCTAAATTCTGTGCTGGTCTTTCGGCTGCTCTTTCTTTTTTCAAACTTACGAGTAGCCGCATTGGTAGCCCTTTTTTTTGCGATTGTGCCCTCGGGCACAGAGGTCGTAGCAAATATAAGCGGACGTTCCGAGCTTTTATCCGCCTTTTTTCTCTTAAACACACTGGTGCTCGCGACTGGCGAGGGCTTATGGAGTACTGGAAAGCTAAACACGCAGCGAGCCCTTTCTATCTTTGCCTCGTTTTTGTGCGCGCTGTTTAGTAAAGAGAGTGCCGTTGTCGCTCCGCTTCTGTTTCTGATCTGCATCAGCGCTAGAAGATTTAGCTGGATTGACCGTCGCGCCATAATCACGCTCTTGGCGATCTTTGGCTCGGCCTTGGTTATCTATTTGACTTTAAGAGCTAATGCGTTAGGCGGATTGTTTGGACAGGGTATTCACATTGATTTCCTAGATAACCCCCTAATTGCCCTACCCTGGAACGAGCGCCTCTTAGGCACATTCTCTCTTCTGGGCCGCTACCTGATCTTGCCGCTAAGTGTCGACCCATTAAGCGCCGACTATTCATTTGCGTTTATGCAGCCGACCCTGCTTTCGGATTGGCGTGCATATTTCGAGCTATTCCTGGCGCTGATTATTGCGGTAGCGGCCTTCACCAAGAGAACTACCCCCGCCATACTTTGGTTTGCGAGCGCCTGGTTTCTGGGCGCGTTCTTGGTCACTTCAAATATATTCTTTCCAATAGGTACAATCTTTGCCGAGCGCTTGGCGTATCTACCAAACATCGGAGCCATCCTGATTATGATTTGGGGACTGGATCGCTTAAAGGCCGCGCCCGCGTTGGAGATCTTTACATTTTTAATTATCAGTGTGCGGGCGATAACGCTTACATCTATTCGAAACCAAGAATGGCGTGACGATGAGCGGCTCTATACGAAACAGATTCAAGTTTCGCCCCAAAGCGCAAAGACTCAGCTTAATTACGGAGTAGTCCTGCGAGAAAAAGGGGATCAGGAAGGAGCAGAGAGAAGATTTCGTGCCGCCCTAGAAATTTATCCGCAGTTTGCAGACGCTTATTTTAATTTAGGGTTAACCAGCGCGCTAAAAGGGGACGAGAAAGCTGGTGCCGAGTTTTTGAAAAAAGCCATCGAGCTAAACCCCGCGCATATTCCGGCCATAGATACTTTGGGACGGTATTATCTGCGCGACGGAGAATTTGTGAACGCCAAGCAACAATTCGAAAGGGCGCTAAAACTTGACCCGCAGTATTTTAGCGCAAGGATTGGGCTCCTGGCTGCGTTGGTTAATTTGAAGGAGACGGCGGAAGCCCGTGCATTGTATGAGGCGCTCGTGAAGATTGATCCTGAAAATATCGAGCTTGTGCCGTTTAGGAAGATTTTTGGTTTCTGATTCATAGCCCCGGGCAATAGGAAAGTGCGGCGCAGAGCACGAAATATTACGGAGCGCCGGCCGGTGTCACGAAGCTAAATGTTTGGCCGATAGGCAGCCATGTTTGCAAAATGGGAATGACCGCGCAACGCAACATGCTAAAAAGGTTGACAAATTTCATTTGCTCATGCATGATCAATGCATGGCTACGAAAACAATTACCTTAGAGCTCGATGCCTATGAGGCCCTAAAACGTCGCAAGCGTTCGGAAAGAGATTCGTTCTCTGCTGTGGTTAGACGTGCCAAATGGGACGATGACCCCATGAGCGCGGGAGAAATTGTGAAATATTTTTCTCAGCTTGCCGCAGAAGGTGATTTGCCCTCCTTGGAGGCGATGGACCAACTTGCGCAGATTCAGAAACGCACGAAAACTTCAACCAGCAAATGGCCGAAAAATTTTTAGCTGATACTACTTTCATTATCGATTTTATCCGGGAGCAGAAAAGAGGAGTCACGGGCGATGCCACCGACTTTCTCATTAAGAACTCCAAAGCCACGATCTTTTTGAGCATCGTCAGTCTTGGAGAGTTGGAGGAAGGGTTCCAAGTTAATAATATTAAGAATGTAGATGTCTTAACGAAACCGTTTCCTCTTCTATATCTATCAAAGAATACCGCCAAAGTCTTTGGCTCACACAGCGCCATACTTAGAGCAAAAGGGCAAATGATCGGCGACAACGATCTCTGGATCGCTTCCGTCGCGCTAGAGCATGAAATGCCAATACTAACTGCAAATGTGAAGCACTTTTCTCGGGTTGGTAATTTGAAGGTGATTAAGTATTGATTTGGAGGATACAAACCGATATGAAAGCCACACTACGCATTGGGCTCTATTTGATATTTTTCTAATGAAGAGGTTATCTGTAAATGACCGAACTACTCATTAACCCCGGGTAACGCCGGGTGGGAATTGGCCCACTCAGTGTATCTCAGTGGTGAAAATATTAAGAAGTTTTTACCACTGAGGACACGGAGTTACACGGAGGGGAAAACTACCCTGAGTTTATGAGCAATTACTAAATGACGTAGCTGCTCAAAAACCGCGGGTAAATTACAGACGCGGCGCAGAGCACGGATATTACGGAGCGCCGACGACTCGTCGGCCGGTGTCACGAAGAGGCACAAATTCTTAGGCCGATAGGCAGCAGCCAGTGCGAGCAGGTGGTGGCTACGCCCTAAACGATAATGCCACTATAACCACCGGCC
>CAZVWV010000078.1:0-18014 GCA_964631745.1 uncultured Bdellovibrionales bacterium
CGAGCAGGTGGTGGCTACGCCCTCAACGATAATGCCACTATAACCACCGGCCGACTACGTGCCGCTTTGCGACTTCGTGTCTTGGTGGTGAAAGGAAATTCTCGAAACCCGCCCCTGGGTTTTTGAGCAATTAGGAAAGGCCCAGTGACAGGCCCAAAGCGCCCGCGACTTTAATTCACCCGCAAACAATCTCCAACCCATCATAAGCAAGCTCCACACCCTCCGGCAGCCGCTTCATAGTTTCCTGGTAATCAACAGTGTGCGTCAGGTGGGTAAGATAAGTTTTCTCGGCCCCGATCCGTCCGGACCATTCGATCGACTCATCGATGGTCATATGGGTGTTGTGGGCTTCGTACCGTAACCCATCTAACACTAAATACTTTACACCTCGAAGAACTTCCAGCGATGGATCGGGGATCGACTTGCAATCGGTGGCATAGGCGATCTGGCCGAAACGAAATCCCAAGACGCTTGTGCCACCATGAGAAAGCGGGAAAACCTGGATCTTGGTCTGAAAGAGATTCAGCTCGCAAAATTCCGGAATCTCATGCAGCGAGAGTTGCGGCAAGAGACCGCCGAGGTAATCGGGGTCTTGGTTGAAAACATACGAGAATACCCGTCGAACTGCATCTGCAGTGGCCTGGTTCGTGTAGATAGGAATAGGTTGTCTGGATATGAAGTTGAACGAGCGTAGATCATCCAGTCCTAAGATGTGATCGGCGTGTGAGTGTGTTAGCAGTACTGCGTCTATCTTTCTAAGATCCCATTTTAGGGCTTGATGGCGGAAATCTGATCCCGCGTCGATTAGAATATCTTCGCCACTGGGTAAGGTAACGATAGCAGAAGTTTTGTCTCTGAAATTTTTAGGATCACCGGACTTGCAGATGGCGCATTGACATCCCGGCAAAGGCACACCCGTGGATGTGCCACAGCCCAATATTTTTAGCTTGAGTGCCATGCCTTAAGCCTATTACTTAATTATAAGAATTCGCTAGGGCCTTATGGAAAACGGAAAAACCAGGGTCTTGAACTCACGGCTGGGAAGACGTAATCTTAGAAACAACTATGAGTGAAGAGAAGCCAGGATCGTTCAAAGTCAATGACAAGAGGCGATTTGATGCCGAGGGAGCTGAGCGTGGTGCTGAGACTGGAGAGGCGCTGTCCCAGCCCGAACCAATCTCTGCGGAGGCGCCAAGTGGCCCGCAGGCTGTGAGCGGCTCGACCGTTGCATCTACTGGTGCCTCGGACGGCGGATCCCAGGCGGAGATCAATTTTAGTTCTTTTATCATGTCTCTAGCGACGCAGGCCCTAATGCAGCTTGGGCAGATGCCCGTTCCCAAAGGGATGGACCTGCCGGTAGATCGCGTGGCCGCCAAACAAACTATAGATCTACTGGAGCTCTTGCATAAAAAAACTCAGGGGAACTTGGAGCCCGGCGAGGAACATCTTATGCAAGATGTTCTTCACAATTTGCGAATGCTTTATGTGCGGAAATCTGTCTAAGTAAAATTCAGTATCGAGTAAACGGAATAATATGTTTAAGAAACACGCCTTTTCTCTATTCTTTGTAACTTGCCTGGTAACTTGCCTGGTAACATTGCTGGGGTTCTCTCTCCTAGCAGCCGACGAGCTTTACAAGCAGGGCGAACCTCCGGCCGTAAAGAACTCCGAAGAGGTGAAGGCTTCGCTCTCTGATATTCCTCATTTTACAGAGCTGGCAAAGATATTGAGCCCCTCTGTTGTGAACATCTCGGTCGAGTCTGAGGTCGCGGACGATGAAGAGGGGCCTTTCCCTGGAATGCGCAAGGATCCGGCTATTCCCATGAGCTCTAGTGGCTCCGGCTTTATCATTAACCCGGATGGTCATATCGTTACAAACTTGCACGTGATCAAAGACGCCAAAGAAATCACAGTGCGCTTGCTTGATGATAAAACTGAATATAAGGCGAAGACGGTAGGCGTAGATCCTATGACCGATATGGCCCTGATTAAGATCGAGCCTAAAGAGAAACTTTCGGCAGTGTATCTTGGTAACTCCGATGAGGTTGAAGTTGGCGAGTGGGTGATCGCTATCGGCAATCAGTTCCAACTTGGGCAGACTGTTACAGCAGGAATTGTCTCTGCTAAATCCAGAAGGGTGGGCGGGGATCTTGGGCGACCCTATGATCAGTTTTTACAGACAGACGCTCCCATAAATCCCGGGAGTTCGGGTGGGCCGTTGTTCAATACCCGTGGACAAGTAATTGGAATCAACACCGCCATCTTTAGTCCCGGCGGTTTTCCAAAGTTTGGGGGTACCGGGTTTAATATTGGTATAGGGTTTTCGATCCCGATTAATCTGGCCAAGAGCGTGATCTCGCAGCTGCGCGGGCAGGGGAAAGTTACGCGTGGCCTATTGGGAGTTCTAATTCAAGAGATTGAACCTGACATGCTGGTACCATTGGGGCTGACGGTAGCTGAGGGAGCTCTGGTTTCGGAGGTAAAAAAAGATAGCCCCGCCGAGAGTGCCGGTTTTAGAAGACGGGATGTGATTGTAAGTTTTAACGGAGAGAAGATAAAAGATCACAATCAGCTTCCTCTGATCGTAGCTAACACTAAAATTGGTAGTGAAGCGCAGGTCGAGATCTTACGGGAGGGTAAGATTGTCGTGCTAAAGCCCGTTGTCGGTGAACTTAAGGAAGAGGCCAAAGCCAAAGCGTCTAAAGAGAAAGCCAAGGCTGATAAACTTGGATTAGTGGTTCGAGAGCTTACCGAGGACGAGGCTCGCCAGCTTGGAGTTGGTTTGGCCTCGGGGGTGATTGTCGATCGCGTCGATCCGGGTTCCGCCGCAGATAAAGCCCACCTTATGAAAGGCGATTTGCTGCAGGAGTTAGCAGGAGTTCTAATTGGCGATCTTGCCGGATATCATAAGGCCACAGAGCAGATAAAGAAAGGCAGTCCAACGCTCGTACTTGTGCATCGTAAGAATGGTGGCTTTTACGTCAGCATTAGTTTGAACTGATGCCCAGGTTGGAGCGATTTGTTCAGGCTCCAATCAGGGCTAACGCTTGGTCGGAGTGTCATTCCGGCAATTATTGCCTGTCAGAAATATGACACGTCTTTAGCCGCGATGATCGCGCGGCTCAGCTATTTCAAGGGGTTATCCATAAAAAATAGTTAGCAGCGGCTAAATCCGAGCTGGAAGGATTTTTGCATCCGTATTCCATTTATCTTGCACAATAACAAGGAGGTGGGATGTTAGAGCTGACGGACCTGCAACTAATCGATCAAATCTGCAACGGCGATCAAAAGAGCTTTGAGATTTTAATTGGTAGATATAGCGATAAAGCCTTCTCTCTGGCGCTTCGGTTGACTCGTAATCAACAGGATGCTGAAGAGGTGCTTCAAGATGTCTTTGTGACAGTGTACCGAAAAATAGCGGGCTTCGAACGAAAATCCTCCTTTTCAAGCTGGCTTTACCGCGTGACTGTGAATGCCTCTTTGATGAAGTTACGAAAGAGTAAACATGACCCTATTGTTTTGGTGGAAGAGATTCTGCCGCACGTGAGCAACGCTACTATAGACCGTAACGCAGAAGTGTCAGCCACCGATCATATCGCCATTCGAAATCAGATAGCCGAAGTGCTGGAGCAAGCCATCGGAAAGTTGCCGGAGGAGTACCGTCCGGTTTTTGTGCTTCGTGATGTAGATGGGTTGACCAGTAAAGAAGTGGGCAAGATGCTAAATCTAAGTATTCCTGCCGTGAAATCGCGCTTGCATCGCTCACGTTTAATGTTACGACGCAAACTGCGAAGCTTCTTCAAGGAGTTCGAAGGGCATGCTGAATCGGCCAAAGCCGTGGGGAACGTCTAAGCTGCATAGCTGCCTCAGATTGGCTTGAGGGCCCGCCCGTTCCGTCGCTATATCCAAGACCATTTCAAAACTAGCCTGGCACTGCTATGCTGTTGGGCACTATGAGAAAAATAATTTTTGGCTGCCTTTTACTGTGCCTAAATTCATGTTCCTCTGACAAGGGTTACGAGCCTCTTAAAGTACCGATAACGACCGAGAGCGTGGCTCACGGGCGCGAACTCTTTAACGGGGTAGCCGCCTGCGCTTTCTGTCATGGCGATAAGCCGCTGCCTAACGCGCTACCTTCAGGTGGCAGAATTCAGCACGACCTTTACGGCGATGTGGCCGCGGCCAATCTGACCCCATCGAAATCCGGAATTGGAGATTGGCAGGCCAAGGATTTTATCTCGGCTATTCGAGATGGTCTTAGGCCAGACGGCGCTAAGTTGTCCCCGGAAGTTCACCGTGGCATGGAGTGGATGGCGGATACCGACCTTTTGGCGATGGTTGCTTATCTGACAACTTTACCGGCTGTAGAAAACCGTGTTGAACGGCGCGAGCTTGGATTTGTTAGCCGGAATACGACCGGTTTCTTTCAGGGGCGTCACGACGTTGGCGGATACGTTCCAAAGGTAGACCCTAAACATGAACTACCTTATGGAAAATATCTGGTCGATAACGTGGCGCGTTGCAGCTACTGTCATTCCAGCCCTGCCTCTGTGCTCAGTTCTGAAGGATACCTGCAAGGCGGACACACCATGCAGTTCGAGGGCGGTGAAAAGTTAATACCGAGTATCACCAATTCAAGCGCGCACGGCATCGGCAACTGGACTGAGTCTGAGATCGTGACCTATTTAAAAAGCGGCGACACCCCTGATCATCGCCGTATATCTGCCGAGTTTTGCCCGGTTGGTTTCTACAAAATGGCTGCGGAGCGAGAGCTTTTGGCGATCGCTAAGTATCTTAAATCCGATCTATCAAGCAAATGAACAAGGGCGCGCTAATTCTTGGTATCGAGACTAGCTGCGATGAAAGCGCCGTGGCGATTTTGCGTTGCTCGGCTGACGGTAACTCAGAAGTTTTACTGGAGTTGGTATCTTCGCAAACTGAGCTGCATGCTCTCTATGGCGGTGTCGTGCCGGAACTGGCTTCGCGGGAGCATATGAGAAATCTGCCGCTGCTTGTGGACAAGGGGCTGAGCGACGCCAAACTAAGCCTGCGCGATATCGGTGCGATCGGTGTTACTGTTGGGCCGGGTCTTAAGGGATGCTTATTAATCGGCGCGCTCTTCGCACAAGGGCTGGCCTTGCCAGGAAAGATCCCGCTTTATGGTATCAACCATATTGAGGGGCATGTGCTCTCAGTAGTTTTGGACAATCCTGGATTGAGCTTTCCTTATCTGGCGTTGGTCGTCTCTGGCGGGCATACCGAGATTCAGATAGTCAGGGCGGTAGGTCAGTACGAGCTGGTTGCCAGAACCACGGACGACGCCGCCGGGGAAGCTTTTGACAAATCGGCGAACTTGATGGGCTTTGAATACCCAGGCGGTGCCAAACTTGCGGCCTTAGCGGACACGGTCGCTAGCAGCGATCTTAAACTACCTAAGGTAATGCGCGAGGCCCCGGGCTTTAGCTTCTCTGGGCTAAAGACGGCCATCGCTAACTTAGTTAGGCATAATCATGAGATTTTGGAACAGGCGGAGTTTCGGGCCTCGTTAGCTTTTGCCATTCAGGACGCCATCGTGGATGCGTTGTTGTTTAAGTTAGCCCAGGCCGTAAAAGATACTGGCATCAGAAAGATTGCCGTTTGTGGCGGGGTTAGCGCAAATAAATATCTACAAGCCAAACTGAAAGCCAAATACGACCAAGTTTATTTAGCAAAGAGCGCACATTGTGTGGATAACGCCGCCATGATCGCTTTTGCGGCTCAATCTCGGAGAGCGGCAGGACTTCTCCCGCTGGCTAATCCTCTACAAATACGGCCGCGCTGGCCGCTTGAAAGTGTATGAACCAAAAATACAAGTCTGCTAGAAGTTCTCTGCGCGAAATAAGCGTTCGTCCCGATAAACGTTTTGGGCAGAATTTTATTACTGACTCCGAGGTGGTTTCCAAGATCGTGCAATTTGCGGAACCTTCGGGGGACGATACGATCGTGGAGATCGGTCCGGGATTGGGAGCATTGACCGAGTCTTTAGCTGCGATTCGTCCAAACTTGACTGTGATAGAGATTGAGCCTGAGCTTGCGCAAAAACTAAAAGTTAGGTTCCCAGAGATCACCGTTTTGCAGCAAGACGTGCGCCAGGTGGAATTCCAGAGTCTTGGTCGGGATCTGGTCGTCTTCGGGAATTTACCGTATTCGTTCTCCACCGAGATCGTTTTTCATCTGATAGAATCGGCGGCCACGATTAAGCGCGCGGTGATTATGTTGCAACGGGAATTTGTGGAACGTATGGCGGCAGAACCCGGGGGCAGAGACTATGGAACTCTAAGTATCGGAGTGCAGCTTTGGTGTGATTTGAAACTCGGCCCGATTATTAGCGGAGACTCCTTTTATCCCACCACTAAAGTCGATTCTAGAGTAGTCGAACTGAAGTTTTTGAAGCAGCCCCGTTTTGAAATCTCTGATCTTAAGTGGTTTCGTAAGATTGTGAAGGCCTCGTTTAGTAATCGGCGTAAGAAATTGTTAAACAGTTTGTCGGCGGCGGGAATTTGGAGTAAGGAAATTCTAACGGAGGTTTTGCAATCCTTAGCGATCGATCCGGGCAGGCGCGCAGAAACTCTCTCGATCGCTGAATATGTTAAGCTCGCCGAGCAACTCAGGCAGCTTCAGCCTCAGGCGGTAAAATTGACTTAAAGAAATCTTCCGGGATAGGTCCCACAAGTTTCTCGACTGAGCATTTCTTGATGCGCCAATCAGAGCCCAGCTTAAAACCTTCTAAGGTTCCGTCCTTCAAAAGATCGTAAACCTTGGGCCTGTGGATGCGAAGTACCTCGGCGGTCTCCTTCACCGTTAAAAGTACAGGTTGCGACTTATTCATACTAACTCCAGTTGAAAAGTATCTATCACCCTCAAATCGATCCGCTACCAACTCATGCTTCCGGAAATCGACTCATGCATACAAAATCGCCAGAAACCTACAGGCGACAAATAGAAATTCCTCGTAAAGACAATACGCAAAGCCGGCATTTTGTGGTGGAGTGGGTAGGGGATTGTCGTAGGGGTGGCGCAAATCAGGCCGGCGTGCAGTCCTGGGTAATTTCGCCGGTACGCACGCACCCTTCATTTCTCCACAATTTTGTGGTAAATCTCTCTCTTATGACTTCAAACATAGCAGAGAGAATCGCCCTGGATAAGCACTTGCGTGAGGACGGCACCCCGGACGTGCGCGCTATTATGGCTGAGATCAGAGCGCGGGTGCGCGAGGAGCTGTCGCAGCCTCAAGCGGCGCGCCCATTCCAGCATCAGCAGGCAGATTTTAATCAGGCTACTCGTAGGGCCGGTGAGACTGTTAACTCCGAGGAGCTTCGACATCTTAATATTGCCCATTCCTTTCCGATGGAGCTCAACTTAGCCAATATTAGCTCGCACCGTTTCGGACTGTTCGGAAAGATTTTGGTCGCCATTAAGCGTAAATTTAAGTCCATGTTGTGGCAGCAGCTGCTCAAAGATTATTTCTCGAGCCACCGTGAATTTAATGCGCAACTTGTTAGGCATTTGAACGACCTGAGCCGATACGTGGATGCGCGCGACGCTTCGAATTTTTGGGAGCTGATTAAGAAGATCGACGTGGATGTTACTAAAGCTTTAGAGCGGGTCGAGCGGGTTTCAGATGACCAAGGCGCGAACATTTTAGGCGTAGAGAAACGAGTCAATTATGCCGTGGCAGAGGTACGCGCTGAGCTTTCGGCGCTGCGTGCCGAAGTCCAGCAATTTAGTTCTATCAATGGAGTGGTGCAGGGGCTTGAAGGAATTGTTGCTCGATTGGGGGCAAGTAACGGAACCGGAATGGCCAAAGAGAGTAAGTCGGAGATTCCGGATCTGCGTTACCTCTTGTTGGAGAATCGCTTTCGGGGGAAAGAGAGTGAGATCTCTGGACGCGTTGCGATTTACCCGGAATATTTTAAGGGCGTTGAGAAGTCAGTGCTTGAGATCGGTGCCGGGCGTGGAGAGCTTCAGCGCCAGTTCAAAACTAGCGGGATTCCTGCCTACGGCGTTGACCTAGACCGCGGCATGGTCGAGGCAGCAATTGCTGCCGGAGCCGATGTGCGCGTGCTTGATGGCATTGCTCACCTTAGGGAGCTTGAAGACGGAAGCTTGGGTGGGGTGATCGCCATCCAGGTGGTTGAGCATCTTCCTTTGCCGCTTTTACGCGAACTGATTCAGCTCTGTCGAAGAAAAGTGTGTAAGGGTGGGCGAGTGATTTTTGAAACTATAAACCCGCGCTCTTTGGTGGCGCTCTCTTCAAACTATTTTCGGGACCTGACGCATGTGTTTCCTTTGCACCCCGATACCTTGGCTTATGAATTGTCGTTGGCAGGTTTGGTGGTAAAAGAGGTGCGCCCACTCTCGCCCATTCCGCAGGAAGCTAAACTCCAGGAGATCCCCCAAACCGAATTTATGAGTCCGCGCTGGACAGATGTGATTGAGCTACTAAACAGGAACTTGCGACAGCTTAACGAGCTTGTGTATGGAGACCAAGATTTCTGTATCGTGGCCGAGGTGTAAACTATGGCCAATATTTTAATCTTGGGGGTGAAAGTCCCATTCGTTTGGGGCGGGCAAGATGTGTTGGTGCAATCGCTTAGAAGGGAGCTTTCGGCCCGCGGGCACCTGGTTGATCTGATAGAGCTGCCGTTCCAGGCGCCGCCCAAGGAAGCGCTATTGAAGCAGGCCGCCATCTGGCGAGCTCTGGATCTGGACCACTTTGCAGGCCGCGATGTCGATTTAGTGATCGCCACGAAGTTTCCAAGCTATTTTGCTAGGCACAAGCGAAAGAGCCTTTGGCTTGTGCATCAACATCGCGCTATTTACGATCTCTTTGCCGGAAATTATTCTGACTTCTCTGATTCGGCGCGCGATGAGGTGATTAGGCGTGAACTTTTCGAGGCGGACTCTAAGGTCATAAAGGAGTGCGCATATATTTCCGGTATTTCTCAGAATGTTATTGACCGCCTTGGCGGATATAACGGCATAGCAGGAGAAGTTTTGTATCCGCCGCTTCCTATGGGAAATAACTATTACTCCAAAACTTCCGAGAACTACATCCTCTCGGTTGGAAGGCTGTGCGGGATCAAGCGGGTCGATCTTATGATTAAGGCCTTACCGATCGTGCATGAACATGTGAAATTAAAAATCGTTGGTTCGCCTGATGAGCCAAGTATCATGGAGTACTTAAAGAATGAGATCGATAAGCATCATCTCTGGCAGCGAGTGGAGTTCTTAGGGCGGGTCGATGACCAGGCTTTACTTGATTTATACGCCAAAGCCAGCATGGTCTATTACGCTCCGCATAACGAGGATTTTGGATATGTGACCTTGGAAGCTATGGCATCCGGCAAGCCCGTGATTACAGCGCTCGATAGCGGCGGAGTCTTGGAGTTCGTGCGCGATAAGGTTAATGGGCTAGTGCTTGAACCTACGACGGATGCCATTGGCCACGGGATTAATTCCCTGGTCGAGGATTTTCAGCTGGCGGAGAATTTGGGAAGGGCCGGGAGGAGATTTATTGAGGAGGCCGGGTTCTTGGAGGGCGGATGGGATAAAGTAATAGCCAAGCTTATTTCGCCCATCGGAGAGATACATGCCTAAGGCAGCACGCATAGCTTGGTTCTCGGCACTAAATTTCGGCGAGGCCGAGAATTCAGTTGCCGCATATTTCAGCGAACAAGTCTTGCCGATTCTTAGCAGGAGCTACGAGATTGAGCTTTTTCACGATAGCTTCAAGAAGCACCCGAAGTTTCCTACCAACAATTTTTTAGAGGCCTTCTCTCGACATCAAAGACGCCCTTACGATCTATACTTCTATCAAATTGAGAACCAGAGATCTTCCGATTTTGTTAGAGCCCATCTCGGATTAATGCCGGGAATAGTGCTCTTTCATGATCTAAGATTTTCGGACAAAGGACCGCCAGGTCTCTTATCTAGCCCCTGGTGTCGGAAGATTTATGGTGAAGAACTAGATTGGATAAAATCAGCGATGGCTTATCGGGAGATGGGCTTGGCGGAGGCGGTCATCTTTAGCGATGCCAGACATTGTGAAGAGTATCAGCGTAGCGTATCTAAGTATTTTCCGGAGAAGCCCTGGTGTTACCTGCCGTTTCCCGCCAGCTGCTCCGCCAACAACGCGCCGCGTGACTCGGGTGACTCCGGAGTTGTAGCCTTATGCGCTTCCACCGGGATTGAGCGCCGAGCCCACAAGGTGCTAGAAGCCCTGAGCGCTTTTCCAGATGTAAAGCTTCTCTGGATGATCTCGGCTGGCGAGCTTTCCAAAGCCAAGGAGTTGTTGGGCGAGTTTGATATCTCAAACGTGCAACTGTTCTGCGGAAACAGCCCCGAGGAGTGGGCCGAAATCGTAAAGCGAGCCTCAATCGCCATCCATGGACTCTTTTCGGTTTGGGGGCAGCTTGGCCCCTATCTTCAAATTAGTCTTGCGCAGGGATTGCCGTGTCTGGTTACTGAATTCGCCTCCAGCGATTATCTTCCGGAGAATCTTGTTTTTAAAGTTGCGCCCGGAACTGGTGAAGCTAGCGAGTGGCGTCTTGCAATTGAGTGTGCGCTCGGTCTTGCCAGTCAAGCTAAAATTGCAAACGCAGCGCGCGAGTATGCTTTAAGCAATTTTTCCCCTCAAATAGTTGCCGATGAACTTGCGGGGTTGTTCGACCGGCATCTAAACCTCTCTAGACGTGCGCTGCTCTCTAGAGAAATTTTAATTCAAAATCAAAAGCAGGAGCTCTTTGTTGAGCTAACCGCCTCTTTCGCGGATGTAAAGTTAGGGGCAGCTATTTCGCCATTTTCTGAAAGCGGCTGGAACTTATGAGAATGGCACATCTATGAGCAAGAGAATGGGGTTTGCTTTCGTGGTGCCGCGCTTTGGAGAGGGCATCGTTGGCGGTGCCGAACGCTTAGTTGGCGAATTGGCGCGCGCCTTGCGAGCAAGAGGAGATCGGATAGAGATCTGGACTACCTGCGCGGTGGATAATCGGACTTGGGAAAATACCCTCCCAGAAGGTGAGAGTGTCGAAGGCGGGGTCGTCGTGCGGCGGTTTAAAGTTGATGCACGAGATCTGGACTTATGGGTGCGACATCAAATAAGTATCTCAGAGGGTATGAGACTCTCGGTTGAACAGCAGCTGGATTGGATGGCGGAGGGGGTGAATTCGAGTGCGCTCTATCAATATATCAGAGATCGAGAGAGCGATTTTGACGCGATCTTCTTTGCACCTTATCTTTTTGGAACAACTTTCTTTGGCGCCCTTAGCTGTCCGCAAAAGGCCCTCCTGATACCTTGTTTGCATGATGAATGTTATGCATATCTTGAGATTATGCGAGGCCTCTTTCGCGGAGTACGTGGCGCGCTATTTAATTCGGCGCCCGAGCGCGAGTTGGCGCAAGAGTTATATGGCGCGATTTTGGGAGGCGAAGTGGGGATGGGATTTGAGTCCGATACCGACGAAGCCAAGAAACCGTATTTTAAGGATGACTTCCCGTATTTACTATATCTGGGGCGAAAAGAAACCGGCAAAGGGGTGCATACCTTGATAGATCACTTTCTGGCGGCTCAGGCTGCGCGTCCTTCACTCAGTTCCTTACGGCTGGTAATTTGTGGAGGTGGAAGTTTTTCGGATCTGAATCGTGGAGAAGCGTTAGCGAATCCGGCCATTGTTGATCTGGAGCACATTAATGAAGAAGAGAAGCAGCGCTTGATCTCGCAGGCGCTTATCTTAGTTCAACCTTCCGTAAATGAATCTTTCTCGATCGTTATAATGGAGAGTTGGCTGAGGCGGGTGCCGGTTTTAGTAAACAGTTACGGCGCCGTTACTCGCGATCATGTGCAAAGGTCGGGTGGCGGATTATACTACTCCACAGCCGATGAGTTGGGAGGCGTGTTGGAAGAGCTGCTTGGTAATCCTGCGCTAAGAGCGCAGATGGCTGAGGCTGGATTCAGATATGTGAAGGAACGCTATTGCTGGACGGCGGTGCTGGCACGGTTTGACCGCGCGTTGTTATCGATTGGGATAGAGAGTTCTTATGAAGGCTGAGGAAGCCAAAGTACGTATCCAAACTTTAGTTGAAGGCCTAAATGAACACGCATACAGGTACTACGTGCTCTCGTCGCCTAGCATCTCAGATGCCGAGTATGACCGACGCTACCGGGAATTAGAGTCTCTCGAAACAGCTTATCCCGAGTTTTTGATGCCGGAATCTCCGACTCAAAGAGTAGGGGATAAGTCGCTCCAAGGATTTCAAAGCGTTAAGCATTCTTTGCCCATGCTTTCCCTTAATAACGCCATGTCCGCCGATGAGATTCGCGAATTTGATCAGCAACTCAAACGCTTTAATCAGAGCGAGAGCGAGTTTGAATACACGATTGAGTACAAGTTCGATGGTGTGGCCTTAAGTTTGGTTTATGAGGGAGGCGTTTTGCGGCGTGCTGCCACGCGAGGCGACGGAAACGAAGGCGAGGATGTCACGCTGAATGTAAAAACCATCGGTTCGATCCCTTTGCGCCTTCGGCAATTTTCGGCGGCGAATTCGATAGTTGAAGTGCGCGGGGAGGTGTTGTTTTTAAAGGCTGATTTTGAAGTGCTAAATCAGGAGCGCATAAAAAAAGGGGAGGAGCCTTTCGCTAACCCACGAAATTCCGCATCCGGAAGCTTGCGACAGTTGGATCCAAGGATAACGGCAGGGCGCCCCTTGACTTTCTTTGCTTATGGCATCGGCCAGCTCTCTGGAGTAAGAGCGCCCACGACTCACTATGAGATGGCTATGGTGTTTCAAGAATGGGGCTTTCGAGTCTCGCCCATGTTTCTGAAGGTGAGTGGCATAGAAGCAGTGATTGAAAAATACTATGAGGCGGAAAAGGCCCGCATCAGCCTGCCGTTTGAGGTTGATGGGACGGTCATCAAAGTGAACTCAGTAGCCGAACAGGAAGCGCTTGGCTTCAGGCATCGTTCTCCGCGTTGGGCCATCGCGGCTAAGTTTGCGCCAGTTGAAGAGTTTACAAAACTTTTGGATATCGTAGTTCAAGTGGGTCGCACCGGGGCGCTTACGCCCGTGGCGGTTCTTCAACCTGTTCAGGTCGGCGGGGTAGTTGTGACTAGCGCAACGCTCCATAACCAAGACGAGATTCTTCGCAAGGGGCTTCGCATTGGAGATACGGTTGTGGTGCGCCGACAGGGCGATGTGATTCCGGCTGTGGTTGCGAATGTTCCGCATTTGAGAGACGGCAGCGAGAGGGATTTCATCTTTCCGGAGGCGTGTCCGGCTTGTTCAGGTAAGATCGAACGTGGCGAAGATCAAGCAGTTTGGCGTTGTGTGAATCTGGGTTGTCCAGCAAAGATCGAGCAACGCATTCAGCATTTTGCTTCGCGCGATGCCATGGATATCGAGGGGCTGGGTGAAAAAAATGTGGCTTTGCTGATCGAACACGGCCTGGTCAGTGATATAGCCGGTCTATACCGTCTTAAGCTCGAAGACCTGAGCGAATTACCTCGCATGGGAGAAATATCAAGTGCGAATCTTTTGTCGGCGCTGGAGAAATCCAAGCGAACAGCCTTGGATAAGTTTATCTTCGCGCTCGGCATTCGACATGTGGGGCAAAAGACCGCAGCGCTTCTTGCGCGGCATGCCGGCTCGATTGAAAGATTTCTGAAGATGACGGAGGCCGAGCTTTTGGCGATTGACGAGGTAGGGGAGGAGACTGCGCGTTCAGTTCAGGCCTTTCTTGCAGATCGTACGGAAGTGGCCACGATCGAGGAGCTGATTGCATTTGGGTTTAAGATCGAGCCCGTAAGCGGACCGGCTTCCAATCAGTTGGGCGGTAAGACGTTTGTGATTACGGGCGCTCTGCCTGGCATGACGAGGAAGCAAGCAGAAGATCTAATCTCAAATAACGGCGGGAAGGTTGCCTCCTCAGTTAGCAAGAGAACTGATTACGTGCTCGCCGGTAGCGAAGCGGGTTCCAAGCTCGATAAAGCCCTCGCGTTGGGGATTAGGGTTTTGTCCGAGGAAGAGTTTAAGGCTTTATTATAGAACAGGGTCTAATTATAGAGTAGGCATAGCGACAGCCTCATATTTAACTATACCGAGATATCATTCTAAAAGTACTTGATTAATTAATTCCAATCAGCTAGAACTGGGCCCCGTCCATACGAAAATTTACGTAATTTAGGAGAGTTACTATGAGTTCCCGCAAATTGTTATTGCAAACCTTTATGTTTTGCATCTGCCTCTTGTCCACGCTTGTCTGCCTACCACAGGTCGTCGTAGCTGATATATTGGATAACAGAGGTCGAGAGTTTTTAGTCGCTTTTACTCATAATTACACTACCCCTAATTTGGAAGTGCATTTAACTTCCGATGTTCCTACCAACGTCACGGTCGAGTATCCGGTAAATAGCCCAAGCTTTTCGAGTGTTGTGGCGGTGACACCGGGGACCATAACTACAGTTACGTTACCCTCCGACGCTGCGCAAGCTTGGGTTAACGACACCGCACAAAATAATTTGGTGCATCTCTCATCTTCAGATGAATTCGTGGCCTACGCGATTAATCGTGCCCCATTTTCTTCCGATGCGGCACTGGCGCTTCCGGTGGATACATTCAACACGGAATATATTGTCACAACTTATGATGAGCCATTTTTGTCTGCTGAGTTTGTTGTGGTCGCTGCGTTCGATGCCACCACTGTGACTATCACTCCGTCACGTGACGCAAAGAACGGACATGCTGCCGGTGTGCCTTTCGATGTAGTGCTTAATCGAGGCGAGGGCTACATGGTGCAAAATCTTTTGAATGGGCCAAACGGTGGCTTAGCTGGTTCGATTGTGACCGCTAACAAGCCGGTCGGCTTGAGCAACGGAAATGGATGCACGCAGGTGCCGTACGGTACTGCTTATTGCGACGCAGTTTTTGAAATTGCACAGCCCGTTCAGACTTGGGGGTCTTCAACTGTAGTCGTGAACTTGCCGAACCGTCCTTCGGGGTCGCGCTATAGAGTTTTGGCATCTCAGGATGCAACTGAGATTTTCTTAGACGGCGTTTCCCAGGGATCTATTAACCGTGGCGAATTTATGGAGTTGGGGTCACTTCCGGATAGCCACGTGGTTTCTGGAAGTCACCCGATATTTGTGACTCAGTTTATGACTGGCAGCACGAGTCCTGGCGCAACCTTGGGCGATCCCGCGCAAGGCAATATGATTCCGCCCGCACAGTTTTTAAATCAGTACACATTCTCTACCGTGGGCGGACAACAATTTGCCCAGCATTTCTTGACGCTGATTGTGAACAACGCAGACCTGTCAAATATTAGTTTAGATGGTGTTCCGGTCGGCTCGGGGGTCTTCTCTCCAATTTTGGGAAGTGACTACTCGTCAGCAGTCGTGGCTCTTACAGAAGGTACGCACACTACAGCCTCAGTAAGTCCGCACGGCATCACTGTCGAGGGATACAACCAGGATGACTCTTACCTGTATCCAGGCGGTGCGAGATTTGCCTTTATCAACCCACAGGGTGATGCCAATCCGCCCATCTGTAACGTATCCTTCTTGGCTGGCCCACCGCAGAGTTTCACTGGAACCGCTACGGACAACCGACCAACTGAAGATATCAACAATAACCATGTGCTTGACCAAGGCGAAGATCTGAACGGCAACGGTCAGATTGATAAGGATTCGGGGGTGTTTTTTGTTGAGCTGACACCGGACTCTTCCAATCTCTCGCTTAATGTGGATGCCTTTATCCCAGGCGCTGGCCAGGTTGGCTTTAGCGTATCTTTGGTGGATCCTAATGTCGCCTATTCTGGAACCGTAAAGGTTACAGACGGAGCCGGAAATACATGCGTGTCGCCGTTGTCTGCTCTTGACTGTAATGGGGTCTTTAACGGTAACGCTGTCGTTGATCGCTGCGGTGTTTGCGGCGGTGATGGAACGTCATGTCTGCAATGCGCTAATGTGAATATCCTTTCGGATCAGTTCGTTTTGGATGGGCGTGCAGCTTCGCTTAAGAATTTAGCTGAGAAGGTCGCGGCTGCGCTTCGCAAGGCTGGAGCGAAGAAATCTGTCACTAACGCGCTTAAAACCTCCGCTTCCGCCAGTTACAACGACGCTTGGGTCGCAACTTGGACATTGCCACCGGCGATTGCCAACTGTCAGAATGCTGAGTTCTGCGTGCAGAGTAATCATAGCGACACATTGCAGGCATACCAGAATTCGATTTCTGATCTGACGACTTTGATCAACAACGCCCTCAATAAGCTTAAGAAGCGCGGGGTGAATATTGATTCGTACAAGAAGTCGCTGAGTAAGAATCTTAAGATTATTAATAGTACGACTTCGACCATTCCAGCTACCAGCTCCTTCTGCGGGTAACCTCAGAGGTCAAGGTAGTAAGGTCATTACCAAAACAAGGGCCACTTTGAACTGCGGAGTTCGAAGTGGCCCTTGTTTATTGAGCGCGGTTTAAATGCGCTTTCTAGATTATAATCCTGAGGACGGCATAACAGCGTCCAGAGCGGCATTAATTTCAATAGAGAGATTGTTTTTCTGCGGTAGGGAGGAGGCCTTGAGTTTTAGTTCACTCAAGTACGTATTGTCTGGGGTCATGTCACCATTCATAACCAAAACGAGTGCTTCGACTACCTCTTGTTTCAGTTCTAGGATTTCGCCAGAAAGCTCCTCAGCGCGAGCTGGATTAGCGCCGAAGGTCTGTATAATCCCCATTGCCAAAATCGCCAAAACTACTTTTCTCATAATATTTCCTACTTACTTAGCCAAAAGCAACTCGTTAGTGGTTGCATTACTATCCTCTGCTCTCACGACTTTGCTTCTGCAAACTGGGGCCCAATTGAATTTAATTATAATTGCGCGAAACTAGTGCTAATTTTGGCTTCAAACGCTGACTTGGAGGGAGGCTGGTGAAAGAAAAATAGGCACTTGTTTGAATTGTAGACATGGCTCGCCCCGGCTCGAACCGTCTTGGTCAAATCGAGCATCAAATAAAACACTTAAGATCTAAGTTAAATTTGTAGCTTCCGTTAAGCAATTATGTCACGTCAAAACAACACCAGCTCTTACCTGATTCTATTAAGCTGTTTAATCTCAATTTTACTTTCGCCCAAGTCCGTTTTAGCGATTGATATAGAGGATTTTCTTACAGACCAAACCGTTAGTGCCACCGGCACAGGCAATACTCAGTCCACGGTGGTTTCAAATCCAGGATCTCTCGGGCTTTACCGCACTTTTACTGCCACCGTTTCGGCCGGGGTACAGGTCGGAGCTTCAACCTTTCTAGGGATCTATGGCCATCAGGCATTTTTTCTTTCTTCTGGAAGAACCACGATCGCGTGGGATTGTGACTCCGACGCCAGCACAACAAATTTTAGTGCCTGTTCGGCGTTCAACCTACTTTCGGATGGTGCCACAGCGATGTTGCTTAGCAATGTCAACTACGACTGGTCCAATCAGCTGCCTGTGAGCGTGATCGTAACTGCTTATGATGCCTCTGACACGACGGGAGGAAAATTCTCGCGAGGCACGATTGTTTTAAACTCGATATATAGTAACCAGAACATCACCATTCCCTTTGCGCAAATGAGCACCTCAGGTCCAAACGGCCCGGCAAGTTTTAGCAATATCGGCGCGATTACTCTAAGTATCGATGATCTTGGCGCGAATACCGCTGTCGACCTAACGCTTGACCTTTTTGGCACCAACGGCAATTGTCATGGTTTAGATTCCGGCGGAAGACCGTACTGCCCAACACCAACTCCTAGCAGCTCGCCAACAGCCACGGCCACAAGAACACCTACACCTTCAAGAACTGCTACTCGCACTCCCACGATTACCGCTACCTATACCGCCAGTCGAACCGCTACGCCTACGAGGACCGTCACGCCCACATTCACCGCCAGTGCCACTCCAAGCAGGACTCCAACTTCCACTAGGACAAGCACCCCCAGCACCACT
>CAZVWV010000079.1:0-17981 GCA_964631745.1 uncultured Bdellovibrionales bacterium
AACTTAGACTCACTCCGTATTCTAAGTGTTGCGTTAAGTTGTTGAATCCGCCACTAAAACTGCTTGGATTTAAAGAGAAAGAGGCGCGGCTTTATTTAGCCCTAGTGCAAGTAGGACGCGCCACGGCGCAGAGGCTGAGTAGTTCTACACATATATCGCGCACTACTGTCTATCCAATTGTAAAGAAATTAATTGCTCGTGGGCTGGTTTATGAAGAGCTTGCGGCTGGTGTAACCTACTTTGTCGCTAATCCGGCACAAGCCTTACGTGGCACAGTTTTAGAAGTTGAAAAAGAACTGCGTACAAAACAAGCTGCGGTGGAGGAAGTAATTAAAATCATCACGCCGCATTTTAAGGTGAGAACTCAAACTACGCCGACGATGCAATTTTTTGAGGGTAAGAAAAATATTAAGAACATGCTGCTTAAGCACACCGATACTTGGCTATCCAGCATGCGAAACTATGATAATACCTTGTGGGGCTATCAGGATCATACCTTTGTCGAAAACTACCACGAATGGCTGGAAGAGTACTGGAAACGCAAAGATAAAGGCCATAGAATTCAACTTTTCTCAAATCAATCAGACGCGGAAGCACGATTAGAGGGGCGAATAGCTTTACGACGAATTAAAAAATTCCCGGTTAGCTATGAATTTAACACCACCATCTGGATTTCAGGCGATTACATCACAATGATTGTGACACGCCAGGAACCGCATTATGCCTTTCAATTGCGGGACGAGCTATTTGCCGCGAATTTACGTTCAATGTTTATGTTATTATGGGAACAGCGGCGCTAAGTAATTCACGCGCTCTCAAAACAGCCCTGGCTTCCAAAGCTCCGCCCCCTTGGCCTAGTCCCGCGTGCTGAGTTATGGAGCACTGATGGAAAGGGGTCCGGAACAGTTCAAGTGAGCTACTATGTGAAAATTAACGGTAGCAAGAAGAAACCCAAAATCAAAGTCGTCAAGGCCTCGGGCGATACGGTTCAGATAAAAGGATTAAAGCCCGGGCAAACTCTCTTCGTACAATACAGATTCGTGAACGGCCAGGCGATGTCCAACACCAGCGCTTGGGTTAAGAAAAAAATTAAGTAACGTAGACAACTCGGCGGCCGATGTGTATAGAGCCACTGCTTTTTAGGGCGTAGCCGCAACCTGCTAGCGCCGGGTGCTGCCTGTCGGCCTAAAAATTAGTGCAACCTCGTGGCACCGGCCGACGGGGTCGTCGGCGCTCCATAATATTTCGTTCTTCACTTGCCGCTTAATTAGAACTTCCCCGAGAATGTGGCAGCTAAAAAGCTTGGGGTAACCTGCAGGCGCGGCGCAAGGATATCGTAGCGCCGTCGACTGGGCGGCCGATGTGCATAGTTGCACTGCTTTCTAGGGCGTAGCTGCCACCTGCTCGCACTTGGTGCTGCCTGTCGGCCTAACATTTGGTGCCACCTCGTGGCACCGGCCGACGAGTCGTCGGCGCTCCCTAATATGCGCGCCATCGTAGCGCTCATTGAGCCGTTTCCAAAGCAACTCCTAGCCGCCTCGTATCTTGATTGATGCCCCAGGCAGCTGGGCTGTGGATCTCTTTGGTAATTAGAAAGATCGAGGGATCTTTTATGAATGCTTGGGTTTGAATTTCTAAGTCGAAGTCTTGCCAATGGCCGAGTTTGGAATTATCAAATGTGAAGGTGCTACTTGTTCCGGCTCCCTCGAACCTCAGCGTTTGATTGGGCCAGGGGGACATTACTTTTAATTTAATTTTCATTTTTTCTTCAGGCGAGATTCGAATGGGGCGGTTTTTTGGAATTTCTAGTCTTAACGGCTCGATGCGGCGCTCTAGCCATACGTACGGTTCGGTATCGCTAAGCTTTTGGTCCTGGCGCGAGCAGCCCTCACCTATTTTACAGATCACGGGGGGAAGCAGATGCTTTGCAAGCGCGGCTGTTAGTTCTGGAGTTTCTTCAAATCGAAAGATCTGAATTTTTGGATTATCAACTACGCGCATCTCGCCCAGCGCGCCCTCGAAATTTTTTTCTACCCTTAAGTACGAAAGCTCCAGCGGGGCTAGCGCTGCTGGGAAAACAAATCTATCAATACCGGCCATATATAAATCTAGCGGATTCACTCGGGCTGCGTTCACGCGAATCGTGCCGGGCATTGAAAAAAGCGTGGGCTCGAACTGGAGCTCTCCGGCTAGTGCCGTGTCTTGCCTGGCTACCTTATTATTATTTAGCCAAGTTGCGGCATCAGTGCGACTATCGTGTTTTGAAATTAGCTCGGAATTTAAGGCGTATGATTTGAGCGAGGGCTCCACGAGAGCCAGCAGGGCAAGTAGGATAGTTACAGTTTTGCCAATTCGGTTACAATTTGGACGGGTAAGAAAGCACGCGCCAAAGATGGCAAGATACGGCACCAGCACCAACATGTTGCGCTCGAAGTTGGTTTTTTGGGCGATCATCAAAAGGAAATAAAATAATGGCGCCGCCAGAATAATTTGAGAAATCTTATTGGTTCGCAGCTTAGAATAATAAAGACCCAAAAGCGCCAACAACATTCCGCCGAATCCCAATCCTTGCAAAGTGAGCCAATTTAAATAGAAAGCCGCTTGCGAGAATCCGGGTGTGGTTTCATGACCAACGTGCCCAGCTACGGCATAGTGCCAAACTTCGTATCCTAGCTGCGAACTGAAAACCTCCGGATGCACTAGGATATAGGGCGACCCTAGTACGAACCCAAGTAGCGGCGCGATGCAAGCAATTAGAAACGATGCCCGGTAAAGATTTTCGGAGAGATAACAAACAACGAGCGGTAATACAGCCACGGGGAGCGCGTTATACTTGGACGAAACCGCAAGGCCCGCTACTAAGGCCGTAAGAAAGAGCATCTTCTCTGAGTAATTTTGATAGCACCGAATTGCGAGCATTGTGGTCAGAAGGCACATAAATGCCATAAGCACATCTACGCCAATCACCCCAGCGTACTCGATCTGCGCCGGAGAGATCGCGACAAGCAGCGCGGCGTAAAGCGCCCAGATATTATTTTGCGTGAGCATGCGCGCCACCAAGCCTGTGAGAATTACCAGAGACACGCTAAGGAGCACACTTAGCAAGCGCGAGCTTTTTGCAAATATCGGGGGGAAGGTCCAAAAGGCGTATCCGCCGATCCCATAAGGGTCTTTGGTTTTGATGTCTGAGAGATCGCCGATAATGCCAATACGCTTAGCGTACCAAGCCGTGGCCCACACTACCGGAATGCGCAAATAAAAGTGCAGCGAGGGCTTATGAAAATAGTTCGGATCCATGTCGCCGGACTTGGCCATGCGTAAGACACGGTTAAAGTGATGCGCCTCGTCTTCGTTATAAAAGTATGGCAGGCCGGTAGAAATTGTGGGGGTGCGCATGCAAAAGGCCAGGGCTGCAATGAGCAACAGTCCTATTAGAAAAGGTAGCTTGCTATTGTTGATGTGGGACATAGCTTTTTTGTTGTCTAAGGCCGAGCTGGAGCTCGGCGGTCCGGTTAGTCGTTATATTTTGTACGTAAAGCCGGAGCGAGCCTAAGTAAGAGCTCCGCTCTTTCAACATTCATGAGCCATTCACCAAGCTCGGTCTGTAGCTCCTGCTCGGATGGCGGAACAATTCCGGCATCGCAAGCGGGCCCGAGTTCGTTTGCAGCCTTACGTCTATAGGCGCTTAGCTGCCTGTCACCAAAACGTGAGAGCTCAAAAAAGTCCTCGCTCAGCAATACTGCGACCGGCACTCGCGCGGCGCCGATTATGCGAAGCTCGTCCTGAAGTTCCGGATTCTCGCGGCTCTCCACAAAGCGACAATCTATCAGAGCATTCCTCTCGCTGATACGCGCAAACATCGGACCCTGGCGGGCACAGTCACCACACCAGATTCCGGAGAGCACCAGAATATTTAGACGCCGCGTGAAACCGGCAACCAAAGTTTCCTGGGCGGCGGTTAGCTTAATGCGCTCATAGTAATCCGCCCAGCGCTTCTGTTGACCAGGATCTCCGCTGGTGAGATACGCATTAAAGGCGCTCCCCTTTTCGAAGTAATTCCTAAAAAATGTTTGGCGAAGATCGTAGTATTTATTGCTCATAGGATCTCGTATTTGCTAGCATGGTAAGAGATCTCACCCGTTTTTCATAGGGTTCAGATACCAGAGTCAATATCGGAGAGGCTTTATGCGTGAATTCCTTACCAAACTTGTCACCGTCGGTATTATATTGCTGGTTGGCCTTTCAAACGCTTCAGCGCAAGAAACTGTTCATTTAGGAGCCATCGTCCCCCTAAGCGGCGAGGTGAGCGCTATAGGAAATGCCGTCAGGAACGGTATGCTGATGGCAAAAGACGATCTCCCCAAAGCAATTCAAGAGAAGCTTGTGCTGCATTTTGAAGACGATGCCTGTAAGCCCATAAATACCGTCTCTGCTTTTAGAAAGCTTGTTAACATTCAAGGTGTGAACTTGGTAGTGAGTCTAACATCTGGCGCATCAAGGCCAATCGGACCGCTGGCCGAAACGCAGAAGATTCCGTTACTAGCTATGGCCTCAGATGAGAACATCGTGATGGGGCGTAAATATCCGATGAATTTTTGGGTTACGCCCCAGATGGAGAACAGGATTTTCGTTCCAGAAATTGTGAAGCGCGGTTTTAAGAAAGTTGCGCGAATTTACACCACTCAGAGCGGCGTGGAGGCTTTTGTTAGAGAGTTTGACAAACAAAATGCCGGCCAAGTCGAAATTTTACTGGACGAAGAGTATCCCGTAGAGATTAAAGATTTTAAACCTTTTATAAACAAGCTCTCGGCGCATTCGGAGGTCGAAGCCGTTATGATTTTCTTGATGCCGGGGCAGCTCGGGCTATTTGCTAAACAAGCGCGCGCCAGCGGCGTAAAGCTGCCATTCTTTGGCGGTGAGTTCTTTAGCGACGCCAACGAGGTAAAGATCGCAAACGGCGCATTGAACGGCACCTGGTACGTCGACTCGGGGGAACCAAACAGTGACTTTTTGGAGAGATACAAGAAGCGTTTTCCGGGAGCCTCCAATTATCCTGCCGCCAATGGGTATGATATAGTAAAGCTAGTCGGAAAGGCCATGGAGATGGGACTTAGCTCCAGGGAAGAGCTAAATAATTTCTTTCATACCTTTAAAGATTTTACCGGTATGTTGGGAACATACTCAGCCACTGACGATAATCGCTTTACATTGCCTGCTGCTATTAAGAGTGTGCCGTGAGGAATCTTGTTTGTGATGTGCGTTCCGCCCACTTCGCTCAGGGCTCAAGCACTTCTAGGGAGTCAAAATAGTCCCGCCAATATCCGCGATCTCGTGCCAAGAGGCGGTCACATTGCAGTTGGGCATGAGCGCCGATCAGAAAATCTGCCAGCATGCGCCGCTTGGCGCCTTTACGCTCTAAGTAAAGTTTGAAATGCTGCCCGGCCAAAATCGCTGCTTCTTTTGAGCAAGGGCGGTAAAGAAATGACCAATCGGCTAAGAACTCCTCAAGCTCGGAAGGGGCTAAAGTGGGGCAGATCTCCGCCAACACACACTCGCAAATAACCAGATTCCCTTCGGCTAACACATTACGCAGGGCCTTTTCCGCTCGTAGCGCCGTAGCTTCGGCTCCACACAGGAAATCCAAAATCACCGAGCTATCTACGGCCGTCATCATCTCGAATACTAGTTAAATACTGATCTACGTTCTTGCCGACCGGAAGTTTTCCCCTCCCCCGCCACCTGGAGCCTTTTGTGTTAGAGAGATCTTTCTTAGCAATAATCTCTCCTCCTCTTATCGAAAAAACCAAGACGGTGCCAGGGGTGATGCCTATGGAATCCCTTATATCTTTAGGGAGCGTAACCTGTCCCTTTTCGCTTACTATTATTTTCCTACTCATAAAGTAAGAATATGTTATCTTACGTTCTGTGTCAAACTGATATTTTACTACTGATAATCTTTCCGAGCATGGCCTGGTTAATACCCCCTAGAACGGGCACCGGTTAAATTATTCCTTCACAACGCCCCTTAGCCCTGCCCATACTCACTTAATTCTTGTCGCTAATATTGCCCACATCTTGACCAATATTGCCCATAATGCTACTATACAGGAGACAATGGAAGGAGATTTTTATGTCAGATCGCATCCCATCAGACCGCATTAATGCCCGATTGTCCCCGCCTTTGGCGGAGTTCGTCGCACGCATGGTTGGAGCTTTAGGCCTTTACGAGACGCCAAGCGAATATGTGCGCGATCTCATCCGCCACGATATGGAGCGACGAGAAGGAGTACTCGCGCAGGAAGCAATTCTGGCTGGCTACCGCGACCTGGCTCAAGGACGCAGCTTTGCATCTTCGGGAGATTTTGGGACCGATATGAAGACACTCGCCAGCAAGAAGTGAAAAGACTAAAAGCAGCAAAGCCAGCCAGCGCAAGAAAACGCGGCAAAAGAAAGAGCGGAGCGTGACTACTGCCACATCTTAATGCTAGGCCGCGATACGCTCGTCATGGCGCAAACCTTGCTCGCGCATGACCGGCGACCCAGCTTTTACAACTAGGGGATAATTCGAGAATCTGACCTGGGCGCCGTCTTCGAAGCGCAGATGCACGTTGGCCAACACGATTGCGTTGGCTATCAGCCTACCGGCCGGATCTAATTCTGGTGTTTTTTTGAAGATAACTTTGGCGTCGAGCATCTTAATTTGGAATCCACGGTGAAAACGCTCGCTTCCCAAAGCGCTCCAGATAACGCTGCCTTTGCCGAGCCGTGCTCTGATCCCAGGTGTGGTAGATCTTTTCACTCAGTCTCCCTATTAGATAGGACAATCTTGTTATGCCAGTTAAATTAGATTGGTGACTTATAAATGCAGGCCCCCACTGTGTCCGGTAAAACATTGCAATTTGGGTCTTTAACCACGGAGGCCACGGCGAACACGGAGAAAATATTGAGGATTTCTCTCTCCGTGACCTCCGTGTTCTCCGTGGTTAAACTCAAATCGCGAAAACTGCAAATTCCTGTTTTTCCTTTTGAAATCAAAAAATTACAACATCACCGCCACCTTTCTACCGGACACGCATGTTGACTTATTATTTTTACGTAACAACTACAGGTAGTTACGGGCAGGGCCAAAAAGCCCGAGCCCCATTCTCGGAAACTTTTGAGCAAAAGCCTTCTAAGTGTTAAGAAGTATCTACAAGCCATGCAAAAATCCACTCAACCACTAACCAAAAACCAGGAAGCCTTTATCGGGTTCTTACTTAAAAGCCAAGCATTGCAGTTCGGGTCGTTCGTGCTTAAGTCCGGGCGACATGCGGCTTACTTCGTAAATATGGGGAAGTTTGATTCCGGAAGCGCCATCTCAGAGCTTGGCGAGTATTACGCTGCCCACATTAACGAATACATCGCGCCACTGCCGGATCTGATATTTGGTCCGGCTTATAAGGGCATTCCTTTGGCGGTGACAACAGCCGCGGCGCTTTATCAGAAATTCGGAAAAGATATCGGCTACACCTTTGACCGTAAAGAAGAAAAAGATCACGGCGATGGCGGCAAACTTGTTGGCCGAAAGATTAATTCCGGGGATCGGGTCGTTATCGTTGAAGATGTCGTCACGGCGGGTACTACTTTGCGACAGGTCGTCCCTTTTTTAACTGAGACGCTCCGCGCGAAGGTCGTCGGAGTGGTTGTGGCGGTCGATAGACAAGAGAAAGGCAGCGGCGAGAAATCTGCGATCAAGGAAGCTGAGGACGAGCTCGGGGTCAAAGTTTTTCCGATTGTGCAGATTCGTCAGATAATAGATTATCTTTCAAAGAGTAATCCCACAGGGTATGTAATCCCCCCACAAACGCTAGATGAAGCCCAGCGTTATCTTGAGACTTATGGCAGCTAGATATTTTATTTTGATATTTTTGATATTCATAGGCGACTCACTGGTGGCCAATGCGCAAGATCAAAGGATCGATTCAGACGCCCATTATATATTCGGAAACGTCATGAGCCCATTCTGCCCCGGGCGCTTATTAAACGATTGTCCCAGTGAAAAGGCCGGTCAACTAAAACAAGACATTCGTGAGATGCTCGCTAAAGGCAAGAGCAAAGACGCCATCTTTAGTGAGCTTATCTCCACTTACGGAGAAGCGGCGCGCGCCGCTCCGCAAAAGAAAGGCTTTGGACTCTTGGCCTACCTTGCGCCCCTGTTTTTTCTGGGGCTGGGGTTTGTGATCGTAAGATTAGTTGCAAAGACCAGTATCGCCAGCGACGCTGCGCCGCCGGGAGAACTTGATCCCGAGGCCGAACGTAAGATTTCTGAGCTTTTGAAGTAGTGAGCCACGGTCACTACTCAGCGATGCTCGTTTCTGATACCCGAAATCAACGCCCGCGCTTCTGCTTCGAACTCCGCATCGTTGCCACGAAAACTCCCTCGAATTTGGCCCATGTGATCGGTAAAGACCACGCGCGTGTTGTGTTCTTCGGTTGTGTCACCTAGATAGAGCATAATCTGTTCCGCAAATTTGGCGCTTTCTGCTTTGGGAAGGGTGACGAAATGCCATCTTTCAAGGGGTAATTCCAGTTTGGCGGCGTAATTGGCCAGGGCTTCTGCCGTATCGCGCTCGGGATCGACACTGATCGAGAGCAGGTTTAGTTCCGGATTTTCCAGTGACAACGCTTTAAGTTTTGAGTTGATGGCCGGGCAGATTTTGGGGCAAGATGAGAAGAAGAAATTTATTGCCCAGCTGCCATCATGCAAAGAGGTATTATCCACTTTGCGGCCCTGAATATCGGTAAATGAAAACTCGGGAAGGCGCCCTAATATTGGTGGCGGCTCAGAGACCGGGACTAGCCTGAAGGCCAAGTAGGCCACAACCATAAGCGCGGCGAAGGCCAAGATCTTTTTCATACCGAAAGCTTGTAGTCAATCAAGATGCCGATCAAAAGGGCTGGCAGAAATATGAGCGATGTCTTTAGGAGTTTCCAGGCATCGTCGCGCGATCTGGATTCCGATGCTAGCAAGCCGACATACAGCATGGCCGCTCCGGCAAATCCGGTGGCGATTACGTAAGCGCTGCCGAGATGACCCCAGAAGGCCGGAATTAAAGAGACGGGGATTAACAGCAACGAATAGATCTTAATTTGACGGAAAGTGCTGCGCCCATCCGGATCGACCACGGGCAACATCTTTATACCTGCCGCTGCGTAATCATCTTTATACATCCAAGCAATCGCAAAAAAATGCGGGTGCTGCCAGAGAAACAGAATCGAAAACATGACCCAAGCGCCAAAGTCGAGGTGTCCCGTGTGCGCGACCCAACCACCCATGGGCGGCATGGCTCCGGGAATTGCGCCAACCATGGTGTTGAGCCAGGTAATGCGCTTAAGCGGGGTGTAAACAAGCACATACAGAAAGGCCGTGAGAAGCGCCAAAAATCCGGTGAGTAAGTTTACCTGAGCCGCCAATAAACTTGTGCCGCTAAGCACCAATAAAATTCCAAGCGCCAGCGCGTTGGCAGGGGAGATCTCGCCGGTTACGAGAGGGCGCATGCAGGTTCGCTTCATGCGCGCATCACTCTCACGTTCAAGATAGCAGTTTAGCGTGGCAGCTCCAGCGCAACTTAGAAAGGTTCCGATGAGGGTGATCACCAGAACTACGGGCTGAATCTTCCCCTCGCTGGCCAAGAGATATCCGATCAGGGTGGAAACCATTACCATGGTGCCGATGCGGGGCTTCATTAAATCCAGATACTTGGCGATCATCAAAAGAGCATCCAACGCCTGAGCGTATTTGTCAAAGGCGCCTTCCTGGACAACACTCCTTGCTTTGGGCGTCTTGTTGGGAATTGATTGTTGCGTTAGATTTATCGCATGTTTGAGCGATACACCGCGCCTTTACTGAGTAGCTCGGAATTCATAAGACGGCTAGTAACAGGGAATTATTCGCAACCGGGTATGCCCCATTTAGTGGGATTTTGTTCCTTACCACGGTGGGAATTTTAGTAGTTCCGGTTGCTCATCGATTGCGGCATCGCTTTCATGTTGAGGAACATGGCGGGCGGGATTAGTGACATCGCAGTTCCAACCGAATCAGCCCAACCCCTCGCTGAAGCATCACAGGAAGATCGTCCTCGAAAGAGCATTATCCCTTTCGCAATCTCTTCACAAAGCCTAGCCTGGAGAGATGGATGACATACTTCGTATTATCTCAGAACAATTTGGACTATCTCTTACCACCACTAGCCTTTTACTTGGTCTTATAGTGGGCTTTATGCTTGGAAAGGTTGGTAAAGCGCACGTACCAGAACGCACCACCAGGGTTCAAACTAATCAACCTAGCCATTTTAGCAAACAAGTTGGCGACACCCAGCAGACGCAAATAAATCTGAATGGGCAAAATATTGCCCTAGATTCTGAAAATTCACGCGCTATTTACGCTCTGCTGCGGAGCGGCAAGACCGTAGATGCCATTAAGCTAGTTAGAGAGGCAACCAATCTCGATTTAAAGACTGCCAAAGACGTAGTAGAAGGCATGCAACGCGCAATGGCTCTGCGAAAATCATAGATTCTTGCCGACACCCCATCCTACTGAAACTCGCGCTTGATGGGCCTAGACAACAAAGCCTTGGCCATCGTTGCTGGAGTATCATGCCCTTCTAGCAAGGAAACAACGCGCTCGGTTATGGGCATTTCGATGCCATAGCGCTTCGAGAGCTGAAGGATTATGGGCGCTGTGTGCACCCCTTCTGAGACGGAACCGAGCGATGCTAAAATTTCAGGTAGTTTCTCTCCGCGTCCAAGACGCAGCCCCACAGTTCGGTTTCGGCTTAAGTCCGAGCTGGCGGTCATGGCAAGGTCGCCTAGCCCAGAAAGCCCAAACAAGGTCATACGATCGGCGCCAAGCGCTTCGGCAAAACGCACAATTTCTGCAAGCCCACGCGTGATTAGCCCCGCGCGCGCCGAATCGCCGTATCCGAGCCCGTCAGAAACACCGGCCGCCAAGGCGATAATATTTTTTACTATGCCGCCAAGCTCCACACCTAATGGATCTGTAGAAACGTAAACTTTCATGGTGTCGCCGCTAAAGAGCTCTGCCACCGCGCGCGCCACGCTCTCATCTTTTGAGGCAGCCACTACGCCGCAGGGCTTACCGGCAGTAACGTCATCGGCGAAACTGGGCCCAGAAAGGACGCAACTCTTAATCTCACCTGGCAATTTGCTCGCGATAAACTGTAGCGGAGTCAACAACGTGGCTAGCTCCATACCCTTTATGACGCTCACTAGCGTGTGCGCACCGGAGATCTTCAATTTTGGCACTACATCCGAGAGCGCTTTTGAGGGAACGGCTAACACGATAAATTCAGAATCGAAGGTGTCCTCAATATTTGAGGTGGCACGAAAATTATCTGAAAGTGAGATGTTTTTTAGCGCGGACGGGTTTAGATGGTTAGCGTTTATGGCGGATACAATCTCTGCTTGATTGCTCCACCCCAATACTGGAAGGCCTTTTCGCCCCAGGTGATTGGCCAGCGCCGTACCCCAATTGCCCAGCCCCAAAACAGAGACGCTGGGCGGCGCTGCTGAAATGGGCGGTGTCGCTGATTTTGATTGCACTATTCCTCGTAATTGCTCATAAACTCAGAGTAGCTTCTTGCTACGTGTACCTCAGTGGTAAAAACTTCTGAACAATTTCACCACTGAGGTCACGGAGTTCCACGGAGTGGGCCAACTCACACCCGGAGTTACCCGGATTAATGAGTAGGTACTATTCCTCGTCGGGAGTACTTTCCCTTATCGGAGAAACCGCTACAACTTTCTCAGCGCCATCAAAATTGATTAAACGCACCCCTTTTGTGTTTCTTCCAATAACTGAGAGATCCTTGGCTTTGAATCGAATTACCATCCCAGAGCTTGTGATTAACATAAGCTCACTTGAGTTATCGACTATACACACCGAGACAACATTTCCGTTTCTCTCGTCGGTCTTAATATCGATTAAGCCTTTGCCGCCTCTATTTTGGGAGCGGTAATCAGAGACTAAACTTCGCTTACCAAAACCGTTCTCGCAAACTGTTAGCAAGGTTAGCTCATCGCCTTCTTTTCCGACATTGGCGGCTGTGGTGGAGACCACACCCATACCGACAACCAGATCACCCTCCTCAAGACTTATGCCTCGAACGCCTGTGGCGGCGCGACCCATGGCGCGCACCTGATCTTCCGAAAAGCGTATAGCCATGCCGCTCTTGGTGGCGAGCAAGAAATCGTCTGTGCCGGAAGAGATAGCCGCCCCGATCAACGAATCTCCATCGCGCAGCGAACAGGCCACGATTCCGCTTCTGCGCGCATTAGAGAATTCCATCAACCCCACTTTCTTAATCACCCCTTGGCGAGTGCACATGACCACATATTTATTATCGACAAACTCTCTCACCGGTAAGATCGCGGTAATACTCTCATCCGGCTTTAAGTGCAGCAGATTCACCAAGGCGCGCCCTCTGGCAACGCGTCCGGCTTCCGGAACTTCGTAGACCTTCTGCCAGTACAATCTGCCAAAGGTCGTAAACACCAGCAAATCAGAGAGCGTGGATGTCACGAACAGATGCTCTACGAAATCTTCTTCACGTTGAGCCGCGCCGGTCACACCTTTACCGCCCCGCTTTTGCGATCTATAAAGCGAGGTGGGGGTGCGCTTTATGTAACCTTCGTGCGAGACAGTCACGACCATCTCCTCGTCTTCGATCAGATCTTCGACCCCGATCTCTGTTGTGGCCTCAACGATCTGAGTGCGGCGCGCGTCACCGAATTTATCCCGAAGCTCGTGCAGCTCCGCAACGATAATTGCGTCAACTTTTTTCACATCCGATAGAATCTCCATAAGATGCTTGATCAGTTCGGCCAACTCGGCATGCTCCTGATCGATGGCCAGGCGCTCCATACCCGTTAGTTTTTGCAGGCGCAATTCCAGGATAGCCTGCGCTTGAACTTCGGAGAGCTTGTAGTTTGCGATCAAACCATCCTTGGCCTCTTTAGGAGTTTGCGATTTCTTTATCAGCGCAATTATGTCGTCTATGTTTAAGAGCGCAATCTTAAAGCCTTCCAAGATATGCATTCTTTCTTGGGCTTTCTTAAGGTCAAATTGGGTGCGCCTAGTCACCACATCGCGTCGGTGACTGATAAAATGAGAGAGCAGTTCGATTACGCCACAAACCACGGGGCGACCGTCCACGATGGCCAGATTAATCACACCAAAGCTGGTTTGCAGCGGCGTGAGTTTGAAGAGCTGGTTTAGCACCACATCGGTAGTAGCGTCACGCTTTAGCTCTATGACGATTCGCATGCCGGTGCGATCGGATTCGTCTCGCAAACGCGAAATTCCGTCCACTGTTTTTTCGTTTACAAGCTCGGCGATTTTTTCCAATAGACGAGACTTATTAACTTGAAACGGAATTTCAGTTACGATGATAGCTTCCACTTCGCGCGACTTAGCTTTTAGCTGTTCTAGATGAGTCTTGGCACGTAAATGAATAATGCCCTTACCGGTTTGGTAAGCGCTCCGGATGATCGATGAGCCGTAAATGATTCCACCTGTTGGAAAATCCGGTCCCGGAAGATGTTCCATTAACTCAGCCACCGTAAGCTGCGGATTGCCGATTAGCGCCACCGTGGCATTTACTATCTCCCCTAAATTATGCGGAGGAATATGCGTGGCCATGCCCACGGCTATGCCGTCTGCGCCGTTCAATAGCAAATTCGGCAGGCGAGCGGGCAACACCAGCGGCTCGTCTGTGGTCTCATCAAAGTTTGGCTGAAAATCAATGGTGTCTTTCTCGATGTCTTCGAGCATGGCTTCCGCCAGCGCCGTCATGCGAGCTTCTGTGTATCGATAGGCCGCGGCCGGATCACCATCAATTGAGCCGAAGTTACCTTGGCCATCTACTAACGGATAACGAAGGTTCCATGGTTGCGCCAAACGTACAAGCGCTTCATAAACCGAAGAGTCTCCGTGAGGATGAAATTTCTTTAAGACTTCTCCGACGACACCGGCGCATTTTGAGTGTTTACGGTTGGAAACCAGCCCCTCGCTGAACATGGCGTAAAGGATGCGCCGTTGAACGGGCTTTAGCCCATCGCGCACATCAGGAAGGGCGCGCCCCACGATTACGCTCATGGCGTAGTCCATGTAGGACTGGCGCATTTCGTCTTCTATGTTGACTTGAGTTATCTGAGTTTCAACGTCCATCTATCTCGTTCTCCAGTCCACTCAATTTATAATTAGTAGATTAAGGAGGCAAGCTTTTGATGCAAAACAGATGGTTCTTTTGAGGGCGTCTACCTAGCCATAAGGAAGCGCACCAGCGTGCGCACGCCAAACCCCACACCGCCCTTCTTGACAAAACCTTTATTCCCATCGGAAAAAGCTGGGCCGGCGATGTCTAAGTGGGCCCATTTGTCGGTTTTGACGAATTCCTTGAGGAACAGAGCGGCGGTGATGGCTCCTCCATACGACCCGCCCGTGTTTTTGATGTCGGCTACACTGCTCTTAATTAGCTCCTTATATTCGGGAGCCAGCGGCAGGCGCCAAAAGCGCTCACCACAAAGCGAACCAGCCTCGATCAATTTATCAACAAGCTTCTGATCATCGGAGAAAAGACCGGCATAGTCATTACCAAGCGCTACCATGCACGCGCCCGTAAGCGTGGCCAGATCGATAATAGTGTCGCACTTCTCTTTTTCAGCTAAGGCCAGGGCATCGGCAAGAATCAAGCGCCCTTCTGCGTCGGTGTTTAGAATTTCCACGGTTTTGCCCTGCATTGTGCGCACGACATCGCCCGGGCGAGCGGCTCGACCGTTTATCATGTTTTCACAGGTAGGGATGTAACCGCGCACCTCGTAACGCGGCTTAAGCGCCGCAATAGCTTGCATGGTGGCGATGACGGCGGCAGCCCCAGCCATATCGCACTTCATGGTTTCCATGCCACCAGCGGTTTTAATAGAGAGTCCGCCTGAGTCAAAGGTGATGCCCTTACCAACTAAGCTCACGACTCTGCCGGATCTTCCGCTTGGTTTATAAGTAAGCCGAATAAGATAGGGGGGCTCCGAACTACCTTTGGCAACCGCCAACAAGGTATTGGCCCCCATACTCTTTAGCTGTTTCTCGTCAAATACTTTTATGGCGAGCTTGGACTTCTTAGCAACTTCTTGAGCCTTCTTTACTAAGTACCCAGGGGTGCAATCCACCGGAGGCATATTTACCAAGTCACGAGCCAAAATAGTGGCTTCGCAAACTAGGCGAGTGTCCGCCAGAACCTTCTCTGAGATCTTCCGCGAGGATACAAATATCATCTCCTCTGGGCCTTTGTAAGGTTTCTCCTTCTCCTCTTTTTTGGACTTGTAACGGTCGAAATCGTATGCGCTTAACAAAAAGCCCTCAAAAAACGCACGCAGAAAGTTTTCGTCGCTAAGCCCCAGATCTTCGGCTGCGATCTGCACACTTTTAATCTTTAACGAGTCACAGGTCTGTTGCAGAGTCGTGCCGAGTTTTCTGTAACGAGAGAAAGTTTCGTAACTATTGGGTGTCTCCTTAGTAGTTATTCCGTGCAGCAGCACGGCACGCAACCCAGGCCTCGCGGCAGAATGCAGTAACAGATTCTCACCAATCTTGCCTTCGAATTTTCTATATTTAACTTCCTTAGCGAGCTGCCCATGGCTCTGAGTATCAAGGGACTTTAACACGCCTGTCTTGCCGCGTTTAGCTCCTCCCAAACTGTCGAGCTCCTTTTTTGAAGCCGCTAGAACGAGTAGCTCCGCGAGCGTGCCAGATTCCTCTTTTCGAACGTTCCTGATCTTCATATCTTTCCGAAATCTCTAATTGTTCATTGATGTCTTACGAAAATATCTTAGGGTACTTTATGGGAAATACACACAGCCCTGCAAGATATCTTTGCTAACGGCTCACATTCAAGCCCCGATTTCGAGCTAATCTATTTAGAGAGTTCACTAAAACGCCGAATTTACACCCAAACTAGATGGAATCCAGAGCGCACGATCTCATATTAATTAACGGGCATGACATTCTGCCAAAGCAGATGCGGGAATTCCTGCATGCCAAAGGATTTGCTTCCACCCTGCTGACTGAGATTGAACAGATCTATGACGCCTCCAAACAACTCCGCGACCCTATTATCATCATCGGTGCCGGGCACAACGCATTTTCTATTCAGAAACTTGTGGGGGAGTTTAAGTCCTTAAAGGCCATGACTGTCATCAAGGAGATTCCCGTTATACTGATCGGCGCAGGAGTCACTCGAATTGAGCCCCTGCTTAGCGATCTTTTCGATCTTAGCGCCACAATCGAATTTCCTTGCACAAACGCAGCCATCTTGGAACAGCTTGAGTATATCGCCAGTATCTATCGGACCAAGGCGCCACAGTTTGAAATTTCTTCGCAGAACCAATCTGTGGCGCCGGTTAGTTTGAATAGCTCAATCTTTAGCGTTCCAAACTTGGAGTCCGACCTTAGTCAAGCACAGGTTGTGCCGCAGCTTTTCTTCGATGAGATCTCGGGCGCTCTGGGCGAGCTCACCCTTAATGGCGAACAATACTGCCTCGGTAAGGTCAATGACGAATATTTGAAATCGCTTGGATATTTCAACCTCGACCAAAAGACGCTATCCATCGTGGAGGCCCTAATGAAAGGATGCGATCGCTGGTCGCGACTCCATCTTTGCAGAGTCGCCTTTATTACGGGGCAGATTTCGCAATATATCAAATTTAACGGCGATGCGGACCGGTACTGCATAAGCGCCTCGCTGCTTTACCCTCTCGCCTTTGCGCAGCAAAACCCGACTCTATTACGCTTAGACTACATGCACCCGGGTCGACGTGAAGAACGCCAAAGGATCTCTCAACATATTAGTGCCGGTGCCAAACTGGTAGGCAAATTTTTGGGGTCCGAGGATATCGAGCAGATATTAGAAAATCTCTCGTCTCTCTTAAGTGAGAAAGAGCGCGCCCGAAGTGACGATCTATCCTTAGTGGCCGAGATGATTCTAGTAGCAGACCTAGTAGACAGAGTCTGCTTCAGAAGCGGGGCTTGGGATCCGCGCGCCGCTCAGACGCTCCTACATCGCATCAAGAAGGGCTACTTCTTCCGCGTGCATCAACAGATCTTACTTTGCGTAATTAAGTTTCTAACCGAAGCGGTTCTGGCCCGAAGCTGGAAGTTCCTGCTCCCCAAAGCGGTCCGTCAAAATATGGCCCTGGTCGAGCAAGCTCGGCGCCACAAAGAGATGCTGCCAGAGAAATCTGATGTGAAAGTAGCGCTCTCCTCTTTACGGCCCGGCATGCGACTCTCCCAGCCGGTGCTGGCTTTCGATGGCAGGATGATCTTGGATAGCGATCTTAAACTCGACTCCGATCTGATTTGGCGACTTTGGGAGCTGGCAGCTAAACGTCCGCTAAACTCACCGGTAATTGTGGGGCGCCCGGGCTGATTGGTAGGCGCTTGGCAGGTCCGCCATTGCTAGGTTAGTGCGAGGGAAACTTCTCCTCCAAAACGAAGCTCAACAAAGCATAGCTATGCTTTCGCAACTTAGCCTCGGATGGAACGAAATTGAACCCTCAGATCTTCTCAGATCTCACGCCAATAGATTTATTAACGTGCACGACCTGCGGGCGGGCGATGCGCTGCAGCTTGCAGCAGCGTTTATCGCGTCCGAGAGCCAGCCGTCGCAACTAGAGCTAGTTTGTTTCGACCAGAGAATAATTGGGGCTGCAACCCTGGAAGGGTTCCTGGTGATTAATTAGGGCGAGTTTCATAGCTCCAACGGCCGGGGCATAGCACTAAATATTATAGAGCGCCGACGAGTCGTCCAATGCCACTTAGCCAACCGACTTAAGTATCCGATTTTAACCTCGATTTTTCGAAGCCTTCTCGAATTTGCGCGGTAGCAAGATGGTGAGAAAGGCTTGCTCCACTGCGAAGAAAATGGGAA
>CAZVWV010000080.1:0-6400 GCA_964631745.1 uncultured Bdellovibrionales bacterium
CATATACAATCCCTGCAGCGGGCCACCGTGATCGAACTCCGATTGCTCCCGCACGAAGTCCACAACGGAATTATAAAGCACAGCATCACCAGTGCGATCTCGTAAGATCTGCGCAATCCCCAAAAGCTGCTCCCGATCTTGTTTGGAAAGGCGAATTTTTTCACTAACTATAGTTCCTTGTTCGTACGTTTGTGAGGCATTTGCTGTCTGCACGATGCCTGGCACGGATGCCATTACGCCGAGCATCGAATTTTCTTTGGTGGCTCGAGACGAAGAGCTCGCGACACTATCAGCGACTTTAGCCTCATGCGCGCCAAACATCCCAGCAAAGAACCTGACCACCGGATTCCCGCTCTGCGTCAGCGCCTCCGCGGGCGCAGAGCTTTGTTGAGGTACGCCCCTCACGCCATCCGCAAGATCTCCTCCGGCCCCCTTAACCGCATCCTTATGCTCGCGATGCTTAACAGCTCCACTGCCTTTCTTAAACTCTGCCGACACGGCAGCGGCATACTTATGCTGATCTTCCGCTTTCAGCACTGCATCGATAGCCTGGTAATCGCCAACGGTCATAACGCCAGTCGGCGAAAGCCCCAAGGCTGTTTGCACGGCCTTCACAGCTTGAGCCGTATGCTTGCCGTATTTATTATCAACAGCCAATCCCGCACAACCCATCTGCACCAGCATGCGCTGCACGTTGGATACTTCAACTAAATTACTGCCAACCGCAGAAGTTCCACTGGCTCCTTCCGTAAATGCAACATCAGTGGGTCGATATAGCCCCTCCCCGACACGCCGACCTCCCATGCGCACTGGATGCTCAGCCACAGGAGGAACATTCGCAGTCGTATTTGCTGAAGCCTGCCTCTGTTGCTCGCTGCTCGCATCAACACCAGCGCTGCCGCCCTTCGCCTCTGATAATTCAATCGACGCTCCCCCCTGAGTGGTGGCGCCAGCCTGACTTTTCGGCTGCGCGGCGGACGCCGCGCTCACTGCACCAGCAATCTGATTTGCTATCTCTTCTTTTGTGAATCTCTCAGTCGCAACAGCCATCTCAAACCTCCACATCTAAATCTTTAAGTCTCTGAGCTGGGCAATAAATATCACTAAATAGAACTGCCCCAGCGACCAGGTACTTAAAGATGTTATTTGCCTAGCGTTCTAAAATGTGCTCTATCTCGTGGCTTTTCCTAAAACAGGGCTATTTTCATGCAGTTAGCTCTTTTTAGGGTAGCTGCTCAAAAACCTCGGGTAAATTTACAAACGCGGCGCAGAGTAGGGATACTATGGAGCGCCGACGGACGATTCGTCGGCCAGTGCCACGAGGTGGCACAAATTCTTAGGCCGATAGGCAGCAGCCGGTGCGAGCAGGTGGTGGCTACGCCCTAAACGATAATGCCACTATAACCACCGGCCGACGAGTCGTCGGCGCTCCATAATATTCTCTGCGCCGCCTTTGCCGTTTGTCCGGAGTTTTTGAGAAGATACCTTTTTTATGAGGGGTATCGTTCCCGATTCCTTAGATCACACGTTACAGAATAAGTGGCATACCATAAGCAGTCTAATTCATAATGGCTCAAAATATGCAGACCAAGCTTGAAACAATCCCGCAGCGCCCGGACAACCTTCTTGAACTAGAGGATATCACCGCTACGTTACCCGGACGCTGGGCGGGCGATTCTCAGAGTTTTAGCTATCTGACCTCGCCTAGCGATTCTAATCTACGCGGAATGCCGTGTGCATTGGTGGTAAGCCTTGCCTAGCGCTCTGCATATCACTGTTCCATAAATATCCGTCTGCCCCGCACTGGGCGGGGGGTGAGGGTAGAATTATCTGCTCCGCCCCCACCAAATTCCCTTAGGTTAATCCACAAACCTCCCCTATCCTAATAACAGAGGGAAAAAGGTTGCCGGGGTTTTGAGAGGAGGTTCGCTCATGAGGAGCGTGTTGTATGCCTTCTTGTTCTTTCTCAACGTGGTCACGACTTCCTTCGCTGCTGTGACAGGCAGCGTCGTTGGAGTGGTGACAGGGGAAGATGGTGCAGCACTTGCCTACGCCAACGTGGTCGTCAAAGACACGAGCTTGGGCGCGATGAGCCAGAACGATGGCTCGTTTGCGATCAGTTTCGTGCCGCCTGGCGAGCATACTGTGATCGTTTCGATTCTGGGGTACCAAGCCAGGTCGATCGCGATCGTGGTTGATGCGGGAGGCAAGTTCGATCTGGGTTCGATCAAACTTCTATCTACTTCAGTCCAGACTCTGGACCAGCTAGAAATCGTGGCCCGTAAGGTGGCGTTGGTAAAGACCGGAGAAAAGAAACATGTGATCGATCCAGATCAGCTAACGAACCTGCCGGTTCAAGAAGCAGTAGACGTGATTAAGCTGAAGCCTGGTGTGATCGCTAACCCTAACGGTGGCTTCAACGTGCGTGGCGGAAGGACCGGCGAGGTTACAACCCAAATCAACGGCGTGACAGTTGACGATCCTTTGCGTGGTACCACAGCCAGTCTGGCCACACGCGGAATCGAAAACGTCGAGCTCATCACCGGTGGAATGACTGCCGAGTACGGGGACAACCAATCTGGAGTGGTCTTGTATCGCACCAAGGAGGGTGGCGACTCGTACGAAGGTGAGTTTTTCTATCAGACAGATGATTATGGGAGCCCTCAGAACACCTTTGACAACTTGGACCGACTCTTTCTGGGGTTCGGCGGACCGCTTGTCAAACATGTGACTGTATACGGAGCGCTGGAGGCCACCTTCAGTGATGGCTATCCCAAGGCCGACACACACCACCAGCGCCACAAGATCCTAAACTTGATCTCTTTGGGTGACCGCAACTACAACAAGTACCGCGGGCAATTGAAATTTGCGTTGCAGCCCAACGTAAATCAGAAGATTACCGCGGAGGTAAATTCGGAACGCTCGACCTCCAATCCGTTTTACCTGATCTGGTCGCGCAAGGGATTCGTTCGGGTCTTCAACGACACTACTGCAACCGGCGAAGTGCGAGTGCGTCACGGCCACTGGTCGCCGACGCAGATTGACGAGAGCTACCTGCCGTACAATCCGGCAGATCATACGCCCACTGAAAAGCGAAACTTCTCAATGCACGCTGTCACTTGGCGTTGGACCATGGGACAACGGAGCTACATGAACACGAGCCTTGCAAGAACCGCCTTCGTGAACGACTCGCGCGTTAAGGGCAAGGAGAGCTGGGAGTATGCGGGTAATAGCCTGCAAGACTACTGGTTCAACTACGAGACCCGTCGCACCGAGCCGTTTTTCGTGACTAGCGGGGACTTTCCGCGTTTGCAGACTCAAGACACCAAGGTCTACAGCGCACGCGTGGATTTCAGTCAGTCGCATCCGCGCATGCTGGCCAAGTCCGATGGTGTTCGCATCGAGGACGAGAACGGGGATGGTCACAACTGGAAAGCCGGGATCGCCGTTAACTACGACGATAACCGCTACCTGGAAGTGATAAACCCGTTCCAAACCGGGTTGGACGGCACAATCGGAACGCGCACGCGTTATCACTACTACTCACCTGATGGCTCCGGGTACGTGCAAGATCAGTGGAAGCGAGAGGGCATGATCATTACGGCCGGAGTGCGCTACGATCTGTTGAGCGTTGGCAAGCAGCTACCGCTCGACGTCGTGCGGCATCCGCTCAAAACACAGATTAGTCCGCGGGTCGGGTTTGCATACCCAATCTCGGACAAAGATGTGTTTAGCTTTCACTACGGTCGCTTTACCCAGTGGCCTAAGCGGCAGAACATCTTTGCCGACTACACCGCCGTTGATGGCCGCGTTCGGGGTAACCCAAACCTTGCGCAGGAGAGCACTTCAAGTTACCAAGCCTCGGTTGAACATCTGTTCAATGAGTTGGTGAAGGGCTCTTTGGCTGTTTACTACAAGGATGTCTTTGGGTTGATCTCGACCGAGAATCGGGTGGCGTTTGGCACGGTTGGCGCTCTTCCGTCCTATGTCAATCGGGACTACGCTTCTTCGAGAGGATTCGAGCTAACGCTTTCGAAGAAGTTCTCCGATGGGTTTGCGACGGAGATCAACTACTCCTTCGGCGTTGCAACGGGCACTGCCAGCGACCCAAACGCGCAGCAGGAGCAAACCTTCATCTATCTGCCGATCTCGGAACAGCCGCTGGACTGGGATCGCAGACACAGCATCTCTTGGACCGGCACAACTTCGAGCAAAGAGTTGGGCATGGTCTCCTGGGTTTGGACATATTCAAGCGGGGTGCCGTATACCCCCTTTGCGAGAGGCACGCGCGAAGTGGCGCCAGAGAGCGTGAATTCGCGCAGACTGCCTGCAGTCAGCAACTTGGATATCCAGCTCAGAAAAGAGTACAGCATGTGGAGCAAGAAGTTCTCGATCTCTGTGGAGGCAGAGAACCTGCTTGATTCCAAGAACATCGCAGTGCTAGCACCAGACAACTTCCCCGCTCCTCCAAGTGGCGGAGCCGATGAGTATGTCACCTACTATAGCGAGACCGGACGGGCCGGTGGCGCTTACTTGGGTGACGACAGGAATGGTGACGGCATTGGAGACTGGGTGCCGCTTAGCGACCCCAGGGTCTTTGGACCACCCCGTTCGGTTCGTATGGGGATCTCGTTTGGCTTCTGAACTGAGCGTCTAAAGGGCTAAACCCTCTACCGCTGAGGAGCCTCCCTAAAAGGAGACTCCTCAGCTAACTTTCTTTGCAGCTTGCAGGACCTCTGCTATGCGCTACCCAAGATCAAAGAGCAAGAACTTGCAATCAGCTTCGGCGCTAAACGCCAGAGCGGATTCTTCAGAAAGAGCTACCCCATCGCCTGGCGACAAGAGTTGGCTGTTAACAGTTAGCGTGCCGCTTATTAACTGAAGCCAGAGATGGCGGCCCGCTGCGATTGGATAAGCGACTTTTTCGTTTTCGCGAAGAGTTCCTAAAAAGAGCAGAACATCCTGATGAACTGTAAGCGGCGCCCCGCCTCCGATCCTCGAAGCCACAAGTGTTAGCTTCTCCGTTGGGCCTGTCGAGGGCGGCGCCCATTCTGAATATGTGGGCGGCAGGTTTTTATTATCGGGAAGGATCCAGATCTGTAGAAGGTGTACCACCTCAGACTGCGAGGGGTTGTACTCACTATGCTCGACGCCGCGCCCAGCCGTCATGGCTTGGAATTCTCCGGCCTTAATAGTTTTAACGTTTCCCAGGCTGTCTTTATGGGCCAGGGCGCCCTCGATCACATAGGTAATTATCTCCATGTTGTCATGGTGATGGGTAGGAAAGCCTTTCTTAGGATGCACGCGATCTTCGTTGATGACTCGCAATGCGCGAAAGCCCATCTGATGGGGATCGTAGTAATCTGCAAAAGAGAAGCTGTGATAGGCATCTAGCCATCCGTGATCTGCGTGGCCGCGATCTTGGCTACGGAGAATTTTTAGCATTTGGATACCGCGCTCCTTGTGTTGCTTATTGTAGCGAAACTACTGAATGCCCGTAAAGGACGCGATATAGTTTAAATTCGCCCGAAATTTTAGCCACTTAGCTCATAGTATAAAAATACTAAGCTTCCTTACAGCAAAGTAGACTAGCGATTTCATATAATGTAATCTAAGCCCACTTGATTGTCCGGGAAGGCAATTTAGAGGGATTATTTGCAACTTGTCGTTCAGGATTAGTCGTTCAGGCATTAGTAAGGAGTAGCTTCGTTATGTTAAGGCAAACCATCGTTCGAACAATTATCGTTTTAGGCTTAGTTCTCTCGTTTGGGCTGCGTTCCGCGGTCTCGCAGGAGAATTTGTGTGGACCGGTCTATGACGGTGCAAAGCTCACATTCTCTTGGGAATGCTTTAATGACTCCCTCACACTATTTGTCGACCATACACGAGCCAATGCCAACGGTTGGCAATATACCAGCGATTCCTTGAATGACGGCGTTGATTCCCACTTTGAGATATTTTGCATGGCATTTAAAGAGACGGCGGATGAAGTATTCGTTGCTATAGGGTCTAACTTGCCTGCCGAGGGTAAGGTGCGATCGGGGGCTTTAAACGGAAGAATCTCATACGGCGATCTTTTTATTAACTTCACCCCTATGAATTTCGTAGACACAAGCAATGCCAACAGTTTTTATGGCGTGCGTTTTGATCCGTTGAATGATTCCGGCGTGACGGAGCTTGGTGTTTACGGTTCTGCTTCGGCCCAATCTGTGGCTTCACAGAATATCGGTTTCCCGGAGAGATGGAGATACGAGAACAAGGTTACGCAGTTAGGCGGGCAGGTTTCTTACGGAGACTATCCTCAGGTTAACGATTATTACGATTTAAACACCACTCCAAATGTGCTTTTGCAGGCACAGCGCTTGGGGGATATCATGAATCTGACGCCTGCAGAGCTTGC
>CAZVWV010000080.1:6410-17481 GCA_964631745.1 uncultured Bdellovibrionales bacterium
GGCTTCGAGGCTTCAAGCTGCGGGGGGCTTTATACTGTAGGGTTTAAATTTACAAAACAGATCATTCGCGATCGTTGCGGCGTTAATGGGGGCGATGGCACAAGCTGTGTGGATTGCGCCAATGTTGCTTGTGGCGAAAGTGTTCTAGATGAATGTTTGGTTTGCAACGGCAACGGCCAGAGCTGCTTGGATTGTGCTGGTGTGCCGCATGGCCAAGCTACCTATGATGTTTGTAACGTCTGTAACGGTAACGGCACAAGCTGTCTAGACTGCAACGGAATACCGAACGGCCCAGCCGTGCTTGATCGTTGCGGCGAATGCGGCGGAAACGGGAATAATTGTTTGGGATGCAACAGCGTTGACATAACCAAGAGCCTCGCGGTTCTAGATGGTGGCGCGGCCGCTCAGCGAAATGCGATCTTGAAACTTTTGCATCAGGTTTCGAAATATTCCAATAGCAAATCGACCCGAAACTTTGTTAAGACGACTACCGCAAAGGCGGAAAGTCTTAATAAGCAACTCTGGGAAGGCGTGTGGACTGGCGATATTCCGAGAAATGTTCAGCAATGCGGCAATACCGCCTTCTGTATCACTTCGGATCTTTCGGGATCACTCGGTGGTTATCAGAGCGGCTTGGATCAGATGTATTCTCTGGTTGTAAACTCAGCCAAGCGTTTACAGAAGCTTTCGAAGAAGCCACAACTTGGTAGCAACGTGGTCAAGAATGCAAAGCGAGTGCGTGACCGTGCAGTTGCTGAAGTTTCAAAGATTCCAACTACTACGAGCAGCTGTTCCTAAGGTTGCTTCGATAGGGCTCGAATCTTCAGGATTTCCAGCACGGCTGGAATGAATGAAACTACTATAATGGCGATTACCACTAGGCTGAAATTATTTCGGACTAGTGGTATATCGCCAAATAGATATCCAGCTCCGACTAGCCCGATCACCCATATTGCTCCGCCGACAATGTTAAAGAAATTGAATTTGGCGTAGGACATCTTGCCAAGACCTGCCACGAACGGAGCGAACGTTCTGATAATTGGTACGAAACGGGTGATTATTAGGGTTTTGCCGCCGTATTTCTCATAAAACTCGTGAGTGCGCTCTAAATACTCCTTCTTGACCCATTTTGAGTTGGCGACTTTGTCTCCGAAGAATCTGCCTATGAAATAGTTGGTGGTGTTGCCAAGCACGGCTGCTAAAAGCAAAGAGCCACCCAGCAGCAAAACATTCATATTGCCACGCGCGGCTATGGCACCGGCAGCGAACAAGAGCGAATCCCCGGGGAGAAACGGCGTTACAACAATTCCCGTCTCCATAAATATGATCAGCGTCAGGATCGCATATGTCCAGGCTCCATACGCCAAGACCAAAGAATCTAAATGTTTATCTAGATGAAGAATTATATCTAATAGGGAATGAATATAGTCCATCTGGTTGTTTTAGCAGCTAGGCTGGGAATTGAAAAGGTGCGCGTTTTTAGAATCGGTCATCCGTTCGGCGCGTCTATATTGCAGAGGAACAAACAGGTGGCAAGGACTTCGGAACTGGCTCTCTTTAAGCGCAGCAGACTATTTATCAGAAGCCTCCCGCCTACGCAGATTCTCAGACCTCTCAAAACCTCGCAAGTAATTGGCGCAAGCTCTAATTTTATCGAGGGAGAATGCGGCGATCGGCTCTCGTCTCTCGCGCCGCCAGTAGCCCCCATAGTTAAAGATCTCACGGTTCTGGTGATCAACTCTTCACAAGAAAGAGCCAAGGAATTCACTATGCAGTTGAGTATCTCGCTTCCAGGATCGGGCATGATCTATGCGCCCACGGTGGAGCTCGCCAAATGGGTATTAAGTCGACGGCGCATCGACTTGATTGTGGCCGACGAGATTCTGCCCGATGGAAATATATCGAGGCTTGAGGCCTCGCTGGAAAAGCTCTCGTATCGCCCTCATCTTGTCGTGGTGGGAACATCTACAACTCCGAGGGATCTGCTAAAGAACTATGAATTCAAGAAGGCCAGTCCGCTTAGCCCGCGCAGAAAGTTACAGAGGCCGGCTGATGACGGGCGATCCCAACATGCCAACACAACTCTTGATACAACTCTCTGTCATCTTGGCAATGACATCAGAAACGATCTCAACAATCCGCTCCAAGCCATAGTTGCCATGCTCTTTGTAGCGCAATCCAACAAACACTCAACAGACCTAACCGATCAGGCCTTGGCAGCCATTGAGAACGCTGCCGGTCGCATGACCGAGGTCGTAAACGGCTTGGAAGGGAAGATTCGGGCCGCGCTGAAATGAGTGTCTGGTTTGATGGCGGGTCTGACCCAGCCGCGAGGAGCATGCCGGTGGGGACTTCCAAGGTAGGCATTCTTACCAAGATATGCCCAATTGGAATTTGGGGATATTTCGGGTCGTGAAAATCGTCATCCCTGTCATTCGAACTCACGTGCGCCATAAATTTATCTCCTCAAAGACAACTGCCTGTCACCGCCAAACGCATAAAAAAGACCAAAAAAAAGCCTCCTCATCCGGATTAGGGATGAGGAGGCTTTTCTTGATCGATCTGGACTTTTAGCTAGATCACCTCGTCATCCCTTGAAAGGATAATGAAAAGGCTAATAATAAAAGCTAAATGTCGCATTGATAGGAATTGTAGTGCGAGAGTGCTCTGGGAGTCAAGAGTCTTGGAAGCGGCGCGGGGAGATGCAGGTGCCTTTACTTACGCCTCTTAATTACGCTGCTATCTCGGCTGCTTGAATGTTGGCTTGAACTTCAGTGAGTCCGTTAAAAGTATTGCTATCGGCCTTACAGACGACATTCACTTTATTCCCAATCACAAGGGCAGGATGATGAACGGTTCGCCAAAGCATGCCAGCAATATAGCGCTTTCCATCGCTTAGAGTTGCCTTGAGATGGGCCTGCTTTAAGACCTTTAAGTCGACAACCTTGAGGCCGTTTAGCAGCAACTGCGGACCGGGATTGCCCATGCCGAAGGGAGCAAAATTTTGGAGCTCTGAGACTAAATCGGTATCCAACTCAGAAAGAGTTACTTGGGTATCGGCTTCCGCAAATGGGTGCAGCTCCAAGCCCTTAAGCCGTTTAGCGCATTCTACCTCAAAGGCAGCTGCAAAATCTTCCAAGCGCGCCTCTTCTATAGCTAAGCCACCGGCCCCTTCGTGTCCGCCCGATTTAATTAAAAATTTGTTTGTAGCCTCCAAGGCTTCAACCACGCTAAAACCTCTAATACCTCTGACGGAGCCTTTGAAGACTCCGTCGGTATCAAGTCCGAGCACGACACTGGGGCGATAAAAATTTTCGACTAATCGCTGCGCCACTATTCCAATAACACCGGTGTGAAAGTCGCGTTGCCATACCACGATTGAGTGCGCGCACTCTTGGTATTTCTGCCGGGCGATTTCGATGGCCTGCTCTTTGACCAAGGCCTCGATGCCTTGTCGCTCTTCGTTTAGCTTATTTAGCTGCTTTGCTAATTTCGCGGCTTTGTCAGAGTCGGCAGTAGTCAGAAGATCTGCAACCACTTCGCCGTGCACCATGCGACCTGCCGCATTTAGTCTGGGGCCAATGCCAAAGGAGACGTGCGTGCAAGTTAACGCGCTTCTGACGCCCACCACATCCTTTAGCGCTTTTAATCCTGGTCTGCGGGTATGCGCCAAGGCTTCGAGTCCGCGTTTGGCTATCACTCGATTTGCGCCAACTAACGGCACCATGTCACAAATGGTGCCAAGACATGCAAAATCCAAATAGCTCTTGACATCAATCTCACGGGCGGCGGCGATACGTTTTTTTAAAGCAATGATTAAAAACCAAACTAAGCCGGCGGCACATAGGATCTTGTTGGCGAAGCCGCATCCTGCCTGCTGCGGGTTAATGAAGACATCTGCCTTCGGATCAGCATCGCCCACATGATGGTGATCAATAATGAGTGTGCGCATTCCCAAACTTCTAGCGAGTCCAACTTCTTTCTCGTTTCTGGTGCCAAAATCAACCGCGATAAGAAGGGCGCAACCATCCTGGGCAGCCTTTCGAATAATCCTCTCGTTAAGTCCGTATCCATCGGTAAAGCGATCCGGAACATACACGTGAACCTCTCCCCCGACTGCTCTTAAAAAATGAGCGAGCTGCGCTCCGCCAGAAAGTCCATCCACATCGAAATCGCAACAGATGGCGATAGGGCGCTTGGAGATTAAAATGGAAGCGATAAGCTCGCAGGCCGGTCCCACATTTTTCAAAGTCTCAGGGTCCGGAAGCCCTTGCTTCAAGGTAGGATTAATAAAATTCATCAGTTCTGGATCGGGCTTATAACCGCGCGCCGCCAAGACACGCGCCGCCACCTCGCCAAGATTAAATTCCTCTGAAATCTCCCGCGCAAGATTGACATTTTGCTTCCTAAGCCGGATCCCTTTCTGGACAAATTTAAGTGCCATTTCCTCAGTAAAGCTCATCCCATACTTATATCACACACTTTAGACCAGAAAGAAGCCCAACCGATTCCCAAGCCCCAAAGCCCTAAACAAGTCAGCGAGAGATAGAAAGGGAGAGTCTGAGAGAAATTTCGGGAAAAGGAAAAAATAGGAAAAGGGAAAAAGGAGAATCTCAGAGACTTTTCTTTTCCCCAAAGCCCAAAAACACCAACCCCAACACCGCCCAAGGCCCACCCCTGGGGAAAGCTCTAAGAAAAGTCTCTGAGACTCTCCTATTCCCCTATCCTACGGGCCCCAAGGCCAGCAGCTACGCCGCAATTTCGATATCGCTAAAGTTATCATCATCCAGGAGCGCGCGCCTGCTGTCTATCATGACTTTGTGCACCGTTTCGGCGGTCAAGGCTACGATCGTGCTTTCTAGCGTTTCCATGCTCTTTATTAGATCGTCCATCTTGCGTTTACTAGACTCGTCCACTTTTAGTTGTGGCTCAAGCTCGGCCAACCTTGCGAGAATTTTGCTCTCGGTGTCGAAGATCATCGCGCTCGTCTGTGCCGCCACTGTCGTTGGCAATCTCACTGCTAAGTTTTGTAAAATTTTGTCGTAGTGTTTGAGCATCTGTTCTCTGCGCGAGGAGGTAATCCCCTCAAGCTTCTTTAGCAATCCGAACATCTCTTTATTCAAGGCAGTGCGTTCGCTGGCCGAGGCTCTGAGGGTGGCCAGAAGGTAGCCTGCCAGCAACACCTGTAACAGGGTTAGGCCAATTACAACAGCGACGAGTACTTGGGTTGTATCGAGTGCGGACAAAAGCATACCTGAATAAGATGCTTTCAAATGTTATTTGGGATCTTTTTTTATGCGCCTGCAGGTACCCGCGAGGCAATGGCAACTTCGCGTATCTGCTCAAGAATCCAGGGCGAGGCAAGAATGTTCAGATCTCAGTGCTTTGCCATACCCGTCCGAGCTAGGGCTCGGCGCTCCGATTTTCAGCAGACGTTTTTTTATTTAGCTATGCTCATGGCAAAGCAGTCGTCTTTAGATACTCTTCAAACTCTTTCAAGGGATTGGCGTATCCGGGTAGACGCTTGGACTCGGCCAGATCGTATATCTCAGAAACGCTACACCATTTCCAATTTGAAAATTCCGGATTTTGCTGATCTACACGGATATCCGTATCTGCGCCTAAGAATTCCACCAACCAGAATGTCTGACTCTGCCCACGCCATTTCTTCATTGCGTACGCCGGCGGATTTCCAAATTCATAATCATGCGTGGCGTTCAATTTCTTGACAATCTTTACCTGATTTGGCTTTACTCCAAGTTCTTCCTCTAGTTCCCGAATGACATTCTCTTCGAGTGAGTACTGCGCCTCAACGCCCCCTTGCGGAAACTGCCAGACCCCAGCCTCTCTGTGCCGCTCACCCAAAAACAACTTTCCTGCTTTATTAAAAACCAACATGCAAACATTTGGTCTCAGCGGAAGTAGCTCGCTTTCGTTGTTAATAATCGCTTCTAAGGCCATTGGAAATTCATTAAAACCGGATTCATGATTAAGATGCCCCCCGCCCTTAATCAGTCTCAGCGAAATTTCCAAGCTCTTGGCCAGTTCCCTGCTCTGCTCTATGGGCACGTATGGGTCATTCTCTCCAGCAAAGCAGATTATTTGCCGCGCCCCTGCACGGATTCTAGCCCAATCAAATGCATCGGCCACGAAGCTGCTATTTAAAGCATCGTACTCCGGCAAACCAAGGCTTCTAACAAAACCAGAGACGAGCACCACTTTCGCGACAGGTATGGTACTCGCTTCAAGGAGCCGCAGTGCAAAAACTGCCCCAAGGCTGTGCCCCACTAAGATTGAACTTGAATGCAACGTTCCCACGTTTTCATTAAAGACCCGCCACCAATTCAACAAGGACTGCCCTTCAGGGGTCGGCATGCTCGGAACGCTAACGGAATATCCACGTTGTTCCAGTTCCCCCTTCAGCCATGGAAACCAATGGCATTGGGGCGAGCCCTTAGTGCCATGAATAATAACTACCTTTGCGTGCGCGGCGGAGGTCATGATGTGAGATATTATACAAGCAAGCGCTTTCGCGGTCACCCAAATAAAGCGCCCCCCCTATCCCCCCTCTCTGAATTTGCTTCGAGTTTAACCACTGCCTCCCCGCATATCAGAATAGGTACTTACTCCTTAATCATACTAGTAAACTGCTTAATGCTCATCTCACCTTTCTTAAGAATTTCAAAAAGCGCGCCCTTTAAAGAAGCGTAAGTTTCAACGCCATCTAAATCGGCCCGCAACAAGGCCTCAAAGCCGCCGTTGGCAATGCCTTTGGCGATATCACGCGAGATCTCCAAACTCTCCGTGGCCAAATTCTGACCACTATACCCAGAGTAATCACAACGACTACAACCAACTTCACGAAAAATCTCCCCCTCAAATCTATGCGTGCTCATCAGATCAATCACCTTGCATTCTCCACAGAGCCGTGGCACAAGTCTCTGGCATACAATCAACGAGAGAGACTGCGCGATATTAAGTTCCCCCACCCCCAATTCACGAAGTCGAAGCAGCACCTCCGAAACATCACGCGCATGCACACTCGTCAAAAGTAGATGTCCCGTTAAGCTAGCTTGAATCGCCATCGAGGCACTGTCTGAATCTCTAATCTCCCCGACCATAATCACATCCGGATCCTGCCTCAGAATCGAGCGCAGTCCGCAAGCAAAATCCAAGCCGCGCTTATAATCCACCGCGGTCTGAGTAACTCCGGGAAGAAACATCTCAACCGGATCTTCCAGCGTAACGCAATTAAGATTTCGTTTACTAAGTCTATCTAAGGCTGCGTACATCGTCGTGGTTTTACCACTACCGGTGGGCCCAGCGAAAATGATGGCGCCGCTCTGCTTAGCTAAGGCGCCCAAGAGAGCCGCCTCCGTGATCTCGCAAAGCCCCAGCTCCGAAAGCTGCAAGAGCCCGTCGCAACCTATTAGTCGCAAAACAGCTTTCTCACCATGTACAGTGGGCATGACACTCACTCTTACGTGAACGTTGCGCGTTGCGATGGGCACCTCGAAAGCGCCATCCTGCGGCAGATATCTCTGAGCACAGTCTAGCCCAGCCAAGACTTTAATGCGATTAATTAGACGCTCATGCAGATCCTTTGAACTGAGTGGCTGCTGATGGGTTCTTAAGTCTCCCGCCACCCTAATCTTAACGAAAGTACCTTCCGCTCTTGGAACGATATGCAGATCAGAGGCAGAGACAGAGATGCAATAGTCCACCAAACTTTCAAGCAGTTGCGCCGCGTTGCCGCCAACGTTCCTGAAAGCCACCATTTCAGGCCCTCGGCGAACCTTGCTCAGCTCAGATGGATTCTCTCCGATCGCTGTAATCTTAGAAGCTAGTCGCTTTTCATCTGAGTTGTAGGCTCTAAATATTGCTTCCGTTAAGATCTCCCTCGGAACCGCCACCAAACTTACATCGGCACCGACCACAAAACGCAAAGCCCGTTTAAGTTCTATATTGCCTTCGTCCTCAACGGCTAAAGTTAGAGCCGAGCTGTCGTATGTTCTAACCAAACCTAAGGGAAGCGCGTTTAGCCTTGTGGCGTCCTCAAACGCCAGAAGTTGGCGCGCATCAGAGCTCGAACAAGCCACCAGGGTCTTGGCATTGTATGCAACTTTCCTGACCAAGGAGCTCTCGCTCCCCACCTGTTCAAGTAGGCCCCTTTCTCTTTTTTCTTTCACGTCGACCATGGTTTGAGGATTGAAATAGACTGAGTCAGCCGCTCAATCGTAAGCGCCGTTCAACTCAAAACCCTCTATTAATCTATCGTAAAAAAATTTGAAGAGTTGCGTTGAATCTGAAAATATGGCGAAAAAAGAGATGGTTTTGAATTTAACCACGGAGAACACGGCGGTCACGGAGAGAGAAATCCTCAATGTTTTCTCCGTGTTCCCCGTGGCCTCCGTGGTTAAGGACCCAAATTACAATGTTTTACCGGACAGCAGTGCCCAGTCAGTTGGGCGTCATGATATCTTGAATATATTCCAACACTTAGGCCTTCGCTCCCAGAAGCTGAAATGCCCCGCCTCATTCACCCATCAAATATCTATAAATAGTGCGTAATTTTATTTCAGCTTATCCTACGAACACCATGAATTATTTTGGAATGGTCACTACAGCGGGGTCCGGGCGCTACACGCAATACGCCTTGAAAACATTCTTTGAATTTACTGCGCTTGGGCCAGAAGATCGATTTATCTTGATAGATAATGATTCAACCTTCGACCTCGCCGCCTGCCCTTATCCGGTGCATTTGGTTCGCAATATCTCCCCCTTAGGTTTCGCCCAGAATGCAAATCAGGCTATCGACTTGGCGCTTTCAGCCGCAGCCGATCTCTACTTTCTAAACAACGATCTAATCTTTACACCAAACTGGCTGGACCCGCTTCTCACTGCAAGCCCTGCCATCCTCAGCCCAGTCACAAACCGCGAGGCTCGCTACGATCTTGAGATATTTAAAACCGAGATGCAGATGTCGCTAGATGACTATCTGGGTAAAGAGAGCAACCTCTATCAATTGGCTAGTATTCACAGTCAATGCACCTCAGGAACGTTACGCGTCACGACTCTCCCCTTTTGTTGCGTAAAACTGCCGCTCGAAGTAATGCGCGCAGTCGGACATTTCGACGACTCCTTTGGAAAAGGCGGCGCCGAAGATTACGATTATTGCCTGCGCGCTTATCTTGCGGGCTACACAGTTGAATACGCGCTAAAGTCGTTCATCCTGCATTTCGGTGGAAAGTCTAGTTGGTCTGGGGTTGAAACCAAGGAGGTACAACTTGCACGGGAGAGTCATTTCCGAATTCAGTTCGGAGCCAAGTGGGGCAAAGCGCTAATGCTGATGCTGCTCTTTGAAGATCGAAGTATTATCCCAGAAGGTTCCGATCTACATAAGCAAATCATCGCTGGAAATCACCGTGCTGTAGTGGAAGCTTTAATGGAAGACAAAGAAATTCCGGTTAAAATCTAAGCTCCTTAATCATATCGCCGTGAAGGATCGCTCAAGCTCCAGGTGTAACAGCTATTATTCTTCGTGATCAATCGCACAACTATGCTGCGATACTGATCTCGATAATTTGCTCCAGTCATACTGGTATCCTGCCAAGCCGTTCTGTTACCATTGCCGACACCTTTAAAATTCAAGCTCTTTATGTACACCCCCGCGCCGGAATAGATCTTAAGTTCAGAGGTCTGCCCTGTAAACTCAGCCGGTAATACGCAGGCTGCATAAAACTGGGTATCAGAGTTAGGTTTCCACACAAAACCACCGCCGCCATCGGTTGGGACTCTCGAAACACAAGCGCCTCCAACAACAGGCGTAGGAGTGGCTGATGGCGGAGCCTCCTCACTCGCGAAGGAATTAATATTAACCTGATCGACGGCCACACCCGAAGTTGCGCTCACCACGCTAACGCTCTTTAACTTAGGATTAAAAACCAGGAAGCCCTCGCCGCTCATAACAGCGATCTGCTCGCCCGCGGCGCTGATAAAATTACCCACGATCACGTCTCCCGTGGCGTTAAAGGTATGAGAAGCGATCTGTTTGCCGTTAAGTTCGCGCACTATTACTCTGGTCGAATTACTGCGCTTCGAGATAAACGCCAGGGCGTCACTGCCATCTGATTTCTTGACCGGGACGGGCCTGATCGCCATAGAAGGTGCCCCGCGCACCTTGATGGTGCGGCCTTTTGCAGTCCCCACATTCCTTAATCGAAGCCACAAGCTCCCGCCCTGTTTTGTAAAGTAGGCTAGCCAATCCCGTTTGCCATCGGGATTTACATAGAAGAGCTTGGAGTTAGCGAGTCCGAACTTAAAGCTACGTACTGTTCTTGCTCCCGATGGTGCCAGCGGATCTAATTTTATCTTCCATAGGTACCGACCGCCAGATTTCTCAGCCACGGCGGCATCGGTGTAACCGGATCTGTTAAAGTCAGCACCAGACAAAACAAGGGACGAGCTAGTTCCCAAGGAGAAGTTCAGATCAGATGCGCCATGTCCCTTAACAGACCAAAGCACGCTGCCATCACCACTTTTTGATACCGATGCCATCTCGGCATACCGAGAATTTGACCAATATCCAAGCACGATATGATTTCCGGAAATCCCAAGAGTACCCAGGGTGGAAAGAGAGTTATCAGCAGAGGTTCGCGCTCGCCATGAGAGCGTACCGTCATCAAGAATTTTGATGACCGTAAAATCTGAGAGTCCGTCGCCATCAAAATCAGATTGAGCATGCTGCGCTTGGGCCAGGGCCGCATGTGAAATTAGAGAGAATGCACATACGATATAGAGCCAGAAGGGATTTTTTATTCTCGTCATCTACTTATTCTAACATTGCGAGCCGGAATGGAGAACACCCGGGACGAGAGGTTCTAAGATGCAGGGAATGAGAAGACGGGGGTGGCTGCCGCCCTAGACCGCTTCACTAGTTTAACCACAGCCCGCCGTGTCGGCTGCGCTACGTAATATTGGCGGCTTAATCCGGGGTTTTTGAGCAAATACGCTCCATAGTAGCTGCTCAAAAACCCCGGGTAAATTACAAACGCGGCGCAGAGTAGGGATA
>CAZVWV010000081.1:0-12226 GCA_964631745.1 uncultured Bdellovibrionales bacterium
CGGCCTAACACGCAGTGCCACTTCGCGACATCGGCCGACGAGTCGTCGGCGCTCCATAATACGGCGCCCATAATACCGCGCCCATAATACAGCGCCGCTAATGCGGCGCCGAACCCGTGAGCGATAGGCTACTTCTTCTCGTTCTTCTCGTCGATTTTTTGAGCCGGATCTTGATGCTTCTCGTCCTTAGGTGTCACATCGATGGCGGTGCCTTCGCGAAAGGATTTTCTAAAATTGGTTATGGCCTGGCCCAACCCCGTGCCCAATTCCGGGAGCCGCTTAGTACCGAAAAGCACCACAAAAACTACCAAAATGACGACTAGTTCGAGCGGACCTATACCAAACATTTGCGACTCTCATGGTTGCCAACGGCCCAATTGCCTGCGGCGGAACTTGGCGTAAGATTTGTTGGAGCAATAACCTTGCGCTACAGTTAGGGTAATATAAGTGATACGCTCCTGCAAGCTATGGCATTTGCAACTCGCCGCATTCCCTATGATTTAAACCGGTATCTTCTGGTTGGGTTAGCCATATCTGTGGCGTTACACTTTATATTCGGCTCTTGGGTCAAAGAGACCGGCCCGGCCCCGCAAGTGGAATCAATCGCAGTAAGCCTAGAATCGCTTCCGCTCGAAACTGAGCGCAGCTTACCAAGCCCCAAAGAGAACCAGATCGTAACGCCGCCCAAAAAAACAGAGGAGGAAGTCCCAGCCAACACAAGAAGGTTGATTTCAGATATCGACTCAAGCGTCAAGGAAGAGCGCATCAAACGGGGCGATGCGCCCGATGCTGGCAGGACAAAAACTCGCGGCCAGAAAGAACAAGCGCCGCAGGCGCGCCAACCGGCAGCGCAGCCAGCTCCCGCAAAACTTCACGATCTGGTACTAGATCCAAAAACCTTGGCCGAGAAAATCAGCGCGCCTGGCCAAAAACCGGAAAACGAGAAACTCGGCCAAAGCCGGCCGACAAACCTTTCAAGTTATCAGGCCTTCTCGCGGCCAAGCGGCACAGGCGCGGCCTTCCTTGGCACCTCCGGCATGCCCGACTACCTACCAAATTTACCTGACGGCGACATGACTTTCCTAAACACAAAAGCCAGCCTGTACGCAGTATTTGTGCGCCGCGTCGCCATGCAGGTCTTTGCTGCTCTAAGAGCAAACGGCTGGGATGCCATGCGGCCACAAGACGTGATCGATATCTCAGATTACGCCACCGTGCGCGCAATCCTCTCGCCCAAGGGCGATCTAATAGAAGTAGTGCTTGAAGGCTCAAGCAGCAGCACCCGTTTTGATGAAGTAGTCTTGCAAGCCGCCAAACAAGGCGCCACCGACAGAAATCCTCCCAAAGAAGCCGTCGCCAGCGACGGAAACTATCATTTTCTCTTTAAGTCAAAGAGCTGGGTCGGTATGGGCGCCAATCGCAGGACCGGCGCGCCCTTTGAAAGGCGCTGGCTCTTGTTGGCTACCGGGTTGGAGTAGAAAAAGAGAGAGGGCTTAAGCGGCCTCGCGCTTGGCAACGGTCAATCGCAAGCCAAGAGAGCCAAGCACTTCCTTAATTGTTGCGAACTGAGGATTGCCATTCGTAGAAAGGGCCTGATACAACCCTTGGCGAGTAATCCCGCTCTTATTCGACAAGACTGAAAAATTTTCATTTCTGGCCTCAATCACGTCGCGTAACGCGATCAAGAAAGCTTCCTGGGACTCGTTACTCAAAACATCAGTAAGATATCCGACTGCATATTCCGGATCCTGCAACCGCTTGAAGAGGGATTTTTTATAATCTTCGGTTTTCATTTCTATATTTCCTCCAAAGAGTTTGCGCTTTCTCAATATCCTTATCCTGACTAGACTTGTCCCCTCCACCAAGCAAAACAACGAGCCGATCGCCATCTAGTCCGTAGTAAACCCGCAAGCCTGGTCCCTTGTGAATTCTTAACTCAAAAACACCTTCGCCAACACTCTTATGATCCCCGAAGTTCCCATCGCGGATCCTTGTCAATCTTGCGTCGACGGCGCGCACCAACAACGAATCTCTCAAATTTTCAATCCAATCATCGAAGGGACTCGAGCCGTCATCAAGCCGCAAAAGTACAATCTGACGAGGCAGGGCTTCCATTTAATTACTGTAAACCATAGTTGACAGTGCGTCAAGGGTATTTTTCGATTGGGCTACAGTGTTAGTTACATGGGCGCTAGGATTCAAGCCGCCTTCTTCTCCCCTTCACTCAGCAGCTCTCGCGCGATTTCTCTCCAACGGCCATCTGCTAAGCGCTGCTCTTCAACAAGATACTCAGCGCCCGTCCCCGGATCTTTTACTTTGATATGGCGAACCGGCAAATCCCCCGGTTCGGCCCTAACAATGGCGTCCTCCCGCTCTTTAAACTTCTTAGCCGCCTCGGCCGCCTCGTCTGCGCCCTCCTCGCCAATCACCGAAGCATGCCCGTGATTATCCTTGTGGCGTTTAAATAGTTTCCACTTCTTCCCTTTTCTGAACTCCTTAAAGCCGTCTTTAATGCCCTTCTTGATCATGGCGCGAACACCCGGCATTACGAAATCATCGAGCCCCGCCTCGACTCCTTCCCAACCGGCATGCACGTAATCGTCTACTAAGTTATCAACGCTCTGGCCGAGTCGTTTAGCGTTGGCCTCAGCCGCGCCGCGTAGGATCTTAGAATCTTCATTAATTCCATCCTCGCTGAAGTGCTTCGCAAGCCGTTTCATAAAAGGCGACTTCATCTTGCCTTTTAGATAGTTGCCGACATCCTGAGTGATGACTTCTTCTAGAGTTTCGCCCAAGAGCTTGTCGTTGCCGCGGCTCTTTAGAACGTGCTGGCTACTATTCGCTAGCTTTTTAGCGAGTTTTTTATCTTCAATTCCAAAGCGCTCCATCAACAGCTCGGCGAATTTCTTCTCCTTTAATCTGTCGACCTCAAGTAAGGTTCGATGCACTTCACTCTTAACAAGCTTTTGAACCTTCTTAAGCTCCAGCGCTTCAAGAATCTCGCGCGCCATACCATTTGCGAGCTCTTGATAATACGTGTCTCGAATTAACCCGGCGCGCTTGCCGCCCTGCATGCTGATATCCAGCACATCAGCGCCATGTGTTCTGACCTGCGTGGCCAACACCGCCGCGCCACGATCGACAAGTTTCGGCGTTAGCTCCTGTGCGATCTTAACCCCCGCGCGCGCATCGATCTCACCCACCACAAGCTGCCCGATGGCCTTTCCGCTAAGTTTGAACACCTGCACCGCGGCGTCTTTAGCCGCTTGCTTGCCGATCGTTGCTAAAAAAATCGAATGAGAAGCTGCGCCCATGGTGGCAATCGAAGCCCAGATGGCGCCGACACTTAAAGCGGCGTTAAATAGATGATCCCCAGCGGCGATGCCATCCCCTTCCCAGAGGCACTTCAAAAATAGCCAGCAGTCCTTCACTCCCGTAGCCTCAAGAAACTTAGACCCGCCCTTCAAGAAATGATCCTTGGCCCCTTTGAGATCACCCGTCACTAAACAAAGCCCGCTCTGCAAGATATCCGTTAAGCCGATAAAGTTTGAAAGCCCGCTGACGACAAATTTTCCGAGCTGCCAAACCATCTTTGAGACGGTCACTAAATCCAGCCTGAAAAGCGCCTTTAAAAATTCCCATGAAACATCGCCCGCCACCTTAAGCCCCGCCCCGATCAAGGCCAAGGTCTCGGGCTGTGCCAGAAACTTTACAAGGGCTACCGCTTTGCCAACCAACATGGGCACAAGGTGCATCCCCAACTGCCCGATCGCCATCACCGTGCGCGCCAGCCCCGCCACGATCGCAGCCGGACCCGCCAGCCAAGAGGGTTTCATCTCATGCGTTTCGACTCCACCAGCGGCGTGCTCTTGTCGGAATTTTCTGTTATCCGTACCAGAAGATACAGTACGATTCTCCTCAAGCCCCACCGGTCTATAGTTCGGAAGCGCCGCCGCGCCCTGCGCCGCAAGCTCCTCCTCACGACTACGACTGCGCCCGCCACTTAGCCCATTTAGTCCATTACTAAGAAGCCCATTCCCCTCACCCGAGCCGACAGGTTTAGGCACCGCCTCAAAGCGCGAAACCCCCGGCCCGCTCACGCCGTTTAGGTTCGCTGCCTTTGCTTTGTTCGTTTCAACTTCTAAAGTGAGCTCGCCATCTGCCATAGGTGCTTCCCCTTACAAGATGTTATGGGGGGTTGTAGAGTTGGCGTGATTTAAGCGTGAGGGTGTGAATTTGTTGGGGATTTTGATGCCGATGCCTGTCGGCTCGGTGGATAAGGAAGTTCATGCTCACCGATTCGGTTTGACTTGTTCATTCGCATAAATGCGCATAGCTGCGCATTTATGCGAATGAGGACAGGCTACTTCGAGCAGTTTGGGCTCATATGGCCAGCATGACCAGAGCGTAATTGACTGTCTTTACAAGATATTTCTCTCGTTGAGGTGCAGTTCAAGCACTCGGCAACAGGCCAGCGGCCATCAGCTTGCTGTAATAGAAGGACACTATCAATGGGCCATCTTTCATCGTCAGATCTCCAAAACCCTTGACCTTGTCCAGAAGTATCTCAGCCAGAACCCCTTTAACAGCCGCTTCGGCGGTCGGTTGGAGTCCTTTACTGCGGCATTCAGACGCGGCGAGTTTAAGAAGATCCACACCGTTAACTTTCCAACTGTTGCGCTCAAGTTCGTGAAGTATCGGTGTTGGATTCCCAAGTTGCATTGAACTTGAAGCTGCTCGCGGGCTACTTGCGGGAGGCGGTGGCGCGATAGGCGCAGCGGCCTTGGCTTTTGCATCGGCCTCCCTCAAGACTCTAGTAAACTGATTATTTTCCTTACCCTTTTGGTCATGATACGCTTCAATCAGAGCCAACGCATAGGAACGTGCTTGCGTATCGCTCATCTCTGAGTCTCCTACACCTTGCTCCTCGCATATTTTGGCGTTTGCCGATTTTAGGAGATACGTAAGCGCCTTTAAGACTTTAGCGTAATCATTCGGCTGTGGATGAGCCCGAAAATACTTCGCAACTTCCTCGACATAACTCTTTGGAGCGCCGCCGCCATTAGGCCCCATCATTGCAGCCATATCCAATTGATCTTTCAGGTCAATACCTTCACGGAAAACGTGCCGCGAGACTAGCTCTTTTGCAATTATCTGCGCGGCGTAATCGCACAGATCTGGGTAGCCCTCATTGTACAAAGCGGCGATCGCTTTGTGGCTGAGTACCTCGGCAATGTCACGAACGACCAAATTTACCTTTTGGGGATCGGCAACTAACCCCGCCTGTGTGGTCTCTTCAAGGTATTTCCTTGTAACTACGCGAGCGGTTAAGGCCAAATCGTGCGCGACCGGCTTAGCTTTATTCTCAGGGGTCTTATCCTGATTCAAAGGAATCACTGGCGCCATGACTATAGTAGTGCCGGTGAAGGTTCTTGAGGCACCGGCAAGTATACGATGAACCTCAGCCTTTGCGATAAAGAACTTTGCTAGTTCATTCGAATAAAGGCTATGGATAGCGTGCTCATCACGCAAAGTCTCCTTACTCAAACTCGAAGGAGCAATCCCATCGAAGGACTTTGCTACCATCTCGTTCTCTAACACTCGCGCTAGGCCTTCAACCTTTTGCCCAAGCGGTTGACCAGCTACGCCACGCAAAAAATCATTCGCTTTTGTCTCGAAATTCACCCGATATTGCTCTAGAGGCACCTTCCTTCCCAATCTTTCCGCTTCTTGCTCAACTTTTATAGGCACCACTGGAATTGCTCCATCGAAAAATATTATTTTTTGAGCGGCCTCGTTAGATTTCGCCTCGGCGTTATCTCTCTCTTTTAATAGGAGCCCTTCGGCTTTCTTCCCCCTCACCACCATTTCATTCAGAACTTTTTTTACTTCATAAAGTAGATTGGAATAGCTCCCTTTGCCAGTAAGTACCAATCGGGTCCATGCACCTTTAAGCATCGCCTGTTGCTGTGCATCGAACACTGAGGTCTTTCCCCCATTGCGTTGAATAGTAAGATTCCAAAGCGGTTCTTCGATAACCTCCGCATCCTTCTTTTCCGGATCTTTATCCGAAGCACGGCGACCAACGTTCAGTTTTCGCGACGCCTCTTCCGCCACGAAACGACGCTCATTGTCCAATTGAGCGCGCGCATACTCAAATAGAGCGGGATCCGTCGCGTCCTGAGATTTGCCCGCATCTCGCCCCGTTGGTCGCAGTATATTGGAAAATCGTAACATCTTTTCAACCCATGATTGGCTGTCTTATCCAAAACAACCATACCTGCTACTGTTATGGGTTTCGTGAAACGGTTTGTGTGCTAACGAGCATAAACGCCTAAAATTACATCTGATTTCATCTTTACGGCACGCATTAGGATTAGATAGCCATAACCACTTATAAGCCCTATGATTGCAAGGGAGCAACAAGTATATGTCAACGACACCATCTTTCACGCCTGAACAGCTGCGAACACCCTCGACAACTGTGGGAAGCACGAAGCAAAGGCCCCCTGTAACAGCCGTGCGTACCTGGGAGGAAGCACCGCTTTCCGTAGCACCATCTGGGTTTGAAGGAGCTCGCTCGGCAACGCAGGCCACGGCGCCAACCGTTCCCGTCGACACTGTGAATTGCAACGTCACCGTAGACCGAAAGCCCGAGACTGTTGCTGGCGAACCAAGATCAACTGCACAGATCGAAGCGGAACCTGCTAAGAACGACAACGCAAAATCGCATTCTGTGTGGTCTACGATCTGGAACGGAGTGTGTCATCCATTGCGATCCTTAAATAATTTTCTTGACGGGGCTTCGTGGGTCCTATCACCCGGAGGTTATTACGCCAAACACTACGTGCTTCCCCATTTGCGAGAGGCCGCTACTGTGGCGGCGAGCGCCTGTATCTCGAACATCGCCGTCGCACTTCCATTCGCCGGTCGCGCAATGGGCCCGGCCGGAATTGCGGCTACATTCGCACTTGGCACATTGTTAGCGGGTGGGGTTGAGTTTGCACTTCAACAACGTGAACTCGCAACCGGAAAGCGAGAAGCCCTGAACGTTAGTAAGATTTTGCGAACCGCGGTCGAGGCAGGCGTCGTATCGGTTTTAGGCGTGACGGTATTTGGATCTACCGTATCACCATTGAAGCCCGCGCTAATCAGCGCCCTGGGGCTGGGAATAAAGTCTGCTCAAGACTGGTCGGGCGAAAATCGACGGCTCGCTAAAGCCTCGAAGTAGTCAATCTCGCCAAATAAACATTCAATTTTGATTCGAAAATCCAGCGCTACAGTTACGCGGCCATCTGGCTCGGCATCGGATACTCTTCCACTGCCGCAATCCCCGGTGCACGAAGAATGGGGTGGACATAACCTGCTTTGGCCTTTGCATCAAAACGAGTTCCCTGCATTATAAAACGATACCCAATAGAGGGTTCTTGCTGAGGTCCATTGTGCCAACCAAAAACCTGGTCGGAGAAGATCTTCGGCCAAAGATTAGGATACTTCTTGCACCAATCCATAATCAAAGTGGCGCTCCAAGCTAGGCCATAGCGACGAGACATCCATCGCCCCTCACCTTCAGCCATCCAACGAAATTTATCAAATCCGTTTTGTGGCATAGCGGGACTCTCAAGATACGAAATTCTGAAAGAGCCGTCGCCTTCTACATCGATTCCATCAAAGCACTGTTGCCCGGCATCAATAGATCGCTGAGCCTGTAACTCATAGAACGAGTTCGCGTACCGATTCATCCAATTCCTTGATTTATGTTCGTTCCCTATAACGGCATAGGCTGGATTCCAGGTCATGAACCATAGGCGCCTTCTATTGTTGATGTACCCCGGGTCAGCGTTTTCATCGTTAGGGTCAAAATGCATCTGACACGAGACCACCTCCGTATCCCCAGGGTGGTTTTGGAATTCGTGCGCAACCAGATTGGCAAAAAACAAGTCCTGCTCATGGTAAAGTTGGTGCCCTGCACGATGGTCATCACCGTCCCACTCCAAATAGCGATATCGCATCCCATTAGGCGCGAGATATCCATCCCAAATTCCATACTCCTTCAACTGCTTTCTATACCTTGCAGTGATGGCCTGGACAACCGTATCGGCCTCCGGAATCGGTGTTAAATTACCCTCTCCAATCATCGTCAGATCTCGGGTGATTAAACTAAGTTTCAACTCGTACGAAGGTAAGGGTTCTGCGCTTAGGCCTTCACCGGGGTCCTTTGACTCATGATCAGTAGATCGCATCCCTGTCTTTTTAATACTAAACATGAGCGCCTTTATCCCGCCCCAGACATCCTGTTCTTTCCCATCCAATTCGTCTTGGGTCGCTCGCCCTTGCCTAATGCGGCGCAGTTTACGATTAAACTGCCGGTCGGGATCTTTTATGAAGACCTCTTCAGCTATATCATTGCACATGATCCAAAGGTGGTCATAAAACGTTAGGGCGCCCATACGGTCAGGGGTAGCGAAGCGAGTAATGGTTTTCATTCCTAGTCCGTTCGAGGCGAAGCGCCCACGCCTAACGTCGCGCTGCGCTTCTGTATTGAAATGCTCCTCAGACTGCCAAAACGACGGGTCACGATCGTGTCTATCTTGAAGTGCGCTAGCAGATAAGCTTGGCGCCATACCCATCGCTTGTGAAAACGTATCATGCCCCGCTTTTGGGATACGGTTAATACCAGTTGGGGTTTCGCCCTCCGTTTCGAACATCACCAGAGTAACATACTGTTCAGTTGCTATCCCGGATCCAATCTGTTCGCCACCTGGGATATTATTCATATGCCCCCAAACATCGCTAACAGACTGAATATTAATCTTTTTAATCTTTCGATTAGGATGTTTTGCTTTCATCTCCCGGATTGTGTCCTGTTGTAACGCAAATTCCTCTTCATCAGTGAGATATCCGTGCAGCCGTGGAGCGGTAGGATATGTCATGATTGATACACCGTATTGCTTCCCGTCTCGCTCTACTATGACCCCTTCCTCAGCACGCTTATTCAGCACTCTCAATTTCTCTGATGCTCTGCGATAATGATTTCTATTCTTAAGCTCCCGAATTGGCTGAGACTCTTGGTCGACCCGTTTGAGTTCACTCTTCTTTGGCGAAAGGAACGAGTAGATTGTGCCCTTTAATGCCTGCAAGGAGTCGCTGCCAACGGTAGAATAGATTCCAGTCAAATTCTGGGTGTGTTTAAGATAGCTGATGTCGTGTGTCGCTGTTTTACCCCGAAGTCCATCTGCCCAACACTGCAGCAGATGAAAATTTCCCTCTTGTTTTGTCTCCAAGATTCCGTCGGCCGGATTAGCCTTATTTAAGAACGGCAGCATCGACCAAGCAGCATGCACACCAATTTGGCCATCTCCCATTTTTATGCCACGACGGGCAACAGACCCGCGCTGATGCAGCTCCCGTTGGCAGCGTTGGGCTTCATTAATAATAGGTTGTGGTGTGCCAGGCAGGCGCTTAATCATGGTTTCCGGTCTAAAGTCTAGCTCGCCAAGTAAGCTCTCCGCGGCCCCAACCGGATCTAAGGTGGCGCGCAGATCTTTACCAAGATTCTGAGCTCCCTTTATCAATCGAAGTGCCGGACCTGTATGGCTCATATGAAATTCTCATTGCAATAGGGTCAATGCGCCACTACCGACAGACCCTTTAAGAATGCCCCGAGTTTCGCAGCACCAGTAAGGACGATTTCCCCGGCGGGAATAGCTTTAAGCCCCAAAAAGGTGCCTCCGAAATACCACGCGCCCAGCGGAACAGCCACTCCACCTGCCAGCATCGCATACCATTGCCAATCAGATTTTTGCTTACCTTTACCAAAGGTATTATCCAAGCTGCCCCAATCCAATGCCTGATAGGCGACATAGGACTCCGGATATTTCCAGGCAACTAAAAGTTGTTGGAACGGCATCTCTCCGCGGCCTTCCTCCTTGCTAATCAGCGGTTTGAATTCCGCGACGATAGTTCGTTCAAGATGACTTCGCGCTTCGAAAGATGCGGTCGAACGATACATCTCGTTCAACATAATCATTTTAATATACACTTCAGCAAATGCCTTAAACCTCTTATGAATGTTGGCCGTCATATCACCGGTCAAATCATAATTCCAAGGAAGTTTTCTATAAATTGATCCTCTGTTCTTGAAGGGATTGAGGTAGCTACCTGGGTTATCCAATTTATTGACAAGCATCCGGAGCTGTTCGCGCGCAACGTCAAGCTTATTAATTTTAGCGATACGGTCCTTTTCGCTCTTGGGGTTGAAGGCGACGTCATTATTGTTGAGACTATCCCGGATAGCAGTCATCCTATTCACTAACTCTTGCCCGCCGATGTGATAGGCCATATATTTTAAGGCGCCCTCCATAAACTCTAATGCAATTGTCGGTTCTGCAGGGCTTTCCTCGGCGATTTTTAGACGTGACGAGATCTCGATAGCGCCCGCTTTGAACGATCGTCTAAAGAAGAAGTTATGAGCAGCCCCACCAGTAAACCAACCTACAATCGTCCCCAACCCGGCCGCGACCTGCGTTCCGATCAAGGCAACTGGGCCGCTACCGGCCAAGGCAGCTACAAAGATACTGCCAACTCCAGCAGTAGCTAAAAAGCAGGCAGTGCCCACAGCTATCCCGCCAAGTACTGCGAGCGCGCGATAAGTATTTGGACTTGGTGCTATAGCCTGATGCTTATAGAGGCCGGGATGTTCCTTTTTAAACTCAGTGATCGCTTTATCCATCTCAAGATCATGCTGAAGCACCTCGTGCGAAGTCCGCGCGTCTTTACCAGTCAGATACTTTCGTATCGCTTCCCTCATGTCATCATCAAGATCCGCTCGACTACTCAGGTTGTCTACCAAAAGCGGCTCACCTTCAGGGGTCTGAAGCGGTGGAGCTTCTGCCCTAAAGCGCCTTTCCTCAGGCCTAATCGGCCATTTGTCATTATCGGTGCCCAACGGGTTAAACTCATCAAGTGCTCGCATCCTAAGCCTCCTTGACCAAATATTTCTCGACCTTCATCGAGCACTGCTTGGTACCGCTATCGCGAAATAACATAGATTATTCAGTCCTTAATATCTTTGCTTGTTGAGCCACCCATGTAGCTCCCGGTGTTGGGGGATCTGGTATGGCGGTAGTAGCATCGCTAGCGGTCTCGTTAACATTTCCGACCAATTTTCCAGCAAAGTCCTTGAAGGAACTTTGGACATTGCCACCCGTTGCCTTATTAAAATCTGCTAGAGCCTCTTTACCGATCTTCGTACCCTCCAAAGCCTTAGCCGCTCTGCCGCCCACGCCCTTCCAGTAGGCCTCATTGTATTCCCCAAGGCTTGGGGCGACATCAGCACCAGGCGCATCAGATTTGTTACCTAGCCCCGCTGCTTCCTGTGAAATCGACGAGTACACGCCGCCACCACCATTAAAGCCAAAGGGGTCAAATCTACTTGCTTGATCTTTTGCTTCCTGACCCGAAAGTCCTGAAGCTGCTAACCCCTCAAACGGAGATGTTTTCTGTCCACCAAGCATGCCTGCCGAGACACCGCGCGCCGAAGCCCAGCCATCCAACTGCGCACCCATTTTATTTTGAGCCCTAAAGGCAGCTTGCTCGGCGCCGAACTGTGTACGAGCCTGCATCATTCTCGATCCGGCACCCAATGCGGACTCAGTGGCGCGCGCCTCAAAACCTTCTGCATTGGCAAAAAACCCAACTGCATTAGCGGCCTTCTGCGTAGCAAGGGCATCGAGTTGTTTACCCGCTGTCATGGTTGTGTTGGCTGCTCTAAGCCCCGCCCCTGCCCTTGCGAGACCGTCACCTGGAGCTGACGCAGTTAGCGCGCCCAAATTAGAGTCGAATTGGCCACCCACAGTTTGCCAACCCGACGCGGTCTGTTGCGCTCCCTGACCTATTCGGTCTGCTTTCGTCGCTTTCGCCGAAATAGCCGACCCCTGAATCCCAGCCATAGTCTGCGCGTTGCTAGCCTCAAGCACCTTGGCCGCAAGGCCACCACGCTGGTAGTGGGCCGCCTTGGCGGCTTGGCCTACGGATTCTTGGTTGGCGCGGAGGCCTTGGGTTAGATCTGATGTGTAACCGGAACCGGCGGCGCCTCCGGCTCTTTCGGCGGCGGAGCCTATGCCTTGCGTTAGGGCAGAGGCCATGCCGGCTTTGGCGCCTAGTACTAGCTGGCCGGTGATGCCGGGCACGGGCGGCTGCACGGGGGATGAGCCAGTGGCGATCA
>CAZVWV010000081.1:12236-17433 GCA_964631745.1 uncultured Bdellovibrionales bacterium
CCGGTGATGCCGGGCACGGCTAAGTAGAGCGCGGCCATGATGTAGATGTAGTAGCTGTTGGAGAGATCTAGATCCATGCTGGGGCCGATGGTCATGGCGCGATCTAGGATGCGTAAGTTTGCTACTAGGGTCTCCCAATTAAGAGTTGCGGGCGTGGTACTTAGTATGCCGGTTGTTAATTTTACTGTGGGCACTATTCTGCCGATGGAATCGGAATCTAGGAACACATGGGCGGCGCCCCACTGTTGCAGGTCCACGACTTTGTCATGCAGGGTGGCGGCATGGGAGCTGTTTCCTATCATGGCCCAGACGCTGCGTTCTACGGACATTACTATGGCAAAGCCCACGTCCCAAAGTTTTACCCAGGCCCAGAATGAGGCCCATGTTATTAGGGCTTTGTGCCATCCCGGCACTACCATTAGTAGGCAGGCGATGGGATATGCCATGGCGAGGTAATACATCAAGACGCCTTGCATGTACGGCATCATTATCGCCCATGAGTACAGTTCACCGAATTTGCTCTTGGAACCTACCGTGGCCTGTTGGCCTTCGGCGTAGCTCTTGGTTAGGCGGCTTCCGGTGAAGCGCACATCCACCGGATGAGTGACCATGGAGAATTCGTTTTTGATTAGATGAATTAAGATCAGATCTGTTAGGAAGGCTTGCGCCTCCTGGCTTGTTTGCAACATCGACCCGGAGCCAAACATCGGAAGTCCGTACATGTATTGGCGGTCTTTCTTGATATCCCAACCGTAGAAGAGGTTGTACACCAGGCGGCGGGCTTTGTCGGCTGGTTCGGCTTCGCCGTCGTAACTTAGGTCAGGAGAGTTGTTCACCATCTGGGCATAAATTTGTCCGGCCTCGTAGCGGAACGCTAAAATGATCATCATTAAGTAAGTGTCGCACCGGATAGTCTCTTGCTTGCTGAGCGGATCATTTCCGGTTAGCCACTCGCCCATCCCCCAATTGACGGAGTTATAAAAACTCCCTTCAAGTTCACGGTTATTGAAAAGTTCTCTAAGCGGCGAACCTGTGTAATCTGTTTGAAACTGTCTCAGCTCTGAGGCTAAGATCTCCATGCTGTTTGGATCGCCTGGGCTTGCGGCTCTGTACTCGCCGTCATACTTTCTAAAGATCGAATCTGGCACGGTGGCGCCGCTCTTGGCGTTTGCGGCCTGAATGAAGGCGGTTTCGTCTACCGCTTTTGTGAGCTGCTCACCGCAGATTCCACCCATAAATGTAGCGAAGGCATCGCGCGTAACGGGGCTTGTGAGCTTGGCGGCGGTGATGTCCTCAAGCATGGCCCATTTAATATTGGAGAGCAGAAACCAGCGATCAGTATTTTCAGGGGAATCTTGGCCGGTGCCTTCGCCAAAGATGCTTCCTAAAATTCCGGTGCCCCAGATGTTGGAATCAAAAATATTGTGGTTGGCGCGCAGGTTGTACGGCCCGGCCCAATCTATCAGGGCGTTTACCACGCTGCTAATAAGTGTATCGTACCAGATAAAGAAATTAGAGACTTCGACGGCTTCCGGCGGATCGGTGCTGGAGATATTGGCGCCCGCACCCCAATCGTCCATGCGGCTCGCCATATTGGTGTTTAGGAGGCCGACCTCGGCCATTTTCCAGACTTCGCGTTGATCTTGCTGGCGCAGGCCGACCTGCCACTGCACGCCGTTTACTTCGACGCGCGTGCCGATTAACCAGGCGTAAAGTGCGGGTCCAAGAAAGAACCACATGTAGGTGCGAGGCGGTGTTCCGATGGCGACGCCTATCAGTCCGCCTATGGCGGAAATCACATACAGCAGCGGTGCTAAGTTCCCGAAATTTGAGAATGTGAGCATGTCTAAGAGATCTGCCTGCACGAAGTAGCCTTGCGTAGCAAAGGCAGCTGCAATCGAGGTGAAGGCCGTGGCGGGGCAGTACCCCATCTGTTCAAGACAGATCATGCAGTAATCGTTGGCATCGCCACACACGGCGATCTCGGAGTTTAGCAGATACTGAATGATATCTAATAAAACCATACTATCCTCCAAAGCTCCCTAAACCGTCCCCGTTACTTTGGAAGGGATCTTTGAATTTCTTGCCGCCGCCTTTTGAGTCGTTGGCGAAATCTTCTTTCTTGTCGTTGATGATCTTTAAGAGATCGCGATCGATTGTGCGGATGGCGCTTTCTAGGGATTCGCCTTCTGCCAGACCGGCGGCATCTTTGATAAGATCTTGGGCTTGCGCCTTGATTATTCCGTCATATGTTCCGCCCGTGAGCTGGTTAGTAAGATCTTTCGCCATCTTAAGCGCTGTATAGAATTTTCCACCGGCTATCATATTGGCTAACATCTTCATGGCGTATGTGCGCGCTGTGTGGCCGCCGCACTGACCTTGGTCGAGAGCGTCAAGGCCGCACCAACCGCAGGTGCCGCTGGCGGCGCTGCCTTCGGGGCAGCGGCTGTCGTAAAACTTTCTGCAGATCGACTCTTCACCTGGCTCCTGCGTGCCGCTCTTATTTAGCTCTTGCATGCCCATGTAAAGAAATGAGTCGATCACTTCTTGCGGCACCACGATACCGTTTAAGGCCGCGCTAAATTGGTCGGCCAGATCTTCTCCGGAGCGCGTAAACTGGATCGCGGTGGGAGGCCCGTAGACATGCATACCGTAGGCAACCGGGTCTTTGTATTCATCAGAGCCGAGAGTACCGGAATCAACTGTGCGCCCCTCTCTCGCAAAGCATGAACGCGCGATTCTTCGCGCAAAAGAGGCGAAGTTATCGGCGGCGAGTTCTTGGATCAGGACCACGTTTCTCTTTTCGGGGGAGATCCTGATGCGGCGGATCTCGGCCGTGCTTGGGTCAGGATCGGAAATTGGATCCTGGCCGTACTGCAAAATGCGGTCACCGGTCATAAATCGCAGCGCTCTCCAGAGATCCGCGTAGCGCTTGGCTCCTTGAGCGTTGGTCGGCCACTCTTGGATGTAATGACGCAGCAAGAGCGAGGTCCAGACTGTTACGGCGTAGGGATAGTCTTGGATGCTTATGCCGTTGTAGGTTCTCTCAAGATTCAGGTCGTCGATATCTGCCAGCCAGGCGGCGTTGATGGCGGGTCGCGAGGTGCCGTAAGTTAAATTGAGCGGGTGAAAGGGGTAAAGAACGGCCATGGTACGGCTAACTCCGGTTCTATCTCCTCGTGTCACAGCCGGAACTGTCACAAGCTGTTTGTCCTGACAGATATCAAGCGCATCTGGATATGTGTGCCCGGGACCATGGGGGGGTGGTTTCATCTGAGTTTGAATACAGCCCCGCCAAGCAAGTGAGCGTAAACCTCCCGTTTTCCTCAATTCTTCTTCCGTGAACTCCATATACTGCTGCGACAGCGCATTGCGCCGGTGCAGTTCGCCTTCCGCGCCTATCGTAGACGCTTGACAGTTTGGGCATGTGTCTCCTGTGACCTGATAGAAAAGATTCAATGGCGAAGAGAAAATCCCTACTATGGAGTCTGTATTAATAGCTGAATCACCAAGCCCCACAAAAGAATCTCTCGGGTTCGGCTGCATGGCCTGCTGCTGTTCGGTGCCCTCGGAAGAAACTGCCTCAGGGAGTATCTTCTGCATGGCCTTATCGGTGGATTTACCCTGAGCTCCTGGGATTTGAGCTGCCATGTTTCCGGATCTGGAATTCACGCCGTCGCCGCCGCTGGTGGCTTCGTTGGCTTCATCCTGCGCATCCGTAAACATAGTTTCCTGGGCCACAACCACAATCGGCGCTAACGCCAGCAACAATCCGCACAGCGCAAACTGAAGCAATCTATCGCCTAACCTCCGCATCACTTCACCCCTCCCTTGATGGCTTTTATAACCTCATCGTAGTAGGTGATTCCTTTAAAGCCCGTCTCGCGTATAACTTTATCGGTGGTCTCCGACACAAAGAGCAACGTGGGAGATTCTCTAACCTGGAGCCGAAGCGCCGTGCCCGCCGCGTTTCGCACCGGAAAGCTGATTCCCATAATGGCTTGCATCTTTCCGATATCATCGAGCGAGGTGCTATCGATGCTCATGGGCACGATGCGCACATTTTTGTCGGCGCGGTAGTCATCGTAAAGCTTCTGAATCTCCTTTAGATGCGAGAGTGTGTTCGGATCGGTTAAGCGCAGGAAGACATACACGCTAACCTGCCCTTTGGGGTCGGCCGGAATGCCGCGCAATTTGGCGCGGATGGCGGCGCGATTATCCTCGGGCTTGGGCTTTTCTTCAATTTTGACATCTTTGGTATCATCTGCGTCCTCTGCCGCCTGCGCCCGGCGCAAGAGATCTCGTGTGCCATCGTCTAGCTCACCCAAGCTGAGTTCGGCGTCTTCGACGATATCGGTCTTTTTCTCTTTTTCGCTTTCGCGGTTGCGTTGCAGCAAGATATCTTGCTCCTCGTACTGCGTCGAGCGCGGCCAGGAGTTTTCAGGCAGCATGCCCTCGGCCACCATGGCTTTACCGATTAGGCCGGTCATGTAGACGCCGTTTTCCTTTAGCGATCTAAGATAGCGGGCATGTTTTCTGGCGTACTGAAAAGCGAGATCCTCCATACCAGCTCGGCGGGCTTCGATCATGGCCGTTAAAGTTTTGGGGGCATTAGCTTCGGTCTTGACGGGTTCGTCCTCATCCGGGCTGCCGTATTTGGCGAGAAGTTCCTGAGTCTTGTCTGGGAATTGCTGTTCCGGCTTTTGCTCCAAAAGCGCCGCAGGGGAGACTTCAGGGGCTTCTCTTTCTTCTTCTTCGATCTTTTTACGGACCGGCAGGAAAAACTCTATACCACTGATATCGCTATGCAAAACGCTCTCAGGCAGGACATCGCGTGCGGTATTAGGCGCGAAAAAGTTTTCGCGCTCAGCAGCAAAGGCCTGCGGGCTTAGCCACAGCGCGGCCACGACCAAAATCGACCTCGACGTTTCATTCCCCCAAAAACGCATCGTTACCGTCAAAAACAATCAATAAAAACAAATGCTTGGCGCCAAAGGCGCTTCGCCATGCTTTTTCGTAAAAGCTTCTCTAAAGGGTTATGCGAACTGTATGCAGTATGTGACTCAAGCTGTTGGAATAGTTTTGGAATAGTTGAGAAGCAGCGCCCGGTATTTATGAAGCGCCTGGCATTTATGGAGCGTAGACGACTCGTCGGCCGGTGGTCATAATGGCACTGCTTGTTAGGGCGGCAGCCACC
>CAZVWV010000082.1:0-17396 GCA_964631745.1 uncultured Bdellovibrionales bacterium
ATTCAGGAACAAAAGGAGGTTAGCTCTGTACTTTCACGCCGCCGGTTTCTCGGGAATTTCGGAACGCCGCTGACAAATAATGCGCCGAATTAAAGTTAATTCCTCAAAATTCCTCAAAAACCCCGGGTAAAGCACGAGATGCTATGAAGCACTAGATATTATGTAGCGCGGACGACTCGTCCGCCAATGTTTATAGTGGCACGATAGATTAGGGCGAAGCCACCCCTTGGCATCGGCAGGCGAGGTCGCCCGCTCCAGACGGTTACAATATTTCAAATATTGTGATTTCCGACGCAACTTTTTTCTTAAATTCACGATAAGGGTATGTCGGGACAGTGATCAGGGCCTTCTCTGTGTAGCAGTAGGGGCATCCATAATCCATCGCACAACTGGTCGCCTTCCCGGCACTATTTTGAATGGGAGGGGGCATGAAGGTCGCAAATTTGGGCGCTAACGGGGTTGGGTCAGGCCAGGCTTCGGGGATTATTGATGAGTTAAGCAAGAAGGCGGGTCGATCTGGGGCAGGTGTCAAGTTTGGCGAGGTCTTTGAGCGCATCTCTAATCAGGGGCGCTCTTTGAGCGATGTCTTGGGTACCAATTTCCAATCAGATTTTGCAAAACTTGAAAAGACCATTCGTGCCGGTCAGAGCATTCCCGCCCAGGAGCTTTTACTTTGGCAATTTAAGGTCGGGCAGGTAAACCTGCGGGTGGAGCTCGTATCAAAGGTCGCGGAGAGCGCATTGGCATCGGTTAGAAAATTTCAAAACGGTCAATGATATTGAAGACGTGAAGAGCTTCAGGACGGTAAGGAGAGGCGATGGGTTCGGATGAGGTCTCGGTAATCAGTTTAGGATATCAACAGACGGAAGCCGCGCTTCGCAGAGAGGAGGTGCGGGCGCGTGAGGTCCAGGCGATCTTACGTGCGCAGGAGCTGCGGCACGTTTCGGAATTTAAAACTTTCGGTGAAATCAAGGAGCAGCTCAGTAAAGCAGCAAATCAACCAGGCGAATTTGGATTTCAGTTAAAGCTCACAGCGGATCTTAGCAAAACCTTAAAGGCCCAAAAAGCGCGGGTGGATGCGGCCGCACAAGAGGTAGGCCAGTCAAAGGTAAAACAAGCCAGTGTAATAAAGTCCAAAAAACAGGTCGAAGATAAACTTGAGCGGCTTGGCGAGATGATGGCAGCCAAGAAGCGCCAGAAGCTGGCGGCTGCCGAAGCTTTGGAACATGAGGAGGGTCTCGAAATAAAAGCGGCTAAAGGTGTGCTCTCTAAGGTATCAAGCATCAACCCGGAATCGAAGCATGAGGGGCTCAGATCCAAGAGCGCAATCTCGGCACAGGATTATTACTCTGGATTGGAAAAGGAAGAACTTACCAAATCCGAGACGCGAAGCGACGAAGGCGAGCTCGTTCAATCGGCCCAGACCGGCTGCGATGGGGTATGCGACGGGGTCTGGGATGGGGTAATCGAGCAGTGTCAGAATGTGGTATCGCCGCCGGATTCAAGCTCGCTAGGAAGTGCCGCCCATTTTGGTGGCTCCAATCAGAGGCACGAGCAGCGGGGAACAGCCCTCAGCGAAGATGATCGTCAGAGCGCGAGCGCATCCAGCTCAGCTCCCGCCCGACAATTCGAGGCACTGATGGTTAAGTCGCCCAGTGAATACGGAAGCCAAATTGCGGGGCTTGAGAGTTGGCAAGGAATATCCGGAAGCGGCGTTTCCTTTTCTTTCGAAACTCAAAACGGTGCCAAGCTTAAATTAGAGCTCGTAGGGAATTCGAGAAACGATCTTAGTATCTCGATCTCTCCTGAAAGCGAGCTCGATCGAAGATCGCTTTGGAGGGAGCGCGGCAGGATTTCTGAGGCCTTAAAAAGTGCTGGTCTTAGCGTGAAGCAGATTTTGATAAAGCCGTATGAAAGAAGTTAGTACTTTATTCTTATCTTTTATGGGAGAGGATGTGCGATGGAATTATTTATGCTTTGGATGCTACTTCCGGGGGTGGTGCTAGCCGATGAGGGAGTCTCCGGAATCTCTTCCGGAATCACCGCTGACCAGGCCGTATTTAAATCGGCTGTTATAGTAACTGCGCTTCTACTGGTTCTAGTCTTCACTAAAGTCCTAATTCGCAAACGTCAAACGAACAAGGCGCCAGGGCTCTTAAAGATCAGCGATCAACTCCAAATCGCCCCTAATGCTCGAATTCTTTTGGTGGAGATTTCCGGAAAGAAAAGATTGCTGGGGCTTTCTCAAGCGGGATTTTCATTGCTGGGCGAGGTGCAGGAATGAATACGTTAAATCCAGTTTGGTTAATAATTTTAGCGGGGATAGTGGCATTAATACCTGTATTAACCGGATTAATGACCTCTTACTTAAAAGTAAGCATCGTCTTAGGAATGCTGAAGAATGGTCTGGGCGCGCAGCAGGTTCCGGGAAATTTGGTTATCATGGCGCTTTCACTCGCCATCACCATGTACATTATGACCCCGGTTGTGCTGCGAAGTTCGGAAGCCAGCGCCAATATTGATTTTGGTATGATTCTGAAGTCCCCATCGGCCAAAAGTTTGCAGTCGCTTGCTCCCACAATCGAGCCGTGGCGAGAGTTTATGTTACGGCATGCTGGTGAGCGAGAGATCCGCGCTTTGACAAGTCTTGACGCTGCCAGTAACGGGGAGGTAGAGCACTCCAAAGAATTTAGGATTCTCGTGCCGGCCTTCGTTCTAACCGAGATCAAAGAGGCTTTCGCCATGGGATTTGTGTTGCTGCTGCCGTTTCTGGTGGTGGACCTCGTGGTTTCAAATATTTTAGCTGGCATGGGCATGGTCATGATGAGCCCCATGATAATTTCCCTGCCGCTAAAATTAATCCTATTTGTGATCTCCGATGGTTGGATATTAGTTACCAAGGGGCTGATTAATTCTTACGCGGGGTAGCCATATGTTCGAGAGCTTTATAATCAAATCATTCGTGATGGTTCTGTTTCTCTCCGGAGTTCCTCTGCTGGCTACTTCTGTGACAGGGCTCTTAGTTTCGATATTTCAGGCGGCCACCCAGATTCAGGAGCAAAGTTTGACTTATCTGATTAAGTTCCTAACTTTAGCGGGAATACTAGCTTTGATGGCCAATTTGTTCTCGGCCCAGATGATCACATTCTTTCAAGAGTACCTCACGAGTCTTGAATTTTTTGGGAGAGGGAAATGGTGAGCGCTGCCGTAGCAGAGTACCTGCGCACGCTCGGGCCGGTTTTCTTGCGCACGCTTGGGATGTTCGCCCTGATTCCGTTGGAGCTTGGATTTCAGGGAACGCTTTTTAAAATATCCTTGGCGGCTGTGTTTGCTCTGGCGTTTTCCTATGATTTGCATATCGCCACGGTCGTGAGCCCAAGTTCTCTAGCCTTTGAGTTCTTTCTGGGGATGACGCTCTCGCTCCCCTTTGCGCTCGTGATTTCAGCCGCTAAAGTGCTTGGAGATCTATTCGATACGGCGCGCGGACAAAGCATCGCCGATATGCTCGATCCTCTGCACGGGGCCAGTAGTAGCTATACCGGAATCCTTCTGCAAAGTTTCAGCTTTGCCACCTTGCTTAGCGTTGGCGCTTTGGATTCGATCGTCCGAAGTTTAGCCCTAAGCCTAAAGACACTCCCGCTATCGTTGCAGGCCGCGGATTTTACGGCCAATGCTCTGGCCTTGATTAACTTCGTAGCAGCCAGCATGAACGCGGCCTTCTTTGCGTTTCTGCCATTCGCCTTGGTTTTTTTTGCGATTGAATTTACCTGCGCATATCTATCGAAACTATTGCCGCGGGTCTCGCTTCAAGCGGAGAGCTTTCTACTAAAGTCTTGGGCCGGAATCGTTTGCTTAATGTCCCTGACCAGATTTGATCTCACCCCAATATTACTTCGACTCGCCACCCCCTTTGAACGATTTTTCAACTAAGATTTCATGGCCGAGGAAAAGAAACACAAGCCAACTGCCAAGAAACTAGAAGAGGGACGAAAGGACGGAAAAGTCCTAAAGGCCACGCTGTTCTCGCAGGTCGGGGTGGTAACTGTCTGTATTCTTGGCTCTTTTTTGGCCTTAAAGCTTTCTTTGGTAAGGGATGCAAGGCTGCTACAATATACGCTAACGGATGGATACGGGCACCCAGCGTTATTGTTGGGGCTATGGGCAAAGGAAGCCGGATTATTCGTGGCGATGGCTTTAACGCCGGCAGCTTTGTCAGGACTCTTGATTGAGTTCTTGCAGGTGGGCTTTAAAGTTGAGTTTGCCTCGCTACGATTCAAATCGGAGCGTCTTAATCCTGCTTCCGGCCTGGGCAGCGTATTCTCTGGAGTTGGTTCGTCCTGGCAGTTGTTGTTCAGGCTCGCCGTTTTTTCCCCGGTTGCTTTTTGGTTCGTTAGAGGTTTTGTGGAACTTGCGCCGCAGCTTATCTTTGTGCCGTTTGCGCAAGCGCTACAGCTTCTTACGAACCTGATCTTTAAGCTGGTCGGATTCGGCGCGGCTGCGCTCACAATTGCGGGCTTAGTCGAATACTTGGTTCGGCGGAAGCAATTTTTGGCAGAGATGTCTATGTCAGATGAAGAGATGCGGCGTGAATACAGAGAGAGTGAAGGCGATCCGCAGCAGCGTTCGCTTCGTCGGGCGCTGCACGAGTCTTTGTTGATGCAAAACATCGCCAAACGTGTGCGCAAGTCCAAGGTAATAGTTGTAGAGAAGGCCTGATATAACAAGCCTGAGAAGGAAGGTATAAAGCATGGCGCTTCGAAGCGCTGCCGCACCGCTACTAGGGTTAAGGAAAAGTCTTACAGAAAAAGGAGACACGGGAGAGATCTTGTCTGCGGTCGCCGATTTCTTGGCTGACAGCTTTGGTGCCGATCATGTTGTTGTGGCGCTTAAGAATCGGGTAAATCTTGAAATAGCTGTACCGGAGCGAAGCAGGGGCTCTCAGGTTCGGCGGGTCTTCTCAAAAAATACGAGTGGCGGGCCAACTTCGCTGTTTGATTTGCAGGATCAATCCCTGTGTTTTGGGGAGAATGCGCTCTCTCTTCCGCTCATCATCAACGATACTTCGCGTTGCTTGGGGCCTTCAGAGCTGCTGACGGTCTTACGCTCGCAGAGAGTGCGATCTCTTGCGCTCTGGCCGGTTTATTTTGGGAAGCGCTTGGCCGGTTGGATCGAGCTATATTTTTTAAAGAGATACTTCCATTTCCGCAATGAAGATCTCTCCTTCTTGCAGAGCGTCTCAGAAAACGCAGGACAAATCCTTCAAAATTTGGGCAGTCCGCCCAAATCCAGAATGACAAAGGAGCCCGCGCGCCTCCCTGAATCAGCGGTTATTCCGTTCCAAGCGGAGCGTTTGATTGAGCATGCAAACCTGATCTGTATTCGTACCGATAAACATCGGCGAATTGTGGAGGTGCACGGAGACACTCTCAGCATCTTGGGTTTTGATCACCAGGAGCTGCTCGCTGACCCAAATGCTTGGTCAAGCTTTATCCACTCAGAGGATCTGCGACTATTAGCTAAGGCCACAAAAATCGAAACCCAAGCGCCAGCCAACATTGACCAAGAGGTGCGCGTGCTTAACCGCCGAACTGGGGAGATGCGCTGGTATTTGATTAAGGCAGTGCCGTTAATTATGGGCGCGGGGGAGATCTCCGGGTGGGAAGGTTTCGGCTTCGACATCACAGAAAAGAAAGCCGCCGAAGAAGCTCTGCTTTCGCAGAGTAAGCGCATCGAAGCTCTCTATGAAGTCTCCCGCGCGCTGCACGGCAATCGCGATCCGGCGGTCTTAACCCTGAAAGGATTAAGGGCTTTAATTTCAGCTACCGGCTCAGATTCTGGATTTGGTTGCTTCTTGGACAGTGCTACGGGTCAGTTGGATATCGTCGCAGCCGAGGGGCTTTCAGCTCGATATTTGGAGCAAGCGGCCCAGACAATTAAGGGTGCCTGCTTGATCCGTAACTCCATAGATCAAAAGCAAGGGGTGATTTTAGACAATATCCAGAGAGACAGCCGCGCAGCGGTGGCGCTCGCCAAGCTAGAGGGATTGCGATCCACGATCATGATGCCGCTCATTTTTGAAGATCAGGTGTTGGGAGCCATCGCTATCTATTGTAAAAGGTCCAGCCGGTATTCCGGCGCGGATTTTGACCTGGTCGAAGCCGCTTGCAGACAGATAGCGCTGGCGCTGCGCCAGGCCGAAACTTACGCAGCTGAAAAACGACAGGCCAGCTCTCTTGGGGCATTATATCGTTTGAGCCATGAGCTCTCGCGCTTCCTCACGCCGCGTGAGATCGTGGAGCACGCTTTCCCGATTATTCAGTCCGAATTCGTATTTAAGCGCATCTGGCTTGGGGTCTTGAACGAGCAGGGCACACACGTAGTGGGGCAGGGCGGCTACGGGCCCGGTATCCGAGGACGCCTGGTGAATATCCAGATTGAGCTGGATCTGCGGCACGATTTTTTTGATGAGGCTATCCGCACCAAACAACCGGTCATTATTGAAGCTGGCACTCTCATGGAGTGTTCGGGGCTTAATCGAATCATGAACCGTCTAAAGCCAGGAGCCTTGGTGATAGTGCCGCTGGTCTCGCTCGGCCAAGTCGTGGGAGTCCTGGTGGTTGAGCCGACCTCGCCAACGGCCTTTTTCGCGCAGCGAAAACTGCCGCTGCTTGTGAGCATGGCGGGCGAAATCGCCACGGTGGTGTTGGCGAGACGTTTTGAGGCGCGTATGGCCGATGCGGCAAAGATGAGAATGGCAACGCTCTTGGCCTCCGGTGTGGCCCACAATTTTAATAATTTGCTTCAGGCCGTGATGGGCCAAGCTTCCCTGATTGAGATGCAGTCCGGAGCTGGGCCTTTGTCGACGGCGGCGCGCACTATCATCGATGCCGCTGGGAAGGGTGCTTCTTTAATTAAGCAGCTCCTGAATTTTACTGTGCAGGGAAGCCACGACCGTCGCGAGGTGGAAGCGCATGAGTTCTTCGCTGAATCCAAGACTTTCTACGAGTCGGTGTTGGGGGCGGCGGTGCGAATGGAGATAAATTTAGACCAGGAGCTTCCCAAGGTTGTGGTGGACTACAACCAGCTGCAGCAGGTGATGGCTAATTTGTTGGTGAATGCCAAAGAGGCGGTAGCCAGTAAGGAAAGGGCTTACGTTAAGATTGAGGCACACCAGGTGCGCATTCGCTCCGGTGAAGTGCATCCGGAGTTGGCTCCAGGATTATTTTTGCGGATTGATGTTGAAGATAACGGCGTAGGCATGGACACGGACAAACAAGCGCGCTGCTTTGAGCCCTTCTTTACAACAAAGAACGTCGATGCTGGCACCGGATTGGGGTTTCAAGGGTCGGGTTTGGGATTGTCGTCGGCTTATTCTGTAGTTCGCCAGCACGATGGGATAATTACGGTGCGTAGTCAGCTTGGACAAGGGAGCGTCTTTAGCCTTTACCTGCCAGCAGCCGTCGAACGCCATGACTTACTCACTTCGAGCGCCGCAAATGGTGCCAGGCTTGCGACCGACGAAGCTATGATAATCGATCATGACATTGCCCAGTCGCATGCCTTGATTGCGATGCTCTCTGCTTATGGTGTGAATGCGCGAGTGTATGCTAACTCGGAAGAGGCGGTTGAATATTTGCGGCGGCATAGAGATGTGGTCAAGCTGATATTTCTCGACATCGATCGCTCTGGTTATAATATACTGAGTTTCGTGCGCTTATTGCGGGTGGAAAATAAGGACTTGGGGGTGATCGCTTCGTGTATCGACGTTGAACGTTGGAACAACTTTTTGCGACCATCTGAAAAGGTTAAAGTTTTGGCCAAGCCAGTGGGCGGCCGAGCGCTTAGGGAAGCGGTAGAAGAACTGGTGCCTGATAGTCGACTGGCTTTAGTTAAGAATCAGGATGATAAAGACGAGGTTGAGGCTCAAAAGGGCTCGACCGCATTGGCTTCAACATGGGTAAAGGGAAATTCAATTACAGAGTAGCCGTTGGGCTCGAGTATGATGGCAAGAGGCGAGATGCCCCAACTCTTAGCGTAAAGGGCCATCAGCTTCAAGCCGACGAAGTCGTGAAGCTTGCGCGTCGCTACGGGGTTCCGGTGGTAGAAAATGCGGAGCTTGCTAAAGCGCTAAACGGGTTGGAGCTGGACCAAGAGATCCCTGAAAAGCTCTTTGAGGCTGTAGCGCTATTGCTTCAGGAGCTAGAACGTAGCGCCCAATCAAGAAAGCTGCGGTAAATTTGGCAATATCTACCCTTCCATCGTCTAATTAGTTCTATCCGGGCCGCCAAAGGCTTAGCCTTGCGCGAGGGAGCTAGAAGACATTATATTCATTCAGACTACTCCAGGGGTAAGGTAAGTCATCAACTTATGAGCAGAAACCTAGTACTAGAAGAAGTTTCTAAGACCGGCACGCATGAAGTGGGGCGGCTGCAGTCTGGCGATGTGGTAATCGGTCGAGAACCCGACCAGGGTGGCATCTCGGTTACAAGTAAGGGGGTCTCAAGAAATCATGGCCTCTTTACCAAGATTCGCAATCATTGGTTTTATAAAGATTTGGGTAGCACTAACGGTTCATGGGTGAACGGAAATCAGACCAAACCAGGCGAGTGGAAGATCGTTAGGTCGGGTGCCGTGTTACAGTTGGGAGACGCGTTGATTCGCGTCAGCGCCGACCAGGATCGTTTAGGGCGGGACGCTAGCACTTCCGCAATTGCGGCTGTGGGCGGACGATCTCTGATAGTGTTTCAGGGTGATGAGTTTGTGGATGAGTTCTTAATACCTGAATATGGACATGCGCTCGTGGTGGGAGGATCTCAGGCTGATTTAGCGTTGGAAGGGGATATCTTTGAGCTGCCTTCCTTAGTGGTTGAACGCCGCGCCGATAAAATTTGCGCCTACTCTAAGGTTAAAGAAGTTGAGCCAACCTTGAACGAGGTTCCGTTTAATCAGTTGGTGCCCCTAACTGATGGCGATGTGGTTAGAGTTGGGAATTTTAATATTATTTTAAACGATCCTATCAGGAGCATGCTCACAGCCTCTGATAAACGTGAGAGCCCGGTGCAGGATTGGAGCAGCGCAGAAGCCGCGCCGTCTCCCGATGCTCCCACAGAATTGTATGAGATGCCTGAACCGCAACGGCCCAAGACTGGTCGTCACATCGGCACGTTTGGAACAGTGCTGGGTAATGAAATCGAGCAGACTATCTCATTGCAGCCGGAGGAGATGGAGGCCAAGCTTGCGGGAGCAGATAGGCTGCCGTCCATGCGCTATAATATTCGCGGTGTTAGCGATTCTAACTCCAGTTCTATTGAAGATCGCATCATTATTGCGGTGGGGGTTTTCTTGTTTGTGATTCTATGCGCCTTAGTGCTTTGGTGGGTTGTTGTTTAAGTCCCGCATTATCGGGAGTCTTATCCTAAGCTTGACCTCGCCGGATTCTTCTTGGCGGTACTCTATAGTGGTCCTGTGCTTTTCGGCCAGCTTTTGGGCGGCGCTAATTCCGGCCGGGAGCTTGGTGGCTGGGGCTTGGCCGCCCAGATAATCAGCCAGTTGATCATGTAAAATTTCATCTAGAACCTCGCTAGGCGAGAGAGCTCGAATGATCAGCGATGTCGCTGAAACCTGTACGGTCACGCCTTCCCCGGGAATGTTTGCGGAAGACTCAATCTTAATTTCACCGGAGGCACCGGCCACCTGAAGTCCGTGCAACATCATATGTCCAAGAATTTGAATCAAGTCGACTGCGGGTAATGCGATACTATAATCTTCCTGCACTGAAACTTTGACTGGTACGTTCGGGCTAATAGCCAGATCAAGAAACTCGAGCACCTGCGCAATCGAGTTGGTAAGCGCCGCGCTTTTCGGCAGATTCGCCATGAATTCATTGCCGATTCCTAGCAAGCCCGGACTGCCGTTGTTCACTCTTGATTCCAGCAATTTGATGGCCAAAGCAGTATTTAGTAAGCACAAAGAGCGTGTGCGCAGCTCTTGGTCGAGTCTTTGCGCGACTTGAGAGAATTGGGCGAGCTCTATAATCCGAACAGCAAAACCATGCGCCTCGACATTCCCTTTATTCGTAAGGCTTAAAACTTCAAGTTTTACCCTCTGTTCGCGCGCATCTACCGATCTGATCGAGGTATCAAATTGGGACACTAGTTTCCCGTCACTCTGTTCATACTGTAATTTGCGTGAATGTTCATGCTCGTTAATGAATTTTGAAAACATGCGTGTGATAACTGAGGCCTGTCCGGGGCTGCCATCGGAGCCGAGCAGGACTTTGGCAGAATGGTTTTGAAAGATTAACTTCTGTTGAAAATCGAAGACCAATAATCCGTCTTGGGATAGATTCATGGTGTGCAGAGCCTGATGCAGGAAGTCTATCTCCAGCTTCTTGCGAACATGTTGGGCGCGTTCTTGACGGGAGGCGCCTCCAAGCACCCCAAGCTGATGATGTATCCATTGCGCGGGAAGTTGCGGTAGGATCACAAGCTGAGCACCGGCATCGTAAAGCCCGGCAATGTCAGGGCTCTCACTGTTTAGATAAACTATCAAGGGGGTGTCAACCAGAGCGCTCTCACCCTGTAAGCGTACTAAAATCTCGGTGATGGCCTCGAGAGATTCACCGTTAGCAATTACCAAGACTCCATCAAAGAAATCTTCCTCGTCCTGCATCAGTTCGATAATTTCAGAGGTGCAAGTCACGGTGCGAGAGCTGTATGTGTCGCCGCTAAAGACCTTGCTGATGTGAGAAGGCAGGTTGTTCGAGACGGGTATTAAAGCGAGGCGGGGGATTTTAATCATGCAATTGTGGTGTTTGATCTTTTTAGGGTGTTACACTATCTTAACTCTAAATATATGCTTTTATATCAACTGCCTGACCTGCATCGCAAGTGCATGTCTAAACTAAAGGACTGCCTATGCGCTGTCTTGTGACCGGAGCTGCTGGGTTTATCGGCTCAACTCTTTGTGAAAGGCTTCTTCGAGAGGGGTGCACTGTTACGGGGCTGGACTCGTTTGTGCCTTATTATCCGAGAGAGGTTAAGGAGCGCAATCTGGTTGCGCTCTTACGCTCGAAGGCTTTCCGGTTTGTGGAGGGAGATTTGGCGGCGTTGCCGCTTGACCCCATGCTTAGGGATGTGGATTGGGTTTTTCATCAGGCCGCGCAAGCGGGGGTGCGGGCAAGCTGGGGAAGCTATTTTGAGAGCTATACCCATAACAATATTCGGGCCACGCAGGCCTTGCTTGAAAGTGCCTTGAAGCACAAGCAGATTAAGAAGATTGTTTTTGCATCAAGCTCTTCGGTGTACGGTAACGCAGAGATCTCACCGACGCATGAGCAGGTTGTTCCTGCTCCAGTCAGCCCTTACGGGGTGACGAAGCTCGCGTCAGAACATATGATGCGGCTGTATGCGACCGAGATGGGATTGCCGACGGTCTCTTTGCGGTACTTTACCGTTTTTGGTCCGCGTCAGAGGCCCGACATGGCCTTCAATCGGTTTATTCAAGCGGGCTTAAAGGGTGAAGAGATCGTGGTTTACGGTGACGGCGAGCAATCTCGGGATTTTACATTTGTTAGCGATGTGGTCGAGGCCAATGTTCTGGCTGCGCAGAAGGGCTCGCCTGCAACGGTATTAAATGTGGGCGGGGGCCCGCATGCCTCCGTCAATCAGGTGCTGCAGATTTTGGAGCGGGAGCTGGGCGCCTTAAGAATTAGCAGAGTGGATCGACAAGTGGGCGATGCGCGGCATACTTACGCCGATATCTCTGCCGCCCAGAAAGCGTTGGATTTTAACCCTAAAGTGTCCTTGGCCGAAGGGCTATCTTTGGAGATCGATTGGATGAAGGCTCAGCTAGCCTGAGTTTTTGTGGCCCTGGTGGCGGGAAACGAAGGATGGCACTTAGAAGTTCATCTGGCACGATGACATAGATTTAATCGAGGCGAAGACATTCATTTGGCAATTCACTAACGAGAAGTTTTCATGAAGATTCTTTTGGTGCAGACGAGCTTCTTGGGCGATACCGTGCTCTCGACGCCAGTTATCGCGAATATCAAGAAGCTGCACCCGGGCTGTGAGCTTTGGATGATGACTTCTAAGGCTGCCGAAGATCTGGTGAAGCGAGATGCGCTGCTTGACGGAACTCTTGTGTTTGATAAGCGTGGCACGGACAGAGGCTTGCGTGGGCTTTTGCGTAAGGCCGCTGAGATTCGAGGCCTTAAGTTTGACAAGGCGTATGTTTTGCACCGATCCTTTCGCACGGCGATTCTGATGCGCCTGGCCGGCCTCGCGAGTGTCGGATTCCGAGAGGCTCGCCTCTCATTCCTTTATGCTCAGCGAATGAAGCGAACGGGTTCTCACGATGTTGAGCGGAACCTTTCGATCTTTGACCGCCAAGAGATTGAGCTCGACCGCGAATTGCGGCTGTTTGCGCCGCAGATAAGTGAAATTAGTACGGGACTAGCAAGCATATTGCCTGGAAGGTATATTCTTGTGGCTCCCGGAAGTGTTTGGCCCACTAAGATGTGGGATCGAGATCGCTATAGAGAGCTTGTGCGAGACCTAGTTGGATCGGCGAACGGGTTAAATCAGCGAGCAGTCGTAGTGGTGGGCGCTAAACAGGATCGCGACTTAGCGGAGAAAATATGTGCAGGCAGCTCGGCCCTGAATTTAGCTGGAAAGACCACGCTTTCGGAGTTGATGTATATTGTTAAGGGCGCAGAACTCGTCGTGTGTAACGATAGCTTAAACTTACATCTGGCCTCGGCTTTTAAGATCCCAACTGTAGCTCTATTTTGTTCGACCGTGTTGGGTTTTGGTTTTGGGCCCTGGCGTAATCGCGCCAAGGTGCTTGAGGTTTCGGGACTTGAATGTCGGCCATGCGGGCGACATGGCCATAAGCGCTGCCCGACCGGTACCAACGCTTGCATGCGGGGGGTCGGCTCTAAGATGGCTTTCGAGGCGGTTCAGGAGATCTTATGTCAGAGTTGAGGCGCTTTACTAATCACAGATACAGTGGCGCTCTGACATCACTCGCCAGTAATATTAATCCGGCCTCGCTGTTGGAACTCACACAAGGTAAAGGCATTCGCAGCGAAAAGATTTTAGCTGGCCGTGGTGGCATTACCTATGCTGAATTGCCGGCAATCGGGCCTGTGATCGTAAAGCATTATACCAGGGGCGGGTTAATGGGAAGGCTGATTCAGCACAGGTATATTTACTCAGCTGTTTGCCGGGCCGAACAAGAACTTTTGATGCTTGAGCGAGTGCGGGCCTTGGGTGTTTGCGCGCCGGAGCCCGTGGGCTTTGTGCGAAAAGGTTCGTTGTTGTATCAGAATTGGTTGATTACCCGAGAGATTCAACATAGGGCGAGTTTGGCTGAACTTGCGGCTAGCGAAGAGGAGTTCGTAGATCAGATTGCTGCAGAATTGGTGGCGCAGATTCAAATCTTAGTAGAGAACGGAATCTTCCATGTCGATCTACATCCCGGAAATGTTTTGGTAGGGGATAAACATAAAGTCTCAATTCTTGATTTTGATAAGGCCCGAGATTTCCGCGGTCCCTTACGAGCGTTGCGGGACCAGTATATTTTCCGGTGGCGCAGAGCGGTGCTTAAACATTGCCTTCCGGATGTGTTGAATGAAGCCGTCTGTTTAGGGCTAAGAAAACTGCATGGCTAGTACGCGTGTTCTAATTATCTTAATGGGATCTTTGGGGGATGTTGCACGAGCGCTTTGCGTAGCGCATGCGCTAAAGCGTGCTGCGCCGGAGGTGCATATCACCTGGTTAATTGAGAATGCTAACCGAGCCTTGGTTGAAGGTCACCCTGATATTGATGCGGTAATTGTGTTCAGGCGAGGCGCTTTCGTGCGCAGTTTTGTGAGCGCGGTTCGCCAGATGCGTGCACTGAGGATTGATGTGGTTTTGGACCTGCAACGCATACTCAAAAGCGGAGTTTTCTCATTCGCCTCTGGTGCAAAGAGGCGCATTGGGTTTAGTCCTGCAAACTCAAAGGAGTTTAACTGGATCTTTAACACAGAAACTGTGCCGTTCGTCGATGAGAGTAAAGTTTCAAAGGTGTTGCATTACCTGGAGTTCGTGAAAGCGCTTGGTTTGCCGGTGGGGCCAGTAAAGTTCGGCCTTGATTTTATGATTAGAGATTATTCGGGGAAATATGCGGATTTTCCGCCGTCCTATCTGGTACTAGTTTTGGCCTCGCGCTGGGATACAAAGAATTGGGAGCTGGCGGGGTTTAGAGAGCTGATTGATCGCTTGCTTACATCGAGCTCAATGCGAGTGATTTTGCTGGGTGATAAGAGCTGTGACGCCAGCGCAAAGCAGCTGGAATCTCAGTTGAATAGCGCGCGCATTGTGAACTTGGTGTCGCGCACGACACTGGTGGATTTGGCCTGGATACTAAGTCGCGCTGCGGTTTGCGTTGGGCCGGATTCCGGTCCGGGCCATATGGCGGCTGCTTTGGGGGTTCCGTATATTACTCTCTTCGGCCCAACTGCTATCGCCAGGGTCGCGCCCTGGAGCTTTGAAAAGCTCGCAATCAGCGCTAATGCTAGCTGTTCACCGTGTGGTTTGAGAAAATGCCCTGGTTTCGATAAGCTTTGCATGCGTATGATTAGCGCCGATACCGTTTTTCGCGCTATTCAGGAGGGAGGTTACTAATACTATTTTATGTACACTTCAAAGAGAGAGCTTCTTAGAATTCTGGGGAAAATTCGGCGTTTGCCTCTTTTGGTTGTGGGGGACGTGATGCTCGACCGTTATATTTGGGGAAGCGTTGAAAGGATATCTCCTGAGGCTCCCGTGCCAGTAGTGAAGGTCAACAAGAATGAGGATCGATTGGGAGGCGCTGGTAACGCCGCGCGAAACCTGGCTGCCTTGGGGGCCAAAGTCTCTGTCGTGGGCTTTATCGGTGCGGATGCCGAGGGCAACGATCTAAAGCGACTTTTTCGTCAGAGCGGGATTGATATCTCTGGTTTGTTAGTGGATAAGACTCGTCCAACCTCTGTTAAGACTAGGGTAATTGCGCACGCTCAGCAGGTCGTGCGTATCGATAGAGAGGAATCGCACGAACCTTCCGCCGCGGCCAAGGCGGCTTTATGCAGAGTACTCAAACGGAAAATCGGTGCGGCCAAGGCCGTCTTAATCTCAGATTATGGCAAGGGCGCTATCGGAAAAGAAGTTTTCTCGATTTTAGCAGAGTTTCGTAGAGCAGGAGCCTTCGGACTGAATAAGCGTCCCTTGGTATTGGACCCTAATCCTAAGAATCGCGATCTGTATAGAGGGATTACGGTGGCGAAGCCCAATCGCAAAGAAGCCGAGGATGCCTCAGGCATACGGATTGTCGACACTCGCTCAGCTCTTAAGGCCGGCAAAAAACTACTTTCTGATTGGCAAGCCGAGATGATGTTAATCTCGTTGGGAGAAGACGGGCTGCTGATCGTGTTTGCGGATTCGGATCAGGGAGTGCTTCTCGAAACCGTGGCGCGCGAGGTTCATGACGTCAGCGGAGCAGGTGATACGGTGACATCGTTGTTTGCGGCTGCCTTGGCGGCCGGAGCTAAAGCGCGGGTGGCGGGAGAGCTTGCTAATATTGGTGCGGGTATAGTCGTATCCGAGGTCGGGACTGCTGCGGTTGATCCAAAAAAATTACGAAAAGAGATCGAGTTATTAACGGCCAAGTAAGATTATGGTGAAGGCAGGTAAACTAAAAATTGGTACGATCAGCATGACTGGCTTCGGAAAATCGATTCAAAGTCAGGCTGGCTTAAAATTGACCTGCGAAATTAAATCCGTCAACAGTAGATTCCTGGATCTTGTGTGCAAGCTCCCCAGAGAATACGGCGCTTATGAGCATGTTGTGCGAGAGATAATTCAAACAAAACTTCAACGGGGCCGCGTGGAGGTCTTTGTTTCAAGGGTAGTCGCGCCCGGCACGAAGGCGCAGATCGAGTTTAATCAGGGGCTATTCGATGCCTATATGGAAGTAGAGCAAAAACTTTCGAAGAAATTCGGCGGCACTTCTTCGGATAAATTTGACTTCGCAAGAGAGCTGTTATTGCGAAAGGATATATTAGCTCCTGGCGATTCGGACTTGGATTTTTCATCCGAAGTTAAAGTCTTAAAGCGCGCTGTTGAGGGAGCCTTGATACAGCTGACGGAGATGAGAAGTATAGAAGGCCGCAAGTTGGGAGAAGATCTGTCCGGACGCATAGGTGAGATGAGTTCTCTAGCGGATAAACTAGAAAAGCTTGCGGCAGGTACGCCTGCGCTAATAAAAGAGAGGCTGCTTTCCAGAGTAAGAAAACTTGCGCCCGAAGTATTAGTTGATCCCGGAAAGCTGGCTGAGCAGGCTGCTTTTTTGGCTGAGCGTGTGGACGTTACAGAAGAGCTAGTGCGATTGCGAGCGCATTTGGGTGAGTTGGAGAGTTCGCTTAGAGCAGTCGGCTCTGGCAGACGGCTTGATTTTTTGGTGCAAGAGGTTGGCCGAGAGTTAAATACAATTGGGTCCAAAGCACAGGACGCCAAGGTACAGACCTTGGTTGTCGATGGTAAGACCTTGGCTGAAAAGATTAGAGAGCAGACTCAGAATATTGAATGAGGGGCCGGGCTTCGGGAGAGTTGCTGAACGATAGGTTATGAAACGTACTCGCGGATTGATATTTGCAATTTGTGGCCCAGCAGGGGTGGGAAAGAACTCACTGGGCGAGCGACTTTTGGCGAAATTTGAGAACCAGTTGGTGAAGTCTGTTTCCGTCACGACCAGAATTCCAAGAGAAACCGAAGTTAACGGGCGAGACTATGAATTTGTTTCGCGTGCGGAATTTGAGAAACGAAAGCTCGATCATCGCTTCTTCGAGTGCGAGGAGGTCCACGGCAATCTGTATGGAACACCGAAAGAGATCTTTCAAGTGAGGCTTGAGGCCGGTCTCGACCTGATGACGATCATCGACATTCGCGGAAGTCTGGCAATTAAGAAAGCATTTCCCAAGGACACCGTGGTGGTTTTTGTAGTGGCCCCCTCGATGGAAGACCTAGCCACTCGCATGAAAGCCCGCAGCAGAGTCTCCGAGGTTGAGCTATCAAAACGCATAGCAACCGCCAGCGCCGAGCTGGAAGTGCTTAAGAACGATATAACGCACGAGTCCCTAATCGACTACATGGTGGTTAATCAAGATTTCGAACTATGTCTGAAAGACCTTGAGCGCATCTATCTAACCGAGTGCCTACGCCCCAGCCGCTGCAAAATTCCAACCTTGAAATAGCAAGTCGGCAATGCCCAGCGGCCCGCCAGCGCGCATTTTTTTTGCTCAGAGACCATGCGCCATTCGCTCAGAGACAATGCGCAACCCCAAGCCATTTCCCCAGCGCAGCCCCCGCCGCAAA
>CAZVWV010000083.1:0-17241 GCA_964631745.1 uncultured Bdellovibrionales bacterium
AAGTGTCTGCCAAAGCTGCAAAGATGAAAGCGCTAGCGCTTGCTGCGGGCGAGACTAAGCTCGCAGTCAAGGTGCAAGAGAGCGAGCTCGTGGTGTTGCCGGTTGGGATGATTAAGAACGCTGCCGTTAACGATGTGCGCGTGGCTTACCGGGTTGAGGTGGTTGACTCGAAGAGTGGGGGCGATGGGTTTAGTAAGAGTTATTTTGTTGATGCTGGGGATGGGGACGTGCCTTTGGTGTTGGATGGGCATCGGGAGCTGACTAGGCAGGTTTATGATTGTACCGGTGGGACTGGGCATAATACGTGTGTGCTAGATACTCCTGATTCTGTATATCCGAGTTATATTTTAGGTCGTAGCGAGGGGCAGCCGGTGAGAGGCCCTTGGCCTAATCCGAATTTCCCCTTGTTTTATGGGAGTACGGATGTTGATTTTATGCATGACATCCTTTCTAACCTCCACAATTATTATTCATCGACGTTTAGCATCAATGGTCCGAATGGGTTTGGAGGGCTGGCGGATTGGCCAACCGTTTCTCAAAATTTGACAAGGGGGGTCGTACACTACGATGGCTGGGCTGGCGGCGCATGCCCTGGATATGCATTGTTTAGCACTTCGACCGGATCGATTTTTTTCTGTAGGGGAATGGTCGTAACAGATATTGTGGGCCACGAATATGCCCACGGGATAGTTCATCACAGTTTTCATGATGGAAGTGGATTTCCAATTGGGGATACTTATTACGGCCAAGAAGGCTCGATGAATGAGGCCTATGCAGATTTTATGGGAGAGCTTTACGAGCTATACGCCACTGGCAGTACTGACTGGATAAATGGTGCACAAGCGGGATACGATCTTAGGTCCCTGGCAGATCCCCATTCCTTGTTACGCATTGAATTTGACAACCTACCATATCCCGATCGTTTTTATGACGCGACTTTTTATTGTGGAACCGGTGATTCTGGTGGCGTGCATCGAAACCTAACCGTTCCCGGCCACGCGTATTATTTAATGGCCCAGGGCGGAGAACATAACGGCTGTGATATTCAAGGCCAAGGGATTGATGTTGCACAGAAGGTTGCTTTTAGAGGGTGGCGCAGTTATTTTTCCCGAAGTGCGCCATATGCCGAAGCTTATACTGATTTAATCCAAGCATGTAACGATCTATATCCCGCCAATGTGTGCGCGGAAGTCACTAAAGCCCTGCAAGCAGTAGAGATGAATCAGCCCGGCAGATGCACCGCAACACCCGAGGCTGCGCCGGCTTGTGCGGTGAAGCACGCTGGTTCGGTCTCATCTGTACGGCCAAATCTTTCCCCAGCAACACTTTACGCGCCCAATGAGCATATTTGGGTAACGGGAGCAAGCGGCATGGCTGGATTTACTGTAGCACTAAACCTCACGCCCCGTGTGGCGAACCGAGCGATATGGAGCGAGATTGTCGAGACTGCACAGACTTTGGCAACTGTGCTGCCTGATGGCACCTTTGCAGCTTCACTGACTCAAGCCTCTGCTGTGGGGCAATTCGATATCGTCGTAGACGGCAATAATGACGGTTACTACCAGCCTTGGGCCGATGAAGTTTTGCAGATTGAAGTAAAGACCCCCATCGATGGTGATAACCTATGCTACGTCGGTGAAACTTACGATACCAGTGAGAACTGCATGCAGCAGCCGATAGATTGCGGCTGCGGGAGCAACTATTCCTGCGAGAATATCGATCCTTCTGGTACCCCAACTTACCAATGTATGTGGGCAGTGCAGAACGCTGGCGCGATTACCGGTTCCCGCCCTACCGGCTATGATACTGATACGTACGCCCCGACAGAAAATATTTATGTGCGAGGCGAAGGCGGTGTGCCTGGCACTATGATTCATCTTTTCTTAGTGCCGCACGCTGAGGGTCGTGGCTCATGGACCAATATTGATAGTGAAGTATTGGCAAGCGTTAATGTACAACCTGACGGCACTTTTGTGGCACCCTTGACTGTTGCGTCTGAGTTGGGTGAGTTCGATATTATCGCGGATGCTGACTGCGATGGGATGTATTTCCAATTAGCTGATTCTCTGATTACCGTCTCGGTTGAGATTCCAGTCTATGGCGATAGCCAGTGTTATCACGGCGAGCGGTATGCAACAAGCGAGAACTGCCATGATCATAGCGATGATTGCAGATGCCCTGGAAGCACGACCTGCAGGTACCTGAATAGTTCAGATCCAGGGTATTATTGTTTAATGCCAAGGGTTAAAGGGAAGTTGCTTTATAATCAGGGGTAGTCAGCGCCTAGATTACAGACCTTGTGGGGGACCTGGTATTTCTTCGCCCTGGCAGCTATCGCCGCCGTCCCCATGCTCCGTACCCCCACATCCCTGAATAAATTCGGCACTTTTGTTAAAACTCACAGCAACGGCTTCGCCGGTGCTTTTGATCGCCACGAATGCAATTGCCGAAATAAGTGAAATTAATAACGCGGTCTCCAATATCGAGGAGCCACGCTGATTCTGCATTCTGTACAAATCTTGCGCACAAACATTATTCATAATGGCGTCCATAAAAAACTTCGACGTTGGTTTGTTGCCACTTACCCTTGCTGCCCGTCACAAAGACACTTAATCAAAACCGTACGATTACATTATCGGCTAGAATAGAGTTTTGATGAGAGTTTTAAGTCAGATGTTTTATAAATTTCAAATATTTTTCTCTAAATCATTTCGACTAGTTGCTGGCCGAGCGGGCATTTTCATACGAAAAACTCGTAGAAAAGTAACAAAAGGAGAATGCGATTGCCCCCCGTTCTTACGTACTATCGAGTGAGTTTGTTTAGCCTGTCGCGCGGTGAGTCAAGTAGCCCGGTGGCACGGAGTGTCGTTATTAGCTTATAAGCTAGACGAGTGCCGGTTGACACTATGAAGATACCCCACAAAATGACGACAAGATTGTAAATTGGCAGGAAAAAATTGTTCAGGAATAGTAAATACGATAATCCTGGAAGAGCTAATGTTAGGAACAGTATGAAGATAAGCCCGTTTAGAATTCCAAAGTATGCAATAGGAAAAGCTAGAAGTGCCCCGCTCACCACTGCGTAACCTACCTCGTCCGCGAGACTTAAGCGTCTAATCCACGAGCCATCAAGAATGTTCCCTGCGGCAGTTGCGTGAAGTTCAACTCCTGGGGTTTTTCGAGGATACGGCGTGAGAAAAGCATCGGGCTCGTCAGTTTTGCCGTGCTTAATATTCACATTCTGCCCGACAAAGATGTAATTGTTATGAATATTACGCTGAAGGAATTCGCTTGAGCCATTCATGATATCCGAGTACGACCCACATGGAAGAGTGAAGCTTGGGCCATAATAATTCAAGTATGCCCGGTCGTCTGGAAGCTGTGCTGTATCAACGGTGGATTCGAGAATGAGCCGGGCCATCGGTGGAATCTTATCAAGATCTGGACTTTTTGATTTAAAGCGTCGCATTACGGCGTCATCGTCGAATGGACGAGCAAGGAGTAGTTCGCCACGTGCCGCTTTCACAAATCTGGGCTGGGTTCGGACTTCGATAACCTTTTGTTGTTGAGCCCCACCGGTCTCTTTGCTCTTTACTTTAACAACATTCCACCCAACATAAGTCTTGGAAAGGCGTAAGGCATGCTCTAGTCGTGAGTCATCTGCTTCATTAGAAGGACCGGGAAACGTATAGTCAAGCATTATGGCTTTGGGTTGATAGGGCGCAAGATGTTCGAGTAACGCGGCGAATCGATCTCTCCGAAAAGTCATTTCTGAGGACTGGGTATCCTGTAAGCTCTTTTCGTCAATATATATTATGAAAATATTGTTAGGGTAAGCCCGCTCACCTCGAGTTTGAAACCAGGTGTCGAGCAGTTGTTGCTCCAGGGTGGTTGCTTTCTTTGTGTACTCTGAAGGCGGGCGGTTTTCTTTCACAATAGCGCCATAATGAAGTGCGGCACCTATTATAACAGCACCGAAACGGAGAATAATACCACTTTGGTAGAGTGCCCTAAATCTAGCGCGGATAAATCGGCTTAGTAATGTGCCGTCTAGCGGGGCATCGGTAGCGGTGTTGGCGGCCGATGCCTCTGCAAACTTTCGCCGTCGCCGCCTACTCTCGAAATACTCCGATAACACGTAGCGAGCGTATTCTAGTGGTGTTCTTTTCTTAAGATGTAGGGCCAGCTCCTCGGCTACTGCTAACATAGAAGGATACCTGCGCTCAGGAGTTTTTTCGCAACAACGCTGCACAAAGTCTTCAAACCAAGTGGGTACCGAACTAGAGACTTTCCACATCGGTGGAATGGGTGTGGTCAAGTGCTTGTTCGTTATAGCTATGAAGTTCCCTTCAGCAAAAGGCAGTTTACCGGTTGCCAGCTCATAAGCCATAATGCCCAAGGAATAGATGTCCGATCTGGCTGTAACATCGCCGCCTCTAATTTGCTCGGGGGACATATATACTGCCGTGCCTACCAATTCGCCGGTCATAGTTACTCGAAACGAGGAATCCACAGAGCGTCCAATCCCAAAATCGGTGATTTTTATCTCGCCGGTCTTAGTAATCATAATATTTTCCGGCTTGATATCGCGGTGCACTATGTTCTGGGCATGCGCGTCTGCAAGGCCGCAAGCGATTTTAGATAAACATCGAGTTAGCTGGTCTATCGGCATTGGTCGACATTCGTCCCCATCCTTTTGTATTTCCCAGAGGGTTTTCCCCTCTACAAGCTCCATGGTGAAGTACGGTCTTCCAACAGCACTGCCCTTTTCGTAAGACTTTATGATCGCTTCAGAATTAAAGCTTTTTATGAAATCAAATTCGCTTTCAAAGCGCTGTAGGGAATTTGGGTGTAAAGTAGCGAGTGAGAAAAGCTTAAGAGCCACTATGGAATTTGTGTTGAGATCCTTTACCTTATAGACCTCCCCCATGGCGCCCTTACCGAGGAGCGATACTACTTCGTAGCGAGAGTCTACGAAATCACCCGCCTTATAAATAGGTTCGTTTTGGTCGCGTGAACTAAATTGGTCAGCCATAAGGTATCCGTTCAGGTGGGTATCAGAAATCGCAAACCACCAGGTTATCTTCACAGCCCCTATTAGTGGGCCGACTTGTACTCAAATCGGGAGTGGAGAAAAGTACCCGTTCAGAAAAGCAGTAAACCCGATCGGGGTTTTTCGCCCGAAGTGACACAATTAACGCATAGTAACCAGCTTTCACCCCACTTATTTCCCCTCTAAACGGCTACCGGTTACGCTATAAGTATTCAAGTCACTAATCATGAGAGATATCGGTAGATTGGATGTTGTTCTGAAGCGTTTAGTATGGTGCAACGCGCATGTCGCCTATGCTTGATGAGACCTAATTATTCAAGCTATACCGGACCTTTGGATCTCTAGGATCGGGAAATATACAGATATACAGACAATTCCTGCGCGGGCAGCGAAGAGACAATGCCTAACAATGCCTATGTTTCATACATTTTATGCCGATTAGTGGTCTAGGTGCCTCTAACGATTAAATATTTTAGACTCCAATGAAGCCAAGAAAAGAGCTTTGCCCTTACAGTGTTGGGGAAGAGATAAATGGGCAGTATAAAATTATCGAGGAACTTGGTGTTCGCCAAACAAAGACGGCCACGTCGAACTTCTCTTAGGGGGCTACTTTTATCACTCTCAGCGCGGCTCCATCGCCGCCCGCAGCTCCCGCAAGGTTTCTTCCTGGTTCCATTGTCGGGGCCCGGAAACGGAGATATTTAAAGTGTGAGATTTGGGGTCGCTAAAAAAAATGTAGCGACCTTCGGAATCGAGCGCGTAAGTTACGGGTAGCACGCTGATCTGGTAGCGGTTCTTGGCTTGATCGAAAGTATCTTTCGCCAAGATAACCGTGTCGCCAAGTGCTGCTATCTCTTTTGGTAAAACCGTACTGTTATCTAGCTGTACCGCTAAGATTTCAAAGTTAGGGGAATTAATCTCCTGCTTCAAAGCCGCCAGCATGGGTAGTTCGAGCTTACACATCGGACACCAGCTCGCCCAAAAATTTAGCACGATTGTTTTGCCCCGAAAATCGCTGAGTCGAGAAACCTTCCCGGAAGCGTCCTTGAACTTGAAATCCGGGGCAATCCTGCCATGTCGTCTCGATAATATGGCGGGGGCGCTGGCTGGCGCCTTGGATGTATGCGAGCAGCCGGTTATGACGGCAAAAAATAATACGGCAAGCAATAATAAGGCGAGAGCGCGTTTCATTGTGATTTCTTTCCTGAAGCTCTTGGGATTACTGCAACGTCACATTCCCGCCAGAAGCTTGCTCGGAGGATTGCCGGCCGCTCTGGTCTGATAGTGTTACCACGATTGGCTGATTGGCAAAATGGTCTTCCGCTAGCGGAAAGTACTCCCCCACGTAATGCATGGTATCTCTCTCATGCATAGGAATTTCGCGCGCAATGTTGCCTACGGAGAAACTAGCTTTTAAGCCCGCACTTCCAAAGGCCAGCACTGTGAGCTTTCCGCCTTTGGGTAAGCGGCCATCGCCATCATGAATAGCCGCTAAAATTACAGGCGCTGGCGCTGCCAACGGCTTCTCGGTGTAGCCCACTTTAAGGGGGGCCAGCATCCGAGCCACCATATTTCTGGCTAGGTCTGAGATGATTTCATTATCGAGCCCTTTTATGGGTTCAAGCACTAAGTTAGAAAAGCCGGTGGGGCCTTTAGTAATTCCGCGGCTGTCCGCGTCTTCAGCCGAGGCCTCGAAAAGCACTTTGTTGTCTTTTCGCGCCACGAGTTTTAGATCTAAAGCCACGCTACTTATGGACTGTATGGCAAGGTAGGTCCTATCCCATTTCCTGAGTCTTCCATAAAGCACGGCGTCGCAACTTAAGAGATGCGAGCAGATCTCGGAAGGGGAAGCCTTGTATAGTTTATCGAAATCAATCGAGAGATCCTCATGCGCAAAACTATGATGCGAAAGCTCAGAATCTACGAGAGCTGAGGGGAAAACATCAAGGCTCGATTTGGAAAGCTCGTTTTGCGCTATTTTTCTTAAAAATTGCGTCGGTGTCCCAAGAAAATCGGAAGAGATCAGGGATACTCTATCGATCAAGAGTTTGTTGGATTTGGGATTGATAATGGTGCCGTGACTATCAAGTTCGGCAAATGGGAGAACGATCACCCTAAGTGGCTGGGACGGATCAAAATCAACTTTATTAGTGTACTTACTGGCGCAAGCGCCAAGACCAAAGGTAATCAACAAAAATACCAAGCTTTTTCTCATCTTTCGACCTCTATGGGGGTGGAGCGACGCCCTGAATTCCCCACCGCCACTAATTCAATCCTCTTGGCCTGGCTAGGCAGTTTAAATGTTGAAAGCAATGTTGAGAGCTTAGCTTCGCCGTTTTTCTGGAAGGGGCCGGGAAAGGTCTGGGCTGTGTACACTTGGAATCGATCGCGCGCGCAAACTCGCTTGAGATTTTCGCAGATCGGAGCTGCCAAGGTGCAATTTGGGGTGAGGACACCGTCAGTAACCGCCAATTTATCGGTAGCGCAATATTCGTCAAAGGAGTCACGTGACAATTCTTTCCAGGCCACCGCGCCAAAAGCTGAACGCGCCTCGACACGTGGCGCGCTCGTAAGAAAGAGCGCATTGCCAAGATTTAAAATGCCGCAATATTTCCCTGGCGAGACTTCTCTTAAGTTGGGTCTGTAAGTTCCGACCAGAACCGAAACTAACGAATGAGGCGTGGCGTCAGCGCAAATCTTTGTGACCGAGCTTTGCAGGCGAGCGACCTGTACTTTGCCGATACTAACCGCAAGCAGATCGGCATCAGGGTTGGAAGCCTTCGGTACGGGAAGCTTGGCGACCAGATTTTGCGCGAACTTATCAGAAAGTTTATCGAAAGCATCTGTCTTGGCGCTGTCTAGTTGGGTTTTTAATCCTTGAAATAGCTGCCCGGAGTTAAATAATAATCCACCCTTTTCGGCCAGTGTTTCGCTGACTTTGTAAAGTTGGGCACCGCTCGTATCCTCGACGATTAGTTCGCCAGAGATTGAATTTACGTATCCGGCCAAAAAGTTAGCGCGCACAAAGGGTTTAAGCTGCAAGGAAGCGAAGCTATCCACCATAAAGTTCTTGGCTAGCTTGGCCTTTTCCGGGCAGGCGGCTGTCGAACAATATTTCAAAGTAGCTGCGTCTTCGAGTACTAAATATCCGGCGTTTTTTAACTCTGATATCAATAAATTCCTGAGGTAGTCGGCCTTCTCGCGCGCCATTCCGGCCGGAACATCGATCGGAAGCACCGCGACGGAAAGTTGCTTGCTAGAATTTGCGGCAGGACTCGAGACGAGTTTTGTCGAGCTACAGGAGCATAGCGACAGCATAAGGAGCGCAAGCAGGCGTTGTAGATTATTCCACGACAACTCTACCCTCCAGCGGTTGTTTAGAGGAATTCAACCCGTAAACTTTGTAAACATAAGTTCCGGCTTGATGAAAACAGCTAGTGGCAAAATCCATAGGTCCTAAAGGCTTTGAAGAGCGCACTACTTCGTCCGTGCCCGCTTTAAGGTTAGTGCCGTTACAGTGCAGGGTTTTACCACTAAAATCGATCTCTAAGCTGGCTAGAGCATCTTTAGTGTTGTTTAGAAAAAAGACGATGCCGTTCTCTTTTTTAAAGGTAAGCAGACTAGGCTCGATTGTACCGGCGTTAAGCTTGATAAGATGGTGCACCGGAGCGGCATCTGCACGGAGCGCAGGCACTAGAAAACCCTGAAGAGCAAGGCCGACCATGCAGCAAGCCAATAGTTGTCTAAGCATGGGCTAAAATATGACATGTTTTTTCAACAAATTGAAGAGCGAAGAAAGATACGAGGGCTATTAGTCTATTGGCACAATCTCTGCCGCCTCGTCCCCTCGGCTTTAATATCTTCAGCTATTTAATATGAAAAACCCTGCGCGGTGCGACAATCTCCGTTCGGTGGAACTCTTTTGGTATAAGGCGCACAAATTTCAGCGCGCAAGACGATATGTGTTCGCGCTACTTTCTTATTTTCTATTTGTCGTGCTGCCTTTGCGCAAAACAGCTTGCACTCAAAAGACTTCAGCAGTGACCCGCCAACTACAGATGAAGTTGCACTAAATTTGTGGCCGATAGGCAGCACCAAGTGCGAGCAGGTGGTGGCCACGCCCCAAAATGCTCAAGCAGCCATGGCCAATTATATCCAAATTTGTGGGTTGTTTTAGTCAGACAAGTCCATATTTGGGGATTGTTTTAGTTGACAAATTCCAAAACATGCATTAAAATCAGGAAGTTATGTTTAGAAAAGCACTTTTGGAACTAAAGAGCTGGTGTCAAAGAGAGGTTCCAAAACCACTAATTCTTAGAGGCGCCCGTCAGGTGGGCAAATCTACTTTGGTTAAAATGCTTAGCCAAGAGCTTGAATTGGATCTGGTTGAAATTAATCTTGAAAAAAAAACTATCGGCCAATTTAATAACAAAGATGATTTTTCAATAGAAAAGGTTATTTCTGAAATCCAAATCGCAACTAAAACTCGCATAACTAAGAATTCGCTTCTATTTTTGGACGAGGTCCAAGCTCAGCCGTCAGCCCTGAACGCTTTGAGATATTTCTATGAAGATCGCCCAGGACTAAAGGTGATTGCCGCTGGCTCTCTATTGGAGGTAGTAGCCAACAAAAATAATTTTGGAATGCCCGTTGGGCGCGTGGAATACTATTATTTAGGACCTATGACCTTCAGTGAGTTCTTATTAGCGCTGGGAGAAGATATTTTAGAGGAAGAGATTCGGCAGATTGGCCTACAACATCCGGCGACTAGCACACTTCAGCGTCAGGCAATAGAATTTCTCAAAGAATTCTACTACGTCGGTGGTATGCCAGAGGCGGTAAAGACATATGCTAAAAACCGCGATTATTTAGAGGTTAGAGATGTGCAAAATTCTCTTTTACAAACCTATAAGGATGATATTCCGAAGTATTCCAAAGGACGGGAGTTCAATAATATTCTCGCTGTAATGGATTACAGTATTCATAATCTCGGCAAGAAGGTGGTCTTCAGCCATGTTTTAAAAAAAACGCACTCGACTTACGTTAAACAAGCAATCGAATCCTTAGCACTTGCTAACGTCATATATAGGACATGCCATAATTCCTGCAGTGGACTTCCGTTAAGCGCCGGGGAAGATCCGGACATTTTCAAGCTCTACTTTTTGGACATCGGACTCTACAATTGCTACATGGAGCTTGGCTGGAGCGATCTTTACAAACTAACTCCCGATCTGTTGTTAACTAAAGGCAACATGGCAGAGCAATTTGTTGCTCAACATTTGGCGTTTCGTCAACCTAAAAAGGAACTTTCTAAACTTTACTATTGGCTTCGAAACGGAAAAAGCAGCGCCGCCGAAGTTGATTTTGTATTTTCACATCAAAGTAAAATATACCCTCTTGAAGTTAAATCTGGAAATTCCGGCAAACTTAGGTCGTTGTGGCAATTTGTGCTTGAAAAAGGTACAAAAAGGGCGTTACGAGTAGATCTTTCTTTCAGAAAACAGGCTACTGCACGAATCTCTCACAAAATGGTAAGCCCAGCAGGGGTCCAAGAAGTAAACTGCGAATTGATTGGATTGCCATTGTATGCGATTGAAAATTTATCAAATTTTGTTGACGAGTGATCGTAGCTAAAAACCAGCCGGTCTTGTGGCGGGGTAATAGGTATCTTGTAGTCAACTGGGAATAGCTCCTGACAGGGTTTGTAATAGCTTGTCTCCACGGCCATTAAGTTAAGTGTTGGTCAGTCTTATATGCCGCCGTCATCCGTAAGTGTTCACTCCGGGTGAGTAAACTGAGAGCTCGGGTGTGGAAGCTTTGCGACTTCGCATTGCGTTACAAATTCCCAAAATAATTTTTCAGCTCGGGATGTCAATTCCCCCGTTTTGAGACACTCATAACTCATGAAAAGTAGCCCGTCCACCAACACAATGAGAGCGCAAGAGTCATACCACTGGATATGCACCTTGCGTCCCGTGAAATTGCGAGACATACTTTATGTATGAAACGTGCGAATCTTATACTTGATGAAAAGTTGTTGAATGACGCCGTACGGGTGCTTGGTGCCAAGACTTATTCGGATGCCGTGAATCAAGCTTTAGTCCAAACAATTAATATTTATTAAGTTCGCGGACTGAGGGAGTGGTTCGGTCAGAATATTTGGGAGGGGGATCTCTCAGCAATGAGGGAAGATTTTAGACCACGACGGTCTCGGGCGATTCGAAAAAAGAAGCGTGAGGGATGATTGGTATTAATTGATACCTCCGTTTGGATCCATGCGTGTCCGGTAGAAAGGTGGCGGTGATGCCGTAAATTCTTGATTTAAAAAGGGAAAACAGGAATTTGTAGTTTCCGCGATTTGAATTTAACCACGGAGAACACGGAGGTCACGGAGAGAGAAATTCTCAATATTTTCTCCGTGTTCCCCGTGGCCTCCGTGGTTAAAGACCCAAATTACAATGTCTTACCGGACAGCAGTGGTTTGGATCGAACTGTTCAGGGGAAGCGGCTACCGCAACGCACTTTATCTTTGAGCCCGGCTTGTTATGTTGGCGATTGGTTTCGACTTGGGCGAGACCCTAATTTTTTATAGAGGACTTGGACTCAGTTGGGAAGAGCGATATCCTGCGGCATTTAATGCGGTTGGGGCAGCTTGTAATATCCCAATGGATGAGAAAAGAATTGATCAGGCCCGGTCCGTTCTTAGAAGATATAATACAAGAGCTACACCGCGGATTGAGGAAGTACGTTGTGAAGCCATCTTTGTAGAGATATTCGATGCTTGGGGGATTGAATGTAAATGTGTCCCCGAGAATGCCATAAGCGCCTTTTTCCGTTATTTTCAAGATCAAGCAGAAATTTACCCCGATACGGTTAGTGCGCTAGAACACATCCGAGAGCTTGGTGTGCCGATTGGAATACTCACCGATGTCCCTTATGGTATGAGTCCAAGCTTCGTGCGGGAAGATTTGCGTAGGGCTGGTATTGATCATTTGTTGGATGTGGTTCTTACCTCCTATGATGTGGGAATGCGAAAGCCACATCCGAAGGGTTTTGAAATGCTTGCGTCAGCGCTCAGTACAAAGCCCGCAGATTTTATGTTCGTAGGCAATGAGGCTAAAGATATAACGGGAGCAAATAACGCGGGTATTTTTTCTGTACTAATTGATCGTGAGCATACGGCCTCGAAGTTCGGCCAGGGTATCGACATAAGCGGCTTAGCTGAGCTTGTAGAGCTGGTGAAGCTTCTCGAAGTTCGGCCAGGGTATCGACATAAGCGGCTTAGCTGAGCTTGTAGAGCTGGATTCCACCTGTTGAGTTTTCGGGACACACCTCAGTCCTTATCGGAACTTTGACAATAAGCTTAGATGCTTATCGTTATGCTCAATTGTAAGATCGTTTTCAAATGCACACGCAGCAATTACTAAATCTGTAGTTGGACAAGTTAATCCAGACTGCTTAGCTCGCTGAGCGAGCTGCCAAGATCGAGTCCAAACTAAAGAATTAATTTTAAAACAAGTAAGCACTCTTTGCATTTCGGAGAGTGCTGCTCGTTCATACTTGCCATTAGCTCCATGCCATAGCTCCAGTAAAATAATCTCACATAGTGCGGCTCTGCCTTCCATAAGTAGATCCTTCACTCGCTTAGCAACGGCGCTTACACTTGGTGGACGAAGCATTTCGATCCAAGCGGATGTGTCAACCAGGACAAACTTATTATTCACTAGCCTCTCGCATCTTCTTAAGTTCTGATCTTGTCATCAAATTATTAAGCTTACCTGCAAACCTGAGAAGCTTTTGACTTCGTTGGCGTTGGTTGTAATCAGTAATTGCAGTGATGATTGCATCACTTTTGGTTTTTGCTTTAGTAAAGCCAAGTAGGTCCTTAAGTAAATCATTAGGAATATCGAGGGAAGTTTTGGTTTTCTTCATAGAAAATCAATTTAAAATGGGTATTATAAAAATAGAGAAAAATATTACGAAATATACCTTTGTGTATTATAAGATACTCTATTCAGAAGCGCAATGAGTTTCAAGCGAACTGCTCTATGGACGTTTACGAAATATCACCTGCCCGGCCAAGGCCTAATCGTTGCGGGGCTAAAAGCCACGAATTGCATCGCGTTGAAGTAATATAGTCTAATACCCCCAAATGCTAACCCCCAAACTCTGCTTGATAACCGGCGCGAATGGATACCTTGGCTCTGTGCTAAAGGCTGCCTTGGAGGCCAAGGGATTTGAGGTCCGCGCGTTGGTGCGGAAACCTACCCAGTCAGAAGATATTTACTTCGAGCTTGGCCGTGATGTGAGCGAGCTTGCGCAGGCGTTGGCACTTATTCATTGCGCCTATGATTTTACCCCGCTTGATTGGCCCGAGATCTCGCGCGTTAATGTCCGGGGTTCGGAAAAGTTGTTTACCGCCGCCAAAGCGGCGGGGATAAAGAAACTGATATTTATCTCCTCGATGAGCGCCTTTCCCGAGTGTAAATCTCTGTATGGCAGATCGAAGTTGGAGGTTGAGAAAATTGTTTTGCAACTTGGGGGAACGGTGATTAGACCAGGCATGGTCTACGGCGCGGATTCTGGCGGCATGGTTGGAAAACTTGCTAAGTTGGTTTCCAAATTCAAGATAATTCCTCTGGTGGGCGGGTCCCAAAAACTTTATCTCTCGCATGAAGAAGATTTGGCGGCGCTGGTCTCGTTGCTACTGGAACGCGACCTGTCGAATTTCCCCAAACTAATCACCGCAGCCAATAAGGAGCCACTAACTTTCTCTGGGGTTATTCATGAACTGGCTGAGCGCATAGACAAGTCGCCGATTATCATCTCTGCGCCATGGAAGCCGCTCTGGTTGGTGCTCAGTTCGTTAGAAAAATTTGGAGTAAGGCTTGGCTTTAAGAGCGATAGCTTAATCAGCTTAATGAACACCAACCCAGCACCTGATTTTTCCGCGTTGGAAGAGCTAGGAGTTTCGTTTCGGCCGTTTAGTGAGTGAGAGTCAGCTCTAGTCGGCGCTCTTCAACCCAAGCTCTATCGCCAAAAGCTCCGGTGAGAAAATCTTCACTTGAGTTTGAATTTTCGGAGTTTGGCTTCTTCCCTATTAAATTCGGCCACCCTTGCCTCTGAGTACATTTCGTTAGGGTATGCAGCCACGGGGGTTAATAGAATACCGTCTACGGTGATCGTTACCGAGATAGGGCCACCTTTTGGAATGCCGAGCTTCTTACGTAACTCCTTAGGGAGAGTCAAGGAGCCACGTGAGCTTACCGTAATTAAGTTTTCCATTAATTCAGTATAGCGGAAATACTGAAATATTATAGCGCAGCATTCCCAACACAATCGCGGCCTTTATAATAGTTAAGCCGTATCCACGCCCACTTACCCCTTAATCACACCAATCGCATCAATCGCCATAATCCCCGGCGCGAGGCCGCACTCGGCCTCAGCCACCAAGTACATGCAAGCCAGGGCGCCTTCAACCACGAATCCGTAAGCGCGCAGTTGGCAGCGTTTGCCGCCACCAGAATCGAGCCAGGCCTTTATGGGACAATTTAGCGTGGCGTAATGTTTCCCGGAAAAAGCTTCTAGCTTAAATCCTCCGTTGTCGCAGGCAAACTTTTGCGGGCCCCAGGGTGGATTGGCTCTGATAAAGTCTTGCGGAATAATGTCTTGGAAGACCTTGCTCTGACTACACGGCGCGCTAGTTTGGATCCCGGCCGTCTTCAGAGCTTCTTCGGCAAGATCGGATGGGGCACGTTTCGACTGGGCCTCAGCCAGCGAGCAGGTCGTATTTAATAATATTAAGCACAGCGCCACGAATAGATATATTTTTTTACATGCAACTGGATTTCTAATCCCGTTTTTCATATGGCCTCATTTTACTGAACTCTTACGAAGATAGATTTTCTGATCCCCGTCAATTTTAAAAGTTATTTTAAAGGGTCGAACTCTGTCGCTCGATTCCGGAAGCTGTACTAAGAACTCTTCCCACGTTCCGGAAGACTTAATAGAGATGGTACTAGTCGGAGCTTCATTGGCATAGACGGTTACGGAACTGCCTTTCTGATTTGTGTCGTAAGGCGACATTAACTCAAGGGTCAGTCCCGCGCTTGGGTATGAGGGTGCCAAAAGATATGTACCTTCACCAATCTCTCTTTGAGCCACATACTCGAACAAAAAGTTGCCATCTGCATCGGAATCCAGCAAGGCTATCTTGGATGACTCGGCATTTACAGCTCGAAAAAATGTAGTTGTTTGAAAGTTGGGTGAGTCTTTGGAGGAAAAAATAATGAAACGTAGCCCTGCGATAGTTCCTAGCTCGGCAATAGAATTTTCCGATGGGAAGCCCCTCAGTTTGAGCGGTAGTCGTTCGGCCAGATTAGTTCTTTGCCCGGAATATCCGTTTACGAGTCGAAGCAAAGTGTGGTTGGCCCAGTTCATGTATTTTGCGTTTAAGAAGGCGTAATCGGTCCAGCTGAATTTTAAATCTTCAACTGCCGGAACAAGCGGTAGAAAGATAGCTACATCATCTTTTAACATACGCTCAGAGACTTTACTGATTATGCCGGGAGTTGGCTCTAGTGGCTCCAAGGGGTAACGCGGCAAGTAACTCTCCAGCAGAAATACCACCACGAATGACCACACTAGCCAGCCCTTTTTGGGATAAAATTTCTGAATAAAGTTTGCGCCGTATGCCGCTAACACGGAGAGACAAAACAGTACTACCACGCCGTAACGAGCGGAGGCGCGGATCGAATCAAAGCCGGGAAGCAGGGCGTATACGAAGCGATAGGGAGCGAGCGCCAGATGGCCTTTCTCGGGATTGCCGCACGGCCCAAAGGATAGAATCAGAAAGATGACGGCCACGAAGCTAAAGAGCGAGACCAGGCTCCGATTGGTCATGATCTGAACATTTAGGGCGCGCTCTAGTGAGCCAATTTTCCAAGTGAGAAACGCGCTTGAAAACAACAGAGCCCAGAGCGAGAGTGCACAGATATATCGGGGCAGGGGTGCTAATGATGACGAGGCCACAAGCGCTATGGCAAGAAGTTCAAAGAATATTCGAAATGGTTGTTTGAGCCGGGCGGTGCCGCGTAAAGTTAAAAATCCACAGAGGGCGAGCGCCAAGAGAGAAAGGCCTGAAAACAAGCGCCCCTCGTCATGGCTAAAGCGTTCCGTAAATCCGTAAAGCCAGTTAAGAGAAGAGGTGGAAATATATGAAAGGGAGCTCGCCGCAAAATAGTAGGCTTCGTATAGATTTCTAGGCCCAAAAGCTTCGCGCACTTTAAGGTAGGGAAGAAGGAGCGGGACAACTGGCAGAAGCCCCAATAGAAACCCGCAAGCAAAGCGCGAAAGCTCTGCTCGCTCTAAGTAATGGGGCCGAATTAGTAACGTGGCTAAAATTACGCTGCCGCATAAAATCGCGCAAAATACGGCGTAATAAACGGTGCTGATAAAGGCCAAAAAAACTGTGAAGCCGCACCATAAAGCTGAGCGTATGGAAGTGCTGGAAAGGTAGGATAGGCAGGCCATCATCGTCATGGGCAAGAAAAAGGCGAACTGAAGTTGTGGATGGCCTAGGTTTGCAGAAAAATAGGCCGAGCCCATAAAACAGATGCCGCTAAGTAGGGCCAGATGTTGTTTGCCGAGTAAGCGATAAGTTAGTAAAAATACGAAAAAACCGTTTAGAAATTCCGCCGAGAGTATAAGTAAATTCCAGCTAAGCGCCTGCCCCAAGCCCAGCCCTTGAAAAGCGCTATACAGTAGCGAGGGCAATATAAAGTTGTCGCTCCAAGCAAGCGAGAGCGAGTATGGATAGAAAGCTTTTGTGTTAAACCACCCGGCGTTTCCAAGGTTTTCGAGGTTAGAATTAACAAGCCAGAGGTAAAGAGCGCTGTCCCCGCGCGTACCACCCAGGAAGAGGGAGTTAATGTTTAAAAAAGTTTCAAGCCTAAGGCCAATCAACACCGCCAGAAGCGTCAGGCCTGATATTAGAAGCACACGTCTTGGCGGCGCATGACATGGTAGGAAATCTATGACTCGGGTCATTGCTCGCAGTCTATACTTAGGACCCCAAGTTCGTCTATGTTTTGGGAGAAACGGCTTTGGTACTAGTCATTTAGGCCGGGGTCGTGTAGCTGCTCAAAAACCCCGGGTAAATTACAAACGCGGCGCAGAGTAGGGATATT